>CAZPYG010000237.1:0-6974 GCA_964590465.1 uncultured bacterium | reverse complement strand
TACATCCCAGACCTTGATTTTATTGTCACCACTACCGCTAATCAAAGTCTTTTCGTTTGAACCGAAAGCAATTGAAGACGCTGATTTTGTATGCCCTTTACAAGTAGTAACTCGTTTTCCATCGCTAGTTTGCCAAACATGAATCTCTGAATTGCTATCACTTGCAGCAATCAGTTTCCCATCTGGACTAAGCGCCACGTCACTGACAGAGCCGAGAGTTTCAGTGAAAGTAGATTTTGAAAGGTCGCTGTTGCAAAAATTGACGTAATGGAGACGGATCCCTTTCATGTAAGCCTGCCAAATGCGAAGGTCTGAAAAGTCATAGCCGCTAAGATCAGTTTCCAGATAGGAAAGCAAATTGAATATATTCCCGCCCACATAACCTGGTTCTACAGGAGATCTCTTGCGGAGTTGCGAGAGAATCTGCCTTAGCTGATTTTCAAATAGCTGATCATTTCCATGACTCAGTAATTGCTCAGTTATAGTCTTAAGAATTAAACGAGTTTGAGTTTCTCTAATGTAGTCTTTTGATGTAACTTTGATAAGTGCATGACTGTTAAAGAGAGCAATGTTTTGAGTTGAGATTTCCAGGCATACCTGCTCAACAAGTTGCTCAGTAACATACTCCATGACAACGGGTTGCAAAGTGAAAAGGGCTTCATTCTTCTCAATTAGCGATCGACGTCCCAAAGAGTCTAAAGCCTCCAACAATTTCGGGGGTGCGATCGGTAGAACCATATCTTCTCGTAATTCAGTCAGTGAAACGGGCTCCCGGTTAATCGCTAACCAGTAAATGACTGATTTTCCTAATTCAGACAAACGATTGAACTGCTGATCCAGAAGATCGCGAATATCGCCGAATACGGAGGTACCTTGGGCGATAAATTCTGTGATGCTTCCACCAAACAAATCCTGAATGGTGGTAGCAGCAATTTTTAATGCCAAAGGATTCCCTGCATAGTGTTTCAGAATCTGCTGTTGCTCAGTTTCAGAGCCAGCAGTTCCCTCTGCCTGCAATATCTTTTGCCCATCTTCTTGCTCCAGACCTGACAGTTGTAATGAGCGAACCGGGCGAAGATTTCCCTCTAGCAATCCAACTTCCCTTGGCTTTTCTCGGCTAGTCAGAATCAAACAACTGCGATGAGACGATTCTCCTAAACGCCTGATCAACTCGCGGTAGTCCTCATATCCCTGGCGATACAGTCCTGCCCGCTGTCCTCCTTGCAAAATGGCTTCAACATTATCTAAGATAATCAAACAACGGTTTTGGTTAAGACATTCAACTAGCTGAGAAACTTGACCATTCAAGGTTGCAGGTAAATCATCGTGATGGTTTGACAGGAATCGAATCAAACTGGTCAGAAGCTCATGGCTTGAAGGCGCATTACGCAGCGATCGCCACACCACATAGTCAAATTCATCCTGTACTTTCTCCCCTAATTTTGCAGCCAAGCTGGTCTTGCCAATTCCCCCCATCCCAAGTAGTGCGATTAAACGGCAGTGGTCAGAAACAACCCATCTTTCCAGGGTTTCTAATTCGACCGTGCGCCCGTAAAAGATGGAAACATCAACCGCTTCTGCCCAGTCAATCCGGGTCTCTCTAGTCAGTCGGTTTTCACTGGTGGAAGTCAGCTTCCCGTAGTCGTCCTGGGTTAATTCCAGGTTGAAGGCTTGGAAGAATCGCTCTAACGTGCGACGGTCAACCCCCTCCTCACAGTCCAAGGCTTTGGCAACCGTGCCCGCATCTAGCTTGGTGCGGTCGCTCAGTTCTTCGATCGTCAGTTTGTCGCCGAAGTTGTCCTGCTCCTCTCTGGCTCTGATTGCATCCTGGAGTTTCTGCTGTCCAGTTGAGGTGAGTACAACACCTCGTTTGCGCTTGGGCTGTCCTGAAGTCATCGGTGATTTTCAGTGAGAGATTCGGGTACCGAAGTTAAAACCCGACCTTCGGGAAGATAGGCGGGTTTTCCCTATTTTAAGTGAACTCAATCCGGATTGAGGCTAAACTCTCTCAACGCCGAAAGGTAGATAGGTTATGTAACGGGATTGATTGTCTCAAAGAAGACTTAATTTCGGAGCTAACGACTGGATCTTCCCTGGTCTCAAAGGGTTTGAAATCGCACACTGAGGGCATCAAACCTAAGAGTTACAGGAGTTTCAGCGATGAGCCTGATATTTGCGCCAGAAACCATCGAGTTTTTCCCTCAAGCTGCGATCGGTGAAGTCGAGCAAACTATTACCCAACAGCAGCGGGGACGAATCCGGTTTATGGCGACTACATGGTTTGCCCGATTTTACCAGCCCAACACTCACACGGAGGCGTTGCCAGGCACGTTCGTAAAGGTGATTGGCAGAGAAGGATTAACGCTGCTGGTGATTGCCGTTGGCGATGACTTAATTCAATCACAGATGTCCGTTCCTAGTGGTTCTAACGTCAATCAATTGGGACTACTGGGAGTGATTCAGCAGATGGTTTCCTGGTTCGCCATTTAGTTGAATAAGTGGAGGAGAAATTGTGATGCACAATCCCCATCAGCATGGCTGGTTATTTAGATTCGCCAGCAAGGTTCTTAAATATTTTCTACTCAGTCTATTTGGGCTAGGAGTAGCCTGCTTGCTATCGCTGGCTTTAGGATTATCTCCACTGGTTGAAATACTAATCACCTTTTTTATGCAAGAGGTGGTTCAAATAACCATTGTAATCGTTTGTCTAATGGCGACAGCTGTGTTGGTTGAGTCTATTCGATAGAAAAATGAGCTGATTTAATTTTTCCTTAAGCCTCCATGCAAGCAAACTAAACCAACAATTCACCTTGTTGCCGCCAGCGGCTAAATGTCCCTCTACTGGGTAGCCATGCCAGACAGGAAAACCCTGCTTCCGATCCTCCCAGTACCTCATCTTCTCTTAATAGCTTGCCAAAGAATGATCCACCTATCTTTAGAAAGTGAGGCAAGTCGTCCCGTCCTAGGTTGAAGCGCCATGTCCAAAACCGTACCTGCACCTTCTCCCCCCCCGAAGCTGCCGTTGGCCTATTATTGATAGGAGATCAGTCGATCGCGATGACATAGTTCGCCGGAGTTGTTCGATCGGCAACGGCAGATGCATTATCCAAATCCTTCTACCATGACGCAGGCCATTGATCAGATTGTGCTAAAAACGGCGCAGGTGTCTCGGTGTGCTTGAAACGAACTAATCTTCCCTAATTTAATTAGTGCCTGTTTCAATCTCTCGCGGACAGGACCAATGACTGGGTAGTGCAGAGGGCCATTCCATACGTATTGCCTCAGGACAAATAGTATGCACCACTAACTGACAATCAATTAACTGAACCCCCTCCTTTTCTACTTGTTTAATCGCTTGTTTCAAAATGGAATCATTCTTAAATTCAATGGTACGATTGCACTGAATACAAACCGAATGATGGTGATGATGTGGAACAGGCTGATTGAGTTCGTAGCGCTTGTGTCCTTCTGCTAACTCCAGTTCTCGCAGGATGCCCATTCGCGCCATTAACTTAACGGTTCGGTAGATTGTGGACAAAGCGATTGACTCCCCACGTTGATGCAATAAATCGTGAAGTTCCTCAGCACTCAGATGGTCACCTCCGGGAAGATTTTGAAAGACATGTAATATCGTTTCTCGTTGCGGAGTTAAACGCCAACCATGAGAATTTAGCTCCGATTTAAGTGAAGTGACCGTATAGGAAGCCATGATAACCCTCTCAAGAAGACCCTATTGTGGACATTACGCTTGCCACATCAGGTCACTTCAATCACCACATTACTGATGTGGGTAATTAAGGTGCGGCCATCAGCAGGCATGATTTTGACATACCCACTGGCGATGCAATATTCCACCGCCGATGACTCCAGAGTTTGACTCGGAGAAATCAGCATCACCTTGACGTTTTCCAGGTAATTGGTTGCGTAATGTTGGACAGTAGCCATGGATGTTGACCTCACTATTTGATTACTTGCACGGCTCCGTGAAACTTCACTCGTTCACTTTGACTTTTTACAAACCGGAAATAGCAACTAACAGATAGTCTTTTGAGCGATCGCCCCTTGCAGTTTCTCGACGACCTCAGGCACCGTCAGCGCTCCCAAATCTCCACTCTGACGGGTGCGAACGCCCAATGTCTGAGCATCCATCTCTCGCTGACCGATCACAGAAATAACTGGAATCTTCTCTAGTTCTGCGGTGCGAATTTGCTTACCCAAACGCTCGCCGCTGGCATCGACCTCTACCCGAAATCCTTCTTGTTGCAAGGTCTGGGCCACCTGATTAGCATAGTCTCGCTGGGCATCACTCACCGGCAACAGTCGTACCTGTACCGGAGCCAGCCACAGGGGAAAAATCCCGGCATAGTTCTCCACCAGGATGCCGAAGAAGCGCTCCAAAGAGCCAAAAATGGCCCGGTGAATCATAATCGGGCGCTGCCGAGAGCCATCCGCCGCGACATAGTTCAAATCAAACCGCTCCGGCAGGTTAAAGTCCACTTGAATCGTGGAACACTGCCACAGCCGACCGATGGCATCCTTAATCTTGATGTCGATCTTGGGACCGTAGAAGGCACCGCCCCCATCATCAACCACGTAGGCCCAATCTTTAATATCTAGCGCTTTCTTCAACGCCGAAGTCGCCAATTCCCAAATGTCGTCACTGCCCACGGACTTGGCGGGACGGGTGGAGAGATTCACCTCATAGTCGGTAAAGCCAAAGTCTGACAGAATCTGTTCGGTCAGGTTCAGCACTCCCAAAATTTCCTCGGTCACCTGATCGGGTAAACAGAAAATATGAGCATCATCCTGGGTAAACCCGCGCACGCGCATCAGGCCGTGGAGCACCCCGGAGCGCTCATAGCGATATACCGTGCCCAGTTCGGCCCAGCGTATCGGCAGCTCCCGATACGAATGGAGCCGATGCTGATAGGTCAGCACATGGAACGGACAGTTCATGGGTTTGAGCTGATATGGCTGCGCTTCCACCGCCATCTGCTCAAACATATTCTCCTGGTAAAAGTCGAGGTGCCCGGAGGTTTGCCAGAGGTCGCGGTTGGCAATGTGGGGGGTGTAGAGCAGCTCGTATCCTGCCTGTAGGTGGGCCTGACGCCAGTAATCTTCGATCAGCAGGCGCATGCGGGCTCCTTTGGGATGCCAGAACACCAGCCCACCCCCGGCAGCCTCTTGAATGCTGAATAGATCCAAGGTCTGGCCCAATTTTCGATGGTCGCGGCGTTTGGCTTCCTCCTTTTGTTCCAGGTAAGCCTTGAGTTGCTCTGGGGTTTCCCAGGCGGTGCCGTAAATACGCTGGAGTTGCGGTTGCGTCTCGTCACCCCGCCAATAGGCTCCAGCCACACTTTCCAGGGCAAACGCGTCAGGATGCAGTTCGCCAGTGCGGCTCAGGTGGGGACCCGCGCACAAATCCCACCAGCAGGGAGCCTTACCGTCATTGAGGGCTGGTGGCAGGTCGAACAGAGAAGGTTCTACGGTAACGGGCAGCGGGTCAGGACAGCCGATGTAGTAGCGGGTAATCGGCTCATCGGCAGCAATGCTATCGAGAATTTCTAGCTTGTAGGGCTCGTTCAGCTGTTCAATCTCAGCCCGGATGTCATCCCGTTCCACCGTTTCGCGAATGATCGGCAGATTCGCCTGAATGATCCGCCGCATTTCGGCTGCAATGCGTTCTAGATCCTCAGGCGTAAACGGGTCAGCCCGGTCAAAGTCGTAGTAAAACCCCGTATCGGTGCAGGGGCCAATGGTGACTTTGGTCTCTGGGAACAGGGTTTGCACCGCCATGGCCAAAACGTGGGCACAGGTATGACGAAGTCGCTGCAAATGTTGCGAATCGCTAACCGGAGCAGACGCTTTCGTGGGCACGCGGGGCAGTTGGCTAACCATGGCAGAGTAAAATTGGAATGATAATCATTATCAGGTTAGCATTACGGTTGATTTCTGTGTCTCGAAGGCGATGCCGTACTATCAAAGAGAAAATGTATGTGTTGGGAGAATTGTCCGATGTTACCGATTGCCCGTGGCGGATTTTTTGCCCTGGTTGCTCTGATCAGCAGTCTGCTGCCTGCTCCAGCGGTGGAAGCCTGTACCCGTGCTGTTTATCACGGTCTTGAAGATCGCTACCTCACCGGTCGCACCTTTGACTGGAAGGCTGAAATTACCAGTAATCTCTGGATTTTTCCCCGAGGCATGGAACGCCATGGGTCGGCGGGGCCTCGTTCCGTGGAATGGACCTCTCGCTATGGCAGCCTTATCGTCTCCGGGTATGACATCTCTACCGTGGATGGCATGAACGAGGCCGGACTCGTCACTAACCTACTCTGGCAGGTGGATGCTGACTATCCGCAGGATGATGGTGAGACCCCACGGCTGTCGCTGTCCCTCTGGGCGCAGTATTTTCTGGACCAGTTTGCGACGGTGGACGAAGCGGTGGCCCATGTGGAGGCAACCCCACTCCATGCCGTAACTGGCGAAGTGCCGGGAATGCCGGGCCGCATGACGACGGTGCATCTGTCCCTATCTGATGCGACGGGGGATAGCGCCATTCTTGAGTGGATCGACGGCGAACTGACGATTCACCACGATCGCGCCTATCAGGTGATGACCAATGAACCCCGCTTTGAGGATCAACTCGCCATCACCCGCTATTGGGGACGCGTCGATGGTACGGTCTTTCTCCCCGGCACCAGCCGGGCTGAGGACCGATTCGCTCGGGCCAGTTTTCTGATTAACGCCATTCCCAAAACCAACGATACCCGTGAAGCGGCGGCAGCGGTTTTTAGTGTGATTCGCAATGCGTCGGCTCCCTGGGGCATTTCTGTCGATGATCAGCCCAACCTCTCAACCACGCGATGGCGGGTGGTGGCTGACCACAAGGACCGACTCTATTACTTTGAGTCGGTTTATTCTCCCAATGTGTTCTGGGTGGATTTGAAGAACATCGACTTCGCCGAAGCTACTGG
>CAZPYG010000236.1:0-7105 GCA_964590465.1 uncultured bacterium | reverse complement strand
GCAGTTGGAACAATCAGCTCAAGACCGAACTCGACTTGCAGCAGCAGTTGATGGATTCCTTAAAGCACTTGGACAACAAAATCGACGGCAGCGAGATGCGCAGCAGCCTGGAACCACTAGCGTCAAAGAATCGTCTGGATTCGTAGGAGCCAATTCCGGCTTTGAGGGAGAAATTCGCAGTCCATCTCCACCTCGGGAAATTTCAGTCCGAGAGCGGTGCTTGCAGATGTGGCAACAGTATTCTCGGGAGGTCAGCTGCTCCAACCCGGCTGAGTTGGATTTCAAAGTCGGGCGGCGAGCGTTTGAAGCGGGGGCGAGTCAAAAAGAGATTGCCCTAATGCTGACGGCGGGGAGTCCGACCGTCAAGCATATGATGCAGGGGGATAGAAAGTCGCAGGCCATCAAGTACGTCAACCGGGTAGCTCAACTGAGCTGCCAGAGTAGGCAACAGCACATACAGCCAAAGGCGTTCCGCCATCACCAACTGGAGATTGGGGATTAAAAAGTTTGTAGATAGTCCTCTCTCCTCGCACTCACCGAAAGTCCTATAAAATCAAGGACACAAGACCTCGGGGATAACGCTCGGCTTAGGGGATTCCCCGAAGTTCCTCTGCAATTGAGGGGCATCAATGGCGCGACCAAACTATGGACCACAGGCAAAAAAGCGGGCGAAGCGGCTGTTTGAGGCGTTGATTGCCCTTGCCAACTTCGATCTGCATGATGCCGATACCATTCCCATTCGGGTGAACTGGCAGAGCGACAAGCGCCTGGTAGTGCAGACGAAGGTGCGCTTTTTGCAGGAGCTAACGTCCAAAGATCGTTACGAAGGGGTGTTGACGGGGGAGCAAATTAAGGAATCCCTGAAGCGGTTAGAGGATTTTATGGAGGTGCTGGAGGATAACCGCGCTGCTACCCAGGGAGCCGAGGACTGGCACTTTACCCTCAACTTCTGGTATCGCAGGCAGGAGATGGAGGCGAACCTCCGGCAGTTTGAGGTGGAGTGGGAGGAACGCCGTCCCCTGAAATCGAAGCTGGCCACGAAGGATGAGCCCCAGGCAGATGAGGGCGATGTGGGAGCGCTTCCGCAGGGAGAGCCGCCTCAGAAGTTGCGCCAGGACTGGGGCGAGGCTCTGGATGTGTCCACCTTCTACGGACGGGAAGATGAGCTGGCCCGGTTGCGGGAGTGGGTAATCCAGGATCGGTGCCGTCTGATCACTCTGGTGGGCATGGGAGGGATTGGGAAAACGGCGTTGTCGGTCAGGCTGGGGGAGCAGGTTCAGAACGAATTTGAGGTCTTAGTCTGGCGATCGCTGCGAAATGCCCCTCCGGTAGACGAGTTGTTACGGGATGTCATCGGGGTTTTGTCTGACCAGCAGGTGGGGGAGATGCCCGAATCCTTAGATGCTCAGATCTCCTGCCTGGTTGATTCTTTGCGCGAGGCTCGCTGTTTGCTAATTCTGGACAATGCAGAGTCCCTATTGAGTGGGGAGCAGCAGACGGGACAGTTTAGCCCTGGGTATGAGGGGTATGGTCAGCTTTTTAGAAGCGTGGGGGAAACCCGGCATCAAAGTTGTCTGGTGCTGACCAGCCGAGAGAAGTTCAAGAGCCTGGGCACGAAGGAAGGCCCAGATTTGCCGATGCGGTCCTTGCGGCTGACGGGGTTGCCCCAATCGGCGGGGCAGGCGGTGTTGGGGGAAAAGGGCTTTGCTGTTTCTGCGGAAGCCAGTCAGGCTCTGGTGGCTCACTATGGGGGCAATCCCCTGGCGTTGAAGATTGTGGCGACTACCATCCAGGAATTGTTTGGTGGTGACGCGGCTCTGTTTTTGCAGCAGGGAACGGTGATTTTTGGGGATATCGCTGACTTGCTGGAGCAGCAGTTCAGCCGTCTTTCTGTGCTGGAAAAGCAGGTGATGTCCTGGCTGGCGATTCAGCGGGAATGGATGCCCCTGGCTGAGTTACAGGCGGATTTGGGGAATTCAATCGCTCCTCGGTCCCTCTTGGAAGCCCTTGAATCTCTGCAGTTGCGTTCGTTAATTGAAAGGCGATTGCCAGGGGGACACCACCCTCTCAGCTTTACCCAACAGCCGGTGGTGATGGAGTATGTGACGGAGAATCTGATTGAGCAGGTCTTTGCGGAACTGAGCCAGGGCAAGCCGGATTTCATCAATACCCATGCGCTGATCAAAGCTCAAAGCAAGGATTATTTGAGGCAGTCTCAGGTGCGGCTGATTCTGCAACCATTGGCGGAAAAGCTGTGGGCGCAACCGGGGAGCAGGGAGGCTGTTCAGGCTTGTTTGCAGCAAACCCTGTCGGAATTGAGACAGAGCCCGGTTGGCCAGGGAGGCTATGGAGCCGGTAATTTAATCAATCTGTTAGGGCAGCTCAAGCTCGAGATGTAGCCCTTTAACTTTTCGGGCTTGGCGGTGCGTCAGGCTTATCTGGGCGGGTTGAATTTGCAGGGGGTGAATTTCGCGGAAGCAGATTTGTCTCAATCGGTCTTTACCCAAACCCTGGGCAGCCTGTTTTCGGCAGTGTTTAGCCCGGATGGAAGGTTCCTGGCGACAGGGCTTGAGTATGAGGTTTGTCTGTGGGATGTGGATGATATTCGTCCCTTATTAACCTGCAAGGGCCATACGGGCTGGGTGCAGGCTCTGGCGTTTAGTCCCGATGGGCAATGGCTGGCCAGTGGTAGTTATGATCAGACGATTCGGGTGTGGAATAGGTCAACGGGACAATGTGTGAAAACGTTGCGGGGGCACAGTGGCCCGGTGCAGTCTCTGGCGTTTAGCCCTGTTTGTCCTCCGGACAGGCTACGCCAACGCGGAGCGTCTCCAGAGGAGAACGGGCGTTGTTTAGCCAGCGGTAGCCATGACCAGACGATTCGGGTATGGGATACAGAAAGCTGGGAGTGTCTTCAAATTCTGGAGGGGTATCAGGGACGGGTGTTTTCGGTGGATTTCACCCCAGATGGAGAAACCCTGATCAGCAGCAGCGATGACGGCACCGTGCGCCTGTGGGATGCTGCGGCAGGGAAATGTCGAGAGGTGTTTGAGATTCCGGTGAATTGGGCGCTGGCGATCACACTTCACCCCAGCGGTCAAACCCTCGCTACCGGCAGCGATCGCAACTCCGTCAAATTGTGGGACCTGGCGACGGGAGAAGCCATTCAACCTGCCCTGAACTATGCCAGCGAAGTCTGGTCGGTAGCCTACAGTCCCAAAGGCGATAGGGTCGCGACTGCCAGCGAAGACAAAACTATCCGTCTTTGGGATCTTGAAACCGGAGATTGCCTGAAGACTTTGCAGGGCCATGACCAGCGGGTATGGCTGGCAACCTTTAGCCCCAGCGGGCAAACCCTGGTGAGCATCAGCGATGACCAGACCCTCAAACTGTGGGATTACCAGTCGGGAGAATGCCTGCTGACCCTGCAGGGGCATCGGGGTTGGGTAACGGCGGTGGCGTTTAGTCCAGATGGAGCACTGCTGGCCAGCGGCAGTCATGACCAGACGGTGAAGCTGTGGGATAGCCAGACGGGAGAGTGCTTGCAGACGCTAGAAGGCCATGCCCATCGAGTCAAAATGGTGGCGTTCAGTCCGGATGGGGGCACTCTGGCCAGTGGGGGAGATGACCAGACGGTCGTGGTGTGGGATGTCGAAACAGGGCAGCAAATTCAGGTTTTTGAGGGGCATGAAGGGTTTGTCGCGGCAGTGGCGTTTAGTCCCAATGGGCAGTTGGCCAGTGGTAGTGGGGACTGTACCGTTAAGCTCTGGGATGGGAGGATGGGGGAGTGTTTGCAGACGTTGGCGGGGCATGGGCAGCGGGTGCGATCGCTGGCCTTTAGCCTGGATGGTCAATATCTAGTTAGTGGCAGTGATGACCAGACCATCAGGGTTTGGGATGGGAGGACAGGCGCAGAGATTTCTGTCCTTCATGGACACGTCAAAACGGTTTGGTCAGTGGCTTTTAGCCCGACAGAGCCAGTGGTTATTAGCGGCAGTGAGGATGAGACCATTAAGCTCTGGGATGTGGAGACAGACACCTGTCTCCAGACCCTGCGGGCGGCTCGACCCTATGAGGGTATGAACATTCGAGGCGCGACTGGACTAACGGCAGCACAACGGACAACGCTAAAGGCACTGGGGGCAGTAGAGTTGGACTAAACTACCAAAAGTGTCAGAAAGGAATCCAGTCGAGAGAATCTTTCCATTCAGAAGCTTCGGTAGTTTCCCAAATCAAAACCAGCTCTTGAGCCAGGGCTCTCAGATGACCTCCGGCACCTAATCTATAGGGTAAGTCAGAATCCTGAAGCTAAATCCTATGGCCACGATCTCCATTAGCAGTATATTTGTCCTATGGAAGTTCCTAGCTTAGTTTAGTTGAGAATTTCGCTGGAAGCTTTGTTGTCTGTTGTATAACCTGATCAAGGAGCACAGGATTCATGCCGAATCCCCGCTGGTTACGGTATGACCCCAATGACGATAAATCTCGCCATGCTGCGGCAGATGCCGATTGTTGTGAAGAGATGGATTAAAAATACCGTTGGCGGCTGGTCAGCGTTGAGTTGAACGGCTCAGAGATTTTGCCAGTCGATTGTGTATTTGATGGAAAAACCGAGTTCCCCGACTGGTATAAAGAACGTGAAGGCAAGGAGGATGAGGATGACTAGGTGGATTATCTTCAAAGCCGAGAAGCGGCAACCGGGCTGGGAGCAGCGAAAGCTCGAACACACCCAAGCCCTCACCAAGATTCTGGCGGAACATTTTGACGCTACAGATGGAGCCATCCCTGAGGTTGGTTATCGTCCCCCTGAATTTGTAAGGGTGGAGCAATTGGCAGATCCCGATTTTTCCAAAGAAAAGACCCATTACCGTCAGGGAGATTGGGAGGTAACCCGAGTAGAAACCTACACCCCAGAAGTGCCGATGGGTGAGTTTGAGTCAGTGGTGGTGTGCTATTGCACCTATAACCCTATGAACGCCCCACTCAAGCCGATGCCGGAAAGGCAGGTGTCTGTCGATTCCTTCGGAGGCGATAAAGAAGCTTATGAACGCTGGCGAGACCAGAAGCAACCGGCTGAAGTATAACAGGTGAGAGTTATGAATCAACCTCAAGGTCCATCAGAGGATGAAGCGGTACGGAAGTTGGTTGTGCCTTCTGCTCCCAATGAAGAACTAGACCCGGATGATCCCCGTACACCGACAAAGACGGAACGGGATGTTGCGGTGCCGCAGGGAGAGAACCCCGGTACAGAAACGTCTGAACCCGTCAGGAAATTAATTGTGCCTGAAGAAGAGTAACCCTCTGAGTCGAAAAATGCCTCAACCATCCCCTCCTACGGAGGGGTGCCCGCAGGGCGGGGTGGGTCAGACTGGGCACGAAAATGGCTTTCTCAGTCAAAAAGGTTGATGATTGCGCTGGATAACCCACCCCTGCGCCCCTCCCAGGAGGGGAAGAGCTTTAGGCTACTCTTTTTTAGGAAACTCGCACTTGACGGTAATTTCGGTGCTGCAACTGGCTCTGCCGTTGGCGATGTAGGGCATACCGGTTTGCACGTCGATGCTGAGCCCAAAGCTCAGGGTGATTTCGCTGACTTCGGCCCCATCTATACGAGTGATTGAATTGGAAAAAGCAAGGAGATAAATTAAAACTGCCAAATTTATTGTTAGAGCAAACGAATAACCTGCAATAAAGCCTAAAAAAGCTCTTTTTAAATCCCACCTAAAAGTTTCAACTGGCTTTATTTTTGAGGCAGATAAACCAACTAGTCCCCCAATAAAGACCCCTAAAAATGTAAAAAATGAAAATCCTGAGTAAAGAAATAAACCTCCAACTGTTAGTCCACATAAAAAATTAGCGGCTCTATAAATGGCTCTGATTTTTTTTAGACAACCAATTGGGTTGCATCTTTTCAATTAGGAATATAGATTGAGATTCTTGGAGCATTCGGTCGGCCAAGAAAGAAAGCCAAAATCTAGTCTGCTGGTCCTTGTAAAGCTTTGATTTTGACTGACGACGAAAAAGCATTCGTTTGATATAAATTTCAAAAAAACAAGTCAAATATTCCTCTTCTGTGAAAGAATCTTATAGTCTTGGCTACGACTACAAACTACAACTTTAGTACTTCCCAACTTCTGAGTGAAGGAATTTATTGCTATTACACAGTTGTTCCGTAGGATGCTAGGGACTTCATCTAATCCGTCTAGGAGCAAAGTTAGCTTTTCATATTTTATGAATTCTTTGCTGTATTTTTTGCCAATTTGATATTTTTCTCTTAATTCTTGCATCAACCAATCTTCCAGTGCCTGATTTTTCCATGAAGAGAGATTGAAAACTACTGGAATTGGATATTTTTCCACATTTTCAGTTTGATCAAGTAAATCCCTGGCAAGCTCTAAAAGACTGATTGTTTTACCTGCCCCTGGCTCTCCTAAGATGAGAAGTGTACCTCCCTGCCCCAGATCATTAAAGAGATCAACTATTTTCGTACCAGCAGGAAGTTTCTTTTGAGCTTGGGCTGATGTTACTAACTCAACATTGAATGGTTGATCTACAAAATCTGTACGGTTTTCCAGATCCAGTTGAATTAGGACCTGCTGATGCAGAGATTTTTCTAAAACACCCTTAACCCAGAAATTTCTGACTTTATCAATTAAAGCCTGACGATTTTGCTGGGCTTGCTGAAGTCGTTCTTGTTCTCCTCCAAATAGCACCTGAAGTTGCCAGAGGTCACGCCCAGCCTGCCCTATCTGACCCTTGACAGAAGAATCAGTGACATTTGTCTTTTGGTGAGGAGGAGGGGAAGAGGGTTGGGGCATGGCTATCTAACTACTCCTTTAATTTCATTTGGGCAAAATGTTCAAGTAGCAAACGATGAACAAAGATATAGCTGCCACCAACTTTCTGAAGAAATACCCGCTCGCAGGCATAATCGAGAAAACTTGAATAATTCCAAGGAACTGAGTTATTCCAAAACAATAAGATACGTAGAGCTAAATGTCTTATAGAAGCCTTTCCGAAAACAAGAATCCCCGTTGCCGTTCCCACCAAAATAATTCGTAAGCCTTCAGGGGTTCATGAAGAATTAAGGGTTTTGGAGCTGCGATAG
>CAZPYG010000235.1:0-7130 GCA_964590465.1 uncultured bacterium | reverse complement strand
ATGTCGCCCGCCACCATCTGGGCAATGCTATCCGGCGGGGGAACGGGACGAATCTTCACATCCACATCAGGATCGAGACCACCCGTGGCCAGGTAGTAACGCAGCAGCAGGTTGTGCATGGAGTAGGGGAAGGGCACGCCGATGGTGAAGCCCTTGAAGTCGGCAGGGCCATTCACCGCCCCCTTGTGCCGTTCGGCCACGGTAATGGCCTGACCGTTGATGTTCTCAATGCTGGCCAGCTTCACCCCAAAGGAGGCAGAGCCGAGGCCGAGGGTCATGGCGATGGGCATGGGGGCCAGCATGTGGTAAGCATCCAGCTCCCCGGCAATGGCCGAGTCACGCACCGCACCCCAGCTGGGCATCTTCACCACTTTGGCATTGAGGCCGTACTTCTGATAAAAGCCCAGGGGCTCAGACATGATAATGGGGGTAGCGCAGGTGATGGGAATAAACCCAACCTGCAGTTCGGTTTTCTCCAGGTTGCTGGTATCTACAGGCTCATCGGGAATGTCTTCGGTCACCGGTTCACCGCCGCCCCCGGCACAGCTGGCCAATGTGACTAAAGCTGCACCAACAGCCATATTTTTCAGGAACTCCCGCCGACTAGCACCGCTGTTGCGGATGGAGTCGGAGAAGAAGAGGCCAGCCTGGGGACCAAAAGCGGCGGCAAAGGCATTTTCTAAACCGCCCGCCTGCTGACACAGCCCCAGAATTAACTTTTCCCGCTTGGGGTCGCCCCGACCGACGGTTTTGAGGAACAGCGCTTTCCGCAGTTCATAGGCGTTAACGCTGTCAGCCGCCCGCAGCTGATTTTCTTTGTAGAGACCCATTTTCACCAGGTCATCCACCATGTCCACCGGGTCTTTGGGCATGGTCTGCATGAACTCCCAGTGATCCAGGGTGGAGTGATACCCACCGCAGATAATGCAGGCCAGCTGCAAGTCAGAGAGTTCTCCGCGATCGCAGTTAAGATTGCCCCACTTTTGGGTCGATTGTGTCGCTGCAGTAAAAACCATAATTTTGTCTACCTGAACTCCACGGTGCGAACTCAACTAAAACCTAATTTGCTTAGCTGGCAAGCCTGTTTGCTGCCAATTTACCAACTTGCCGAAAGAAATACATTGGATAAATTTTTGAACCTGATGGGACTTTTTTCGGATATTATTGAACTCCCTCAAAAAACAATCAAATCTGTCATTTCCGCTACAGATTTTGCCTCCAGGCCTGGGGAGTAGCCCCATGGAACTGACGAAATTGTCGGGCAAAATAGCCCGCATCGCTGTAGCCCGAAGCTTCTGCTATCTGTCGAACAGTCTGTTGAGTGTGTTTTAATAGCTCTCGCGCCTCAGCCATGCGCCGTTCAATAATCCATTGTTTGACACTGCGCCCTGTTTCCGATTGGACTAAATTTGTCAGGTAGGCTGCAGAATATCCGGCTTTTTGGGCCACATCGCCAAGGTTAATCGAGCGATGAAAGTTCTCTTCAATGAAGTGAAATACCGCCGCTAACTTTAGGCAATCTGGGAAAATGTCTGTTTCTTTAGGAGATAATGGATTTCCCTCGTAGTCAGCCTTTGAGGCTTTGGTATGAGTCGCGCTGGGCGGCTTCTGCTGGTATAGCCGGGCCAGCTGCTCCTGCCGATTGAGGCGGGTATTAATAGCGGCTAAAAATTGTTCTACGGTACAGGGTTTAGTGAGATAATCATCTGCCCCAAATTCCATGCCCTGGCGTAAGTCCGCCATGGTGACTTTTGCCGTCAAAAATATGAGGGGAATCGCCGCCGTGTCCCTTGATTTACGCAGGGTAGACAACACGGAATAGCCGTCTATATCGGGCATCATAATGTCGCAAACCACCAGATCCGGATGGTGATTCTGGGCCAGTTCAATGCCGCCTGTGCCGTTTTCTGCACCCAGGGCGCGAAAGCCTTCAAACTCTAAACATTGCAAAAAAATATTTCGAGTCTGGGCTTCGTCCTCAATCACGAGTACGGTCTTCATGACGACTCCGGAAAGACAATTTGGACCATAGAACCCTTAAACAAAACAATATTTATGCACTGGCTCTAAATCATGGGACAGTACGGTTTATAGTGATGATTGAAATGTTTTATCTTTTCTTTAGTAATCTTTAAGGGATTAGTCCGTAGTATCCTGCAATACAAACTGTGAGCGATACCAAGTCCAGAGGTGGAGCTTTCCTTCAGGCAAAACTCCCCTTCTGGACTTGGACAAGGTTTAAAACCTTGAAGGCAACCTCGCCGAGTGGCTACTCTGCAAAGGATTCGTGCCAATCTTCGAGTTACGGCCAGAGCCCCACCCCTATGACAACGGATTACCGCAACCCAACCAACGGCCCCAATGCCTCTGAGGGAAAGGCAGCACCCACAGCCCAACAGCTAGAGCAGCTGCGCCGCCAGCATCAGCTCATCCTAAACGCCGTTGGGGAAGGGGTTTACGGGCTTGATCTGGACGGCAACGTCACCTTTGTGAACCCCGCCGCCGCCGCCATGATCGACTGGCCCATGGAAGACCTGGTCGGTCAATCGATGCATGCGGTGCTGCACCATTCTCATCCCGATGGCAGCCACTATCCCCGGGAAGCCTGCCCCATTTACGCCGCGTTTCAAGACGGCAGCGTGCGACGCATTACCGATGAGGTGTTCTGGCGCAAGGACGGCACCAGCTTTCCGGTGGAATACATCAGCACCCCCATGCACGACGAAGCGGGAAACCTGATTGGGGCCGTGGTCACCTTTCGGGACATCACCCAACGCCGCTGGGCCGAAGCAGTCCTGCAGCGCACCAACGAGGAGTTGGAACACAAGGTGCAGGAGCGCACCGCCAGGTTGCGCCAGGCCAATCATCAGCTGCGGGAATTGAGCGAGATGCGATCGCGCTTCGTGGCCATGGTCTGCCACGAATTCCGAAACCCTCTGAACACCATTGCCCTGGCGGTGTCTTCCCTCAACCGCTACGACAGCCAGCTTACCCCGGAAGACAAAACCAACTACCTGCTGAGCATCAAAGACAACGTCGAACGTATGACCCAGATGATCGACGACATTCTGGTGATCGGCAAAATCGAGGCAAAGGTGCTGCAGGTCAATTCCCAACCCCTTGATCTGGTCGCCTTTTGTCACACCCTGCTGGATGAGCGAGAGTATCGCCGCCCCAAAGCCCCGGTGGAATTTGTCAGCCGCAGTCGGCACCTGATCGCCCAGGCCGATGAACGACTACTGCGCTCGATTTTGAGCAACCTGCTGTCTAACGCTATGCGGTATACCCCAGAACCCAGAGCCATTCGCCTGAAGGTGGGCAAACGCCAGCACCAACTCACCCTCCAGGTGCAGGATGAAGGCATCGGCATTCCCCCGGAGGATAAGCGCCACCTGTTTGAGCCCTTTCACCGGGGCCGCAACGTCAGCAACATTCCCGGTACCGGCCTGGGCCTGAGCATCGTCAAGCAGTTTGTAGATTTGCAGGGGGGCACCATTGAGGTGACCAGCAGGGTAGATAAGGGGACCACCTTTACCGTGCGGTTGCCCCTCGAGCCCCAGACAGAAGGATTGTGAAAGGCAGCCGCTAACCTCTTCCCCAGCCCGGTTTATATCGCGTTAACCTACTACCCGATGGCTTGGCTTATGCTGATTCCCCGTGGAGCCCAGTCGGCAACCCTGCGGATTCCCCAAAGTCTCGACTTAAGTAAGGAGCGGTCATGAAAACCATTGGACTGATTGGCGGTATGAGTTGGGAGTCTTCCATTGAGTACTACCGAATTTTGAATCAGACCGTTCGCAGTCGGTTAGGAGGGCTGCATTCAGCTAAATGCATTATGTTCTCGGTGGATTTTGCCGATATTGAGCGGTTTCAGCACGAAGAAAACTGGCCGGCGGCATCGGCTGTGCTGGTAGAAGCTGCCCAGCAGCTCCAGATGGCTGGGGCCAGTCTGGTAATACTCTGCACCAACACGATGCACAAGCTGGCAGACGATATTGAATCCCGAATTTCGGTGCCGTTTTTACACATTGCCGATGCAGTGGGGAATCGAATTCAGGCCAAGGGATTGCAACGGGTAGGGCTATTGGGCACCAAATTCACCATGGAGCAGGACTTTTACCGGCAGCGGCTGAATCAACGCTATGGACTGGAAGTATTGGTGCCTGATTTGCCAGAGCGAGATCGCATTCATCAAATCATTTATTCTGAGCTTTGCCTGGGAAAAATTAACCCTACGTCAGCCCGTATTCTGGAGGAAATCATGGCATCTCTGGGAGAATCCGGGGCAGAAGGGATAATTTTGGGCTGTACAGAACTAGAGCTACTGGTCAGCCAAGCCGCTCCATCATTAAGTCTTTTCCCCACAACTCAAATTCATGCTGAAGCTGCTGTAAACTTTGCTCTATAGCTTTTCCATTTATACCAAGTCCAGTCCATCCCACTTTTGCAAATACCACTCTAAAGGGAATGTCATTCTGTTTGTCTTTCAGACCGGCTGCGCCAACGCGTAAGCGGCTCTGAAAGAGCAACGAAGCGAAGAATCTTAGTCCAGGGCCTCTGCCAGAGATCCTTCACTGCACTCCGTTTCGTACCCTGCGGGAAGCCAGCTACAGGATGACAAAAGTGGGATGCTCTCAACTACACTTCTGAACTTGGATAAGGTTGATCTTTAATCAGCATAATTACCCTGTATCAATGGCGTCCACCATAGGTTCAGGCTTTAGTTATGTTTAAAGTTGCATAACAAAATCTGAACAGGGCTAACTCCTTAACGATAAAGGGAATAATCTGTACAGAACCATCAGGTCGTTTCCATGCCTTCCTATGCCGGTGGATTTACCCCCGTAGATCCTGCCTTAGCTATTGTCAGAAATCCTTTGGTGGCGTCTCCGAAAACTCCACTCATCACGGTTATTGAGCAACTGCAGGGAGATAAAAAAAACTGTCTAGTCACCTGTCATGCCACCCAAGAATATGGGGCTGATCCGGCCATCTCTGACCTTCATCTGGAAGCCCAAACCACCTGCATCATAGCGGTAGACCATAACCGAGTCGTGGGGATTTTGACCCAACGGGATGTCCTGCGGCTATTGCACCGCCAGCCTCAGGATCTGCTTCGGCCCCCTGACTCAGAAAAACCCCCTATAACCCTGGGGGATGTCATGAGTCAGCCAGTCGTTGTTCTGCATCAGTCTCGCTTCACAGATTTAGCCGCAGCCATTGAGCTTTTGCAGCGTCACCGGGTGCGGCATCTCCCCATCGTCAATGATGACCAGGGGTTAGTGGGGTTAGTCACCTGGGATACTCTGCAATACGCCCGCTTAGTAGATCAGGTCTACTGGTCTCACCATCAACGGTTGATTATTTCAGATATTGAACAGCGCTACGCCAATCTGGTAGACGCTGCCCCGGTGGGTATTTTTCATGCTGACGCCGAGGGCCGATATACCTATGTCAACGAACGATGGCAAGAAATTACCGGGTTATCCGATGCTGAGGCCATGGGGCTGCCCTGGCAGGAGCTAATTTTTCCCGCTGACTTACCCCTTGTAAAAGCAGAATCGACCCAGTCTGCCCTGGAGCAGCGGCCATTTCGCTGTGAGTTTCGCCTCCAACATCAGGACAAGCAGGTACTGTGGATCTACGGCCAGATGGTCACGGAACGGGATCCCTCAGGCGCGGTCGTCGGCCATGTCGGTACCTTCACCGATATCACCAACCATAAGCAATTCGAAGACGCACTACAGCAAAGTGACCGGCAGAATCGCAACATTATTTCGTTAATTCCTGACTACCTCTTTCGCATTGATGTACAGGGCAGATACCGCGAAATTGTGACCTATCGAGACGATATTTCCCTGGTGACAAAGGGGGTTAATCCGGTGGGTCACTCCATGCCAGAGGTCTTACCGATCCAGGTGGCCGAATGGCAAATGGGCTATCTCCATGAAGCTCTGGCAACCGGCAAGCTTGGGGTCTATGAGCAGCCGATCGATATGGGAGACCATATCCGTTGGGAAGAGGTCAGGGTAATCAAAAGCGGGGCTGATGAAGCCCTGTTTATGGTGCGGGATATTAGCGATCGCAAACAGGCTGAACAATCCCTACAAGCCCTGGTGGAAGGTACTGCTGCGGTCACCGGAAAAGACTTTTTTGCCTCCCTGGTGCGCTATATAGCCTCTGCCCTGCAGGTTGACCATGCCTTAGTGTCAGAACTAAGTGGGGAAGACTTACGTACCCTGGCCTTTTGGTCCAAGGAAGAGCTCCACCCCTGCTATCAATATAAGTTTGCAAAAACCCCCTGCGAATATGCCTTAAAGCAGGGGTTGTATTACTGCGAATCAGACGTTCAAAAGTACTTTTCTGCCGATACAGATTTAATTCATCTGCAAGTTGAAAGTTATCTGGGAACTACCCTGAGAAATGCCCGGGGAATACCCATTGGCGTACTTTGCATCCTCCATCGCCATGCCCTCCCCGACCCGACCCATGCCAAAAAAATCATGCAGGTGTTTGCCGCCAGGGCCGCCGCCGAACTCGAACGACAAAGGGCCACTGTTTCCCTCAAACATCTCAACCAGCAGCTAGAGACGAAAGTGCAGGAGCGGACCCAGGCCCTCCAACAAACCAATGCGGAACTGGCCAGGGCTACCCGCCAGAAGGACGAATTTTTAGCCAACATGAGCCATGAACTGCGCACTCCCCTGAACGCCATTCTGGGGTTAGCGGAAGCCCTGCAGGAACAGGTCTTTGGCTCCCTGAACGAGACCCAAATCAAAACCTTAAACACCATCGAAACCAGCGGTCAGCACCTGCTCGCCCTGATTAACGACATCTTAGATGTCGCGAAAATCGAAGCCGGTAAAATGGAGCTTCGCCAGGGGCTCACCGATGTGGCAGAGCTGTGCCGCTCCAGCTGTTTGTTTGTGGCCCAACAGGCGATGAAGAAAGGCCTTCAGTTAGAAACCCATCTCGGGGACAATCTGCCCCACGTCAGGGTTGACGAAAGGCGCATGCGCCAGGTGCTCATCAATTTATTAAGTAATGCGGTCAAGTTTACGCCGCCGGGGGGACGGGTAACCGTAAACGCCAATTTCCACCCGGTTAACCCCTCAAACAGTCTGCAGAAG
>CAZPYG010000234.1:0-7168 GCA_964590465.1 uncultured bacterium | reverse complement strand
CGGTTCTCACCCCGCACCAGCGGTCCCAGGGTGTTCTCCACAATGTATTGAACAATGTAGTCCGGTGTGTAATACGACCCCGACGACTTCCGCTTCGACTCGCGCCCGCCAAACACCAGAAAGTACTGTCCCGGCTCTTTGACCCCCACAATCTTGCAGCGGCTTGGCAGCGACGGGTTTTCCGGGTCTTCTTCCAGGGCTGCTTTATACTCCGCTAGCTGCTCCCGCTCCTTGGCCTTTAGTTCCGAGAAGGCTACATACTCCTCATACTTATTGCCGCCACTGCCCCGCTGCATGATGGCCAACTCTTCATCGGCAATATGAGCCGAATATTCCAGAATGCCCTCATAAATGCTGCCCAGGTGGCGAATATCCAGATCTCGATAGGTCACCTTCTTGCGCCCTTCACCCCTGGGTTTATCCTTACTGGGGCGGGTACGGCTGAGCAGGTCTATAGCTCTGGCCAGGTAATAGTCGCCAATGGCAAAGGTGCCCAAAAACGGGTGCTGCTCTGGGTCAAACAGCCCGCCATCATAGGCCGGAATGCGATTACGCAAACCACCATTCTGTACCAGGGAAAAAAGCTGCTGTAGCCGTTCCCACAGGTCCAGACTGCCCTTACCAAAGAACCGGGTCGGGTCCGGGTCATCCAGCACCGAGATAATTTCATCTCGGATGGACTCCAGGCTGTAGCTCTCCCGGTAAATCTCGTCCTCCATAGGCAACATATCCCGGCTCTCGGCATAGAACAGAAACAGCAGCCGATACATCAGGCTCAGGGACTCCTGGTAGATATCCGTCAGCACCGCCTCAGAGGGTTCTGGCTCAACGGTGTAAGTCTCTGAAAACGTTTCCACCTCATCGGGCTTGCCCTTCATATACTCCAGGAAACCATCGCCCAACTCTTCCAGCGCCCGGAAGACGTTTTGCTTCAATTCATCGCTGATTTCCTGACCGTGGCGCTCACTCTCCTGCAAGACACGGTCTAGCCGGGTACGGTCTTTGTCGTCCAACAGCGTGAACGACTCTCCCGAAAACATCCCCCACAGGTAGCGGGCGGCCAGCTTGCCATCCTGGCTCCCCCGCTGGTTGATGATTTCTTCCAGATTCATTTCCACAAAGGCACGGGGTTTGTGAGCCGTGCCTTTGCTCAGCAGCCGCAGCTTGCGCCCATTGGTGACAATGGCCCAGGGTACATCTGACCCTAGTAGGGACCGCTGGGCAATTTCCATCCAGGTTAAGCCCGCCAGGGGGGAACCTTCTTCGTTAAGCTGATGCTGCTCAGGGGGGATGGCATCCAGGTTCTGCGCCCGCCAGGGCAGCACCCACAGCAGACAGGCCAGGTCTCCTCGGGCAGCTTTGCCCTGATACTCCGGCTTTACGTCTGCTTCTGGTAAGGGCAGCACACAGGTGGGCTCAAAAATGGCCGACTCCGTCACCAGGCGAGTGCCGGTTTGAACTTCAAGCTCCAGGGCTGGAAACAGCACCGGCTGGCACCATTCCTGGAATGTAGTTTCAGCGGTGGCATCCATCACCAGTTGATTGGCCCGTTGCCCCATTTCCCGATTAAGTTGCTTGAGGCTGTCCTTTAGTGCGGCATCGTCAAAGTCGGCCAGTTCCTGGTCGGGCATCAGCTTTTACAGGTAGTAGTCTGAGAAAAAGCTGTCGGCATTGATCAGAAAGGGATACAGGAACGAGCGGTAGGCGGTAGCCTTCCCCGTCGTATTTTCGGGGGGGTGCTCAATGGTGGCTTCAATGGCCGCAATCGCCAGGGGTAAGTACAGGTTCGCGGCTTCTGTGAGTGCCTTCTTGGTTGCTGAAGCACTGGGGTTAATGGTGGGATGGCTGACGGCATTGCGCAGGTCTCGGCCAATCAGCAGGGCATACAGGCAGGCT
Organism: uncultured bacterium; assembly: GCA_964590465.1. GTDB lineage: Bacteria > Cyanobacteriota > Cyanobacteriia > Phormidesmidales > Phormidesmidaceae > CAZPYG01. Next base: position 5,272 of record CAZPYG010000234.1, on the reverse strand, counting down.
CTTTCTGAGGAGGGCTCCCTGTTTTGCTGGTGCTTTTGTCGCCAAATGTCTACAAACTGCTTCGATTCCCGCCACAGCTTCTTCTCGGCATCCAGCAGCAGAGTTTTCTTAGCGCTATCAATGGCGTCTAGAAAGCTGTCGGGAACCTGCTCACAGATGCGGCGCACCGGGGGTGCATCCTGAATTTCTTTGATCCAGTCCGATAGGGTAATGTTTTCGACCTGGCCCCGCACATGAATCATCATGTACAGGTTGTAGATGGCCGACCAGGCATTAAGGAAACGGTCCTTCGGCGAAGCGGAGGTTTCGGCCAACTCGATGTAGCTGATGGCGTTATTGAGGGCAGTGTACCAGCGGCTTGAGGGAGAATACCCCCGTAATTCTTGCTCTTGCTGTCGGCGTTGGGTCAGTCTTTCGCGGGTGCTGGTGGCACTGGCCATGCTTTACCTCGTTCAGGCGGTCTGATTATCCTCTGGTGAACCATTCTGGCGCAGGATAAGCTTCACGGGGCAAAGATTTAACGTTGGTTTGAGTTTTGGACTGTGATTAGGTTTTTGGATGCCTGTGTGTTACCTGAACGTATCGTTTATTCTGCGCCTGTACGTTTTTGTTGGATGTATTCACGAAAGTCATCCATTGTCAGCTGATCCAGCCACTGGCTTCGCTCTAAGGTGTAGTTGCCGTACCCTACCCCAAGCTGTTGCAAAAACCGCAAAGTATTAGCTACCCCTAAGGCGTCAATTAGAGCTTTATATCCCTGCTGCCTAATTTCCGTTTGCTTCACTGCCATCTCCCTCCTCTTGTTGTGAAATACTAATCAACCAGATAGTCGGATTCTCAACCTTGATCTTCAAGGTATCTTGATTTTGCTTTGCCTTCCTCAATAAGCGGTCATCGGTTGTTAAGAAAATATCTACCTGCCCTGCCTCAGCAAAGGCCAGATGCAGCGCATCATGAAACTTAAAGCTAAGCTGCATCAGTGCTTCGGCTCTAGACTCAATCTCTTGGGTGGTCTGAAGATAAACTGTGGCCTTGGCAAGAGTAGAGTAGACCAGTTCTTGCTTAAAGGTGTCAGAGTGGCATGAGACCTCGAACTCGATGATGTCGCTATTGACCAATATCCAGTTACTGTTCTCACAATTTTGAATAATTTCAGTGACGGCGTCCGCCTCCATTCGCAATCGCGTTTGTTCTAAATCATCCATCGGACGATTCAGGCAACAAACATCCATGTAGATTCGGTAACTCATTGTAGGGGGGTCACAATCACCATATTGAGTAGCTCTGGTGCCGGAAAAGCTCCCAGGCGCATATTTTCCACTTCATGGCGACGTTCCTGCATGCGGTGGTGGTGCATTCTCATCTGGTTTTCCAGTCTTGTGCGTAATCCCTTAACAGAGGTTGACTCAAATTCCCCGCCGAGAGAAAGCTGCTCCCCTTCGATATCTACCTTCCGCAGTTTGAACTGATCCTCCATCCCCTGGTTGAACCGCTCCAGGTCGGCGAGAAGCACCTGAATCTCCTGCTCCCGCAGTTGCTCAACCCGCTCGTAGTAGTCGGTGTACTGAGAACGGACATAGTTCCCCGCTGCCTGCTTCAGGTCTTCGATGCGGTGCTGGACTTTTGCTAAAGTGCCTTCGCTCGGGGAAGCCTGAGGCACACTGGGGGCCAGATAGAGCTTATGCCCCAGCTCTGGATGAACCTTGCCCTCCTGGTCCACAAACACAGGCTCAAGCTCTTCCCGCACGATACGGCCTTCCTGGTCCTCAAACCGCAGCAGATAGTTAAATACAACCCCTGGTAGCCCCATGTAGTCAGTCACCAGGCAGCTCAGCTTACCGCTGAGTTCGGCAGAACGCACCACCCGGCAGTAGTACACCATGCGTTCCAGCAGGGGATGACCAAAGGCCACAAAATCTGGCTCCTGGTGTCGCTCCCAGTCCTTCATGGCGATTTTTCGGTCGAAGGTGATGCGGTCGTATTTCTTCGGCAGCTTGTCATCCTGAATGACTGAGGGCACCAGCAGGCGGTAAACCCCTTTGTTTCGAGTCGGCTGTAGCTTGCGACCATTCCGGTCTCCCCGTCCCGATTCACCAAAGACGTTCAAAAAGGTTTCTACAAACCGCTGAACATCCTGGTGGGTCGGAATCGCTTTCTGGGATTCCGTAATCGTCTGATCCGCCGCCTGAATGTCTTCTCGCGTGAACTGCCGACATCCGGAGAGGAACTGCATTTCCTTCAGCTCATCGGCAATCTGCTGCATGCGCTGGAGTTCTCGCTCAGCAATGTCAGAGGCTTCCTCAGCGGGGACAGACCGATCCAGAACCTTGAGAATCATGTCATCCAGGGAAACCTGCTCCAGAATGCCCAGCACTTCAGCCATGCTGCCGAGCTGGTTACGGATAATTTCGATTTTCTCCGTTAGCCGCTTAAAGATTTCCGCTTCCTTGGAATCCTTAATCATCAGGTTATAGACCTGGGCCGTATGTTTCTGGCCATAGCGGTGAATTCGACCAATGCGCTGCTCCAGCCGGTTGGGGTTCCACGGCAGCTCATAGTTCACCAGGATGTGACAGTGCTTCTGCAGGTTAAGTCCTTCAGAAGCGGCATCGGTGGCCAGCAGGATGCGGGTATCCGGATCATTGAAGCGGCGTTCGGCAAAGAGCTTAGAGCCTTCTTCGTTTTCGTCTTCTCCCAGGGGCATTCCTCCGTGAATGGTGACAACGCTACCCGGCCCAAACCGCCAGTCGCTTTCCAACCTGCCTTTGACGTACTCCAGGGTGTCTCGATATTCCGTGAAGATAATCACTTTCTCGTTGGGGTCTTTGTTGGTCAGGGATTTCAGGAAATTCATCAGCCAGGTGAGCTTGCTGTCTGTCCCGGCTTGAATCAGGTCATCGGCCTTTTCTAGAAACTCCCGTAGGGTTTTGACCTCATTGGTGCGCTCAGCATACATTTCCTGGACCTTGCGGGTTTCCAGGTAGCGTTCCACCAGCTCCCGGTCGTCGTCTTCCATGTAGCTGTTGCTGGTATAGTCTTTCAGCATCCGCTTGATGTCGCGGGTGTTGACTCCCTCAATGCGGTCGGTGGTGCGGTTCTCAACAATCGATTCAACCCGACGCTTCAGGGTTTCCCGCAGGGCGTACAGGCTAGACACCATCCGCTTCTGCACCAGGGTCAGCAGGAATTTGCCGATGTTCCGGTCAGAGGCCGATATTTTGCGTTTCCGGTTCAACTGAGCCCAGCCGGTGGCTGTGTACTCCGACACAGCCTCATAGAGGGCCATCTCCTCCTGGGAAAAGTCGATTTCTACGGGGTGGGGTTCCCGGTCCCGGAACTTCTTGACCAACCTGCCATCCCCGTTCAGTTCGTAGATGGTTTCCTTGCCCCGTCGAATCATGACCTTATCGACCCGCTGACGGGCATCAGAGCGGTCTAAATCCTCCGGGTCGGCAAACATGAAGGGATCAATCAGGTTCAGCAGGTTAAAGAAGTGCTGGGGATTCCCGGAGTGGGGGGTCGCCGTAGTCAAAATCAGGCTTTCGCAGCGGTCCTGCAGCGCCCTAGCTAAGTCGGCCCGGTTGGAGTCTGTGGAGGCGTAATGGGCCTCGTCGATGATGATCAAATCCCAGGGCTTCTCCACTGAGACCATTTGCTCAAAGACCCGGTTGACGTTGCGCCGAGAGGCACCCGTGCCTTCGTATTGGGGCTTGATCCAGTCGATGGAGGTGATAATTGAGTTTTTCGCCAGCCAGGGGTTCAGGTTTTCGTCCACCAGTTCCTTGATACCCTCAATCTTGCGGCTGTTGTAGAGGTAGAACTTTCGGTGGAAGTGCCGGAGCATTTCCTTCTTCCACTGGTCCTGCAGGGAGGCCGGGACCACAATCAGCACGCGGGTACCCCGCTGCCGAGCCGTTAGCTCTTGCATAATCAACCCGGCTTCAATGGTTTTACCTAAACCCACGTCATCCGCAATGAGAAACCGCTGACGGAGGGATTCCATGACCTTTTTGACGGCCAGAAGCTGATAGGGTTCTGGCACCATCTTGGAGTTGCTGATGCTCAGTAGCTTGTCGTATTCGTAAACCAGGGAGAGGCGGGTGGCGCTGGTGTAGAGGCGATAGTTGTCGATGTGGTCGAGCCGCCCCGACTGGAGGTTATCTACCGCTGACTTGATCGGTTCGATGGGGGTTAAGGGATACAGAAAGGACTTAGGACGGCTCTCATCCTCCGGGAACAGCTTGATAGTCCAGCTACCATCGTTGTGGTCCTCTATCCTGATAACTTCCCAAATCTGGTTGCGGCAACGAACGTTGTCGCCCACCTCAAACGGTAGGGTCATAGCTGCCCCCTTCGTCGCCATAGTCGTATCAGTCCAGCCGAGAGCCGAGGGTCCATGCGGTAGCCACACTCAACATTGGAACAGGCAATTCGGGTAAATACTCCCCGATGAATCACCATTTCACCCTGACAGAGGGGACATTGCAAGCCTGTTTTTTGAACTTGAGGCTGTGTCCCGGTATCGGTGGGTTGTTGAGATGCTAACGTCCCTGAGCAGGTGGGGCTGTTTGTACAGATCCAAAGGTTGGCATCGTCAAACCACAGCATGGGGCTGCTACAGGTCGGACAGGAGGGTGCCGTTGCTGGTTCTGGGGTCTGGGGTGTTTTTGCGTCAGGGGTATCAAAGATTTCTCCCAGCAGCTCTCCCCGGATTTCCTGAATCAACTCCGGCGACTCGATCCGCAGCATCGATTCTCGGGTGTCGTTGTGGGAAAGGATGTTCAGGCTGCCATGCCAGAGGATGCGGTCGTCGAGGATGCCCACTTTCTCGTGCATTCCCTGGCGAAGATGTACGTTAGCCCCCAAGACGGTCAGTTTATGCCTCACTGGCTCGAAGTGGGGCTGCAGGGATAAGGGCTGTTCCGCCTTTGGGCGGATGTAGATATCCATAGGAATATGCCTTTGTTTCAAGGTCAAAAGAATCGGATAGTAGTGTGAAGAGCGATTTTTGGATACAAAGGGGGAGAGGAGTAAAACGTGTTCCTGAACTGCCAACAGGTCAACCCGCAATTTGTCCAGGAAGGTTCTATCGGTGTAGTGTTCGATTTTAGAGAGGTTGAACATCTACTCCTCTATCCAAAGGCAGTGAATGGCAGGGCTGAGCTGACGGTTATGCAAGAAGTTCGCAATGATGGGTACAAGCTTCAGCCCTTTGCCTATCCTATGCGTTAACCCAACTGCCGATATCTCAACAGGTAGCTAAACACCTCCC
>CAZPYG010000233.1:0-7230 GCA_964590465.1 uncultured bacterium | reverse complement strand
GCAAGGGGAGGTGTTTAGCTACCTGCTGCGGTATCGGCAGTTGAGTTAGCGGCAAACTCGAACCGTAGGATGGGCAAAGCGAAGCGTGCCCATCATTGTCGGAAATCTTTATACGATGGGCACGGGCTCAGGCCCTTTGCCCCATCCTACGTTTGCTGCCTATGAACCGGATCTAAACCTGTGGCAACCTGACTTTAAAACTCGGAAGTAACCATGAACTGTGTAATTTGCAAACAAGGACAAATTCAGCCTGGGCTGGTAACGGTAACCTTAGACCGGGAGGGGGCCATCGTCGTATTTAAGCGAGTACCTGCTGAGGTTTGCGAAAACTGTGGGGAATATTATCTCAGTGATGAGGTGACAGGGGAATTGCTAGCGCGGGCGGAAGAGGCGACGCGAGTGGTGCCGAGGTTGAAATTCGTCGTTATGCGGCTTGATGATTTCTGTCACAGGCAAGCTACCTCGTCGCTGTTGGGCTGGTTCTACTATGGCTGGAACTGTTGGCAGCAGGCTTCGGCTAACAAGTCATCCTGGTAGGTTCCGTGCTTTGCTTGTACTTCGGCGCGAATCTGGCGAAGAATCCTAAACATTTCAGCGTGTTGTTGAGACTGATCTAACTCAGCTTCTTGATCAGGGTTATCTTGAGCCGGTTCGTCTAGTACGTTTTGCAGACCACGCTCAAGTAGCTCGGGTAGCCGGTATTTCGAAGACCAGGATGCCATTCTTGTCTCCTACTGGTGGTAAAAACTATGCCACCTGCTCATCCTTCACTGTGACAGAAAGCTTTAAGCCCAGACTGCTCAATAATTTTGATATTAAAAGAATCCCTGGCACTTCCCCCTGGGAAAGTAACTGGTAGCAGGTATTCCAGTTTGCATCGGGTTCATCTAGAGTAGATGCGATGTTTCTGCGAGCTTCCGCAACGTTTTTGAGCGCCAGTAGCATCGGCTCAAGCTCGCCATCTTCAAAAACAGCATCCAGATAGGCAGCCGCCTCCGCAGGATCTTTGAGGGACTCGATTAAATAGGAGTGGTAGCTTTTATAAGCTGGCATCTTGCCTCTGCTGAAAATCTGTCCAGTACTGCTTGGCTTTAAGAATATCCTGTCTCTGGCTGCTTTTGTCGCCCCCGCATAACAAGACGACTATCGTTGTTCCTACTTGGGCGAAGTAAATGCGATAACCAGGACCATAATCAACTCTAAGCTCTGAAACTCCCTCCCCCACAGGCTTAACATCTCCCAGGTTGCCAAGCTCTACCCGGTCCAGTCGTTTCTTAATTCTAGCCCGGGCTTGTCTGTCGCGTAGTCCTTCTAGCCAAGCTTCAAATGGGCAAGTATTGTTTTCTGTTACATGTAGGATGATTTCCCGTGGTGTTGAGTCCACTTTAGATGCTGCTCCAGATAACGCGGATGGCTTTCTCTAAGGCCATCTCAAGATACAAGCAAAGCCTAATTCAAAGCCTCTTCAAATTTGGGGAAGGTAGCGAAAAGGCCAAGGTTGAATATTCTTCCCGATTCACATTAGATTGGGCGATCCAGTTTAACCCGCTTATTTACGCGCCAACGCTAAAGTTTGTACTTATCAATGACAAGACAATGTGTTTAGCTTACCGAGCAAGAAGCCACATTTGACTTATTTTAGGAACAAAATAAAAATGAGTGAAGCTAATATTCAAAAATTTTGCAGTTTCATGGATTAAGTTCTTTGCCTTCCGTAAAACTCTAATGCTCGTAACAGAGGATAAGGTTATATTGGTACTGGTTGACTTTTTTAAGATAATGACAACTAAAGCTGAATGGTTAGTTGGGTTAGCTGAGGATGCAGGGTTTAAGCTTTCTGAGGTTGAGCTAAAGCTGCTACTACAGGTCGCAATAGGTGAGTCAGCAGATTTTAGCGATGAGGATGAAGACAAAAACAGTCCAAAAAGCTCGGCAGAATGGAACAGTAGCCGGTGCTTATCCGCAAAGTTAATCGTTTGGTTGTGTACTGAACAAGAGGCAACCCAGTTTTTAAGCTATCAAGGATTAAAGATTATAGGAGCTAGAATTGAGGGCTCGCTTGATCTGAACTTTTTACGGATGGATTTTCCATTGATTTTGCGACAGTGCGCCTTTATGGGGGCAATTTGGTTAGAACGGGCAGCGGTAAGGTTCCTCGACTTATCAGGCTCATATGTTACTTCTAGCCAAGCTTATGGTACTTCAGGCAGAGCAGTGGAATTGGCAATCAACGCAAGGGGTCTAAATGTTGAAGGTGATGTGCGTTTCCAGGAAGAATTTTGTGCGATTGGTGAAGTTTCTCTGCAAGGAGCAATAATTGGTGGAGACCTTCTTTGCCGTCATAGCACCTTTTCAAATGCAGAAGGTTATGCACTAATAGCCCAAAATTCCGAAGTCAAAGGTTCTGTTTTCCTTGATGGAAGTTTTGAAGCAGTAGGAGAGGTGAATTTTCGTTGCTCTCACATAGGTGGGGATTTTCAGTGTAAAGATGGAAAGTTCAAAAATGCACGGAGGAATACAGCTGGTGTATCGCTAAACCTCTCAGGATGCGAAATAAAAGGAAACGTTTCTTTTATTTATGATTTTGAATCAACAGGCATAGTAAGTTTGTCAAATACTTTCATTGGTGGCAACTTGAACTGCTGCATGGGTAAGTTCCACAATGAAAGCCGTGACCACCAAGCTCCTTCATTAGTTATAAATTCTGCAGAAATAAGAGGTTCTGTTCTATTGAATTGGGTTCACTCAATTGGACAAGTGCAATTGAGTAATTCGTCAGTTAGCGGAAATATTAATTGCCGAAACGGGCGGTTTGAAGTTAACAAGAATTCTAGTTGGCATGAACAAGAAAACTTGCCAATCTCATTACGCTATTTTCTGGATGATGATACTCCGCTTTGTATTGAAGGTATGGATATAAGAGGTTCAGTTTTATTGTCTGAAAATTTTACGGCGAACGGATGGGTTAGTTTTGTGGGATCTAAAATTGGTAAGACTTTCAATTTCACGCCAGAATATCCTGCCCACGTTTCTGTTGACTTTAGGTCCGCAAGAATTTCTACGCTGTGGGATAGGAAGGAAAGTTGGCCAGAGCATGGAAACTTAGTCCTCAATGGGTTTGTCTATGAACGAATTGCTCTGGGCTCTCCAGTTAATGGAGCTGACCGGTTAAATTGGATTCGACGGCAGAATCTTAAAGATAACTTCTCCCCTCAGCCTTATGAGCAGGCAGCCCGAGTACTTCAAGCTAGCGGGCACCAAGAGGCTGCAATCAAAGTTTTGATTGGCAAACAGGATGATTTACGCAAGTATGGAGGGCTTAGCAAAATCAAACAGTTCTGGAACTTGTTTTTAAGCCGTACCATAGCTCATGGGTACAAGCCTCATAGGGCATTATTATTCTCTTTAGTAATTGTATTCATAGGCCTTATCATATTTGATCTGGGTTATACCCATGGCCTGATTGAGCCATCTGAACTAGAAGCTTATTCAATTTCAAATACGAAAGATTTATCCACATCAGCACCTATTTACTCAGAGCCAGACAGTAGTCCTCAAATGCCTAAAACGACTCCATCTTATCCTGAGTTTTACTCCCTAATGTATTCAATGGATGTATTCCTACCGATCATTGACTTTCACCAAGAGAGTTTTTGGATACCTCGAGCTAGTCGAGGAAAAGAGATTTCCCCATTCAAACTGAGATGGGGTGGAGTGCTCTTGGCGTATTTCTGGCTACACATCTCCTTGGGTTGGGTATTTACGTCCCTTTGGGTTGCAGGTTTTACTGGTTTAGTACGGCGTTTAGAGTAATCGTTAAACTGATTCTTCAAGTTGACAGAGAGAACCCATGGAACAGCTTACCGATTACCGCCAGATGGTCTTAGACACCATTACCAACGCTCTCGCCAGCGACCCCAACCCAGAGGTACGGGCTAAAGCTGCAGAATCTCTCGGCAAGCTGGGTGAGGTAGCAGTAACGCCATTGCTGCTGAATGCTCTGTCAGACTCTAACCCAACTGTCCAGTGCAGCGTTATCCAGGCATTAGGGCAACTCGGCGACGAATCAGCAGTACCCAAATTGCTTGAAGTCCTTGAAACCGGCACTATAGCTACCCGCCAAACCGCAGCAGCAGCATTAGGGCGCATTGACTCCATGCAACGGTAGGGCTAACCCCATGCAACTCTCCATCCCCGAATCCATCATTCAATCCATGGGGGCCGCATCGAAGCCGAGCTACTCAAAGAACTGGCCCTTGCCCTTTCAAGGAAAGGCAGAAGGCAGAACTGTAAGCCTTGATATACAGGAATTTCAGGAATCCAGGTTGCCCTGGTCAAACTACACTTTGCTTTATTCTCACGGGCTTTCGTCCTTCGGTAAAGCCCCCGAACTGGCCAATCTAGACCACGGGCCATTCAGCCAGCTTGCAGGCGATGGCCGAAGGTCGGTCTTTGACCATCGCACCATTCCCCGGCACTACTCCGAAACCAAACTGGCAGAAGCTCTCGCCTCTGGCACCGCTAAACACCAGGAATCTGAATGCGCATAGAGGTCAGCCTGGCGATCCATCAGTCACCTTCAACCAGCGGTAGTCGTAGCCTTCGAGCTGAAAGTCGTGGGTGGGGACAGAAATCGTTTCTTCAGGCTGGTTTTTGAACAGATCTGTCAGGCCCTGCCCCACGTCATCTTTTAGGGTGAGGGAGACCTTACAGGGATCGGGGCTGAGGTTATGGATGGCGATGACGACGTTGCCTCGCCACTGGCAGCGATGGGCGAAGACGCTGACATGGTTGGTTTCCAGAATTTGCCACTGGCCCCAGCCCAGTTCCGGGCATTCCTTTCGCAGGCGAATGGCCCGTTCCATCCAGTTCAGGAGCGATTCCGGTTCGCGGCGCAGGCAGGTGACGTTGATGTCCTGGTAGTTGAATTGTCCCTCTGACACCACGGGCAGGATCAAGTCTTCTGGTGGTGCCGTGGAGAAACCGCCGCTTTTGCCCGGAGACCACTGCATGGGGGTGCGGGCCGGGTTGCGTTCCTTCAGGGAGAGGTCGTCGCCCATGCCCAACTCTTCGCCAAAGTTGATCACGGGGGTGCCGGGCAGGCTCAGCAGCAGGCTGTAGGCCAGCTTCAGCCGTCGCAGATCCCCATTCATCATGGGGGCAAAGCGGCGACGGATGCCGCGATCAAAAATCCACATTTGCTCTCGATCGGGGGCAAAGGCGGCGGCAATCTCATCCTGCTGGTCGCTGGAGAGCTGATCCAGGGTGAGTTCATCGTGGTTACGCACGAAATTGGCCCACTGCCCGGTGGGGGGCACCGGGGGCAATTCCCGAAACGCCTCGGCCAGGGGGGCTGCCTCTTGCCGCGCCAGGGCCAGATAGAGATGCTGATTGCCCCAAAAGTTGAACAGCATCTGCATGCGATCGCCCTGACCAAAATACTTGGGCAATTCATCAACGGTTTCATTCGCCTCGGCCAGCAAAATCGCATCCCCCCGCCGCCAGGAGAGAAAATCGCGCATGGCACCAATGTAAACGTAGGGGTCATCCACCCGTTCGAATACGTTATCGGCCTGCCGAAACTCAATGAGGTGGGGCGCGGCATCGATGCGAAAACCCGATACCCCCAGGGCCAGCCAGAAGCCCATAATTTTTTGAATTTCTTCGCGAACGGCGGGGTTGGTGATGTTCAAATCCGCCTGGTGATCGTAGAAGCGGTGGGCGTAGTAAGCTCCGGCCTCTTCGTGATAGGTCCAGGTGGTTTCCTGCAAACCCGGAAAGATAATCCCTTCCTCGATATCCTCGGGTCTTTTTTCAGACCACAAATAGTAGTCCCAATATTTTGATTCCCGGTTTTTTATCGCTTCCTGAAACCAGGGATGCTGGTCTGAGGTGTGGTTGACCACCAGATCCACAATAATGCGGATGCCTCGTTCCTCTGCCCGGCGGGTAAATTCAACAAAATCTCCCAGGTGGCCCAGACGCGGATCGACGCTGTAGTAGTCCATCACGTCGTAGCCGTTGTCTCTGTTGGGGGTAGGGTAAAAGGGCATCAGCCAGAGGCAGGTAATGCCCAGGCCAGTCAGGTAGTCCATACGCTGGGTCAGGCCGATGAAATCCCCAATGCCGTCGCCGTTGCCGTCCATGTAGGTTTCCACATCCAGGCAGTAAATGACAGCGTTTTTGTACCAAAGGTCAAGCATTGAAGTTCCAGGATGTCAGGGTCTATCATCAGCCTGGGAGCCAAATGTGACGGAAAAGTGACAGCTGTTGACCTACACAGGCTGGATGAACCGTAACCAAGCACGTCTTTCCCCGGCTAGATTGCAGGGTTGCCGTCCACCGCTACTGTGGGGAAGAGAGTGGAGAAATGCCCATGTCAGGACGTCAGTCGGTACAGCCTTTGGGAATCCTCGGAGTCAGGTTCTGGCTTCTGTTGCCTGCGGTTGGTCTGGGGTTCTGGTTGGCGGGAACGCTATTCACCCAGCGGATGCTTCAGCAAACCGGAAACAGTATTCAGGCACTTCAGGCGACTCTACCAGCAGACATTCAGGAGCAGGAAATTCGGCTGATTAAAGCCCGCGTGGACCGCGCCCGTGGGAAGACTAAAGTAAAAGTCACACCAGTTGACCTAACAGTGCCGGGGCAGGAAATCGAACTGTCTACCACTCGTTTGGATGAAGTTGAAACCTTGATTGCCCAGGAGTTAGACCTTTCGCCTACCCTGGTGCAACGGTTGACCCACTACACTATTCGTGAACCCATAAAAGCCGAGCTTGAATCATCGATTCCCTAAAGGGTGGGATGGGGTGGTACCGCAGAGGGGTAAACCTCTTCCGCCTGAATCACCGGACGGTTTTCATAGCGGGAAATGAATTCTTCAATTTGGGCGTCATCCCAGCCCAGATTCGCGGCCTGTAAGGTTGCGGCATCAGCAGGCTGAGTTTGACCCGTCACGACGATGTTTTCGCCCTCTTCCAGGTTTTCTGTATCGACCAGTTGTTCAGTGCCAATTACCAGTACGCCAACATCGTCGATCCAGCCTTCTTCAAACAGGGCGAAGGCGTTTGGCGTGTTCTCCAGGGAGCGGAAGTCACCTTCAATGGCAATGGTTTCATCAAAGTAGTTGGCTGGAGCCTCAGCCAGATCCTGGGGGCGAGGGGCGAGGGCAAAATTTTCGGCAATAATGGCGGGTTGCTGGTCATATTCCCCATAGAGATTGGGGTCCAG
>CAZPYG010000232.1:0-7234 GCA_964590465.1 uncultured bacterium | reverse complement strand
TTCGCCAATAATCAGGTCGGGTTTAAGCTGCAGCAACGTTTCCAGGGATGGGGTGTTGCGTAAACCTAAATTGATCGGCTGACTGGTGACGCGATCGCCCAACACCGGAATCTCCATAGTGGGTTCCCCCAGTCCTGTGGTGGTGAATTCAGCATAGCCAGCGGGCTGCAGCCCCAACGACAGCAAAATATCGAGCATGTGAGGAGCTAACACGGCAATCCGCTGGGGCTGACCGCAAACCTGGGTGGTGCCGACATCGTGCTCGACCAGGCGGCAATTCCCTGACGGTGCGGCGGCTGGAGATAGCTGCTGCGATCGCGGCTCGCCACAGGCCGCCACGGTACCCGCGAGCAGCACCATCAGCAGGCCCAGGGCCAGCCACTGCCACCGTTTTCTGAGCAACCGGCGGCGTTTGAGCAAGCGGGGGAAAGCATAAAAGAACGGTCGGTGGGCCATGGGTTAATCCATCAGCAGCAACGCAAGGCCAGAAGAGAGCAGCAATCAGAACGTCGTCCGATAGCTGAGACTCACCGTGCGCCCCTGACCGGCGCGGTTAGCGCTGTCAAAGAAGGGGGCAAAGTACTGAGAATACACCGGGAAATATTGAGTATTCAGCAGGTTTTGAATACCCAGGGTCAGCTCTCCATCCCCAAGGCGAACGCCACTCAAGAAATCGAGGGTAACGTAGCTGTTAATCGGGGCATCATCGGCACCGTCGTTAAAACCGCGATCGCGGTTGCCAGAGTACAGCAGCTGCAGCCGATTCCGCCAGCCCGGCAGGGTTTCGTTCTCCACGTAGGCGGTGAGCTTGAACGGCGGGATGGTAAGGCTATCGAGCGCCGTAAACTCGCCATCTTCGTCGGCATCATCTTCCCCTTCTAGCCAGGCCGCCGTGCCCCCCAGGCTCCAGCCATCGCTGGGTTGCCAGTCCACCGCACCTTCGACCCCGTAGACCCGCTGGGGCGATCGCACGGTTTGCAGGGGGCCATCATCCGATACGGCAAATCTTGTGCCCAGGCTGGAGTAGTTATAAAACCCAGCTAAAGACGCCTGGACGGTGTTCCAGTTACCCCGCAGGCCGATTTCATAGTTATCCACCTTTTGGGGTTGGGTGAAATCGATATCGGCTTCTACGGCAAAGCCGGGAGGGGCAAAGCGCAGCACCCGACCAATATCAGGGAGGGAAAAGCCCTGGGAAAAGCTGGTAAATGCCGTCAAGCCATCGACAATTTCGTAGGCCAGGCCGACATTAAAAACCACATCATCGGCCTTGATCGTGCCGCCTTCAACATCGTTCCCTCTAAAGGTGGTGTAATCGTCGGTATTAATATTGAGGTTGACATACCGGGCGCCGCCGCTGAAGGTGAGGCGATCGACAACATCCCACTGCAGCTGGGCAAAAACGCCCAGGTCGCTCAAGCTATAGGGCGGCACAAAATCCACCTCGCCAATTTTGCGGAAGACCAGGCCGCCGCTGGCATCAAACTCGTCGGGGTCAAACAGGTTAAACTGCTGGGAACTGTTTTCTCGCACATAATCAACGCCCCACAGCAAGCTCAGGGTGTCTTCAGGGTTAAACGGAGTATTGACCTGGAGACGGCCTCCCCACTGCTGGGTACTTCCGGGCGATTGGGAGATAATGCCAGAAAAGGCCCGGTTATCCGAGGGGATGCCCCCGACAAACGCATAGTTGCGGAAAAAGACCTGCCCCGAAAGCTCACTGTTGAGCAAGTCATCGTGGACGTACTGCAGGGTGACGTTGGTGGTTTCCAGTGAGGCTTCATCGGGGGCTCCAATCACTTGAGTGCCCTCCGGCAGTGCAATCGCTCGGGCTTTTTGCACCCCCTCAATGTCATCCACTGCAGGGTCACTGATATAGGAAGCGTCCTGGGTTTGGCTGAAGTAATTCAAGGTGAAATTTAACCGCTGGGCCGGGCTGAGTTCTCCCCCCAGGCGCAGTAACAGGTTCACCTCATCGGTCTCGGCGTCGGTGAGGTCGCTGGGGATGCGATCGCCCTCCGCGTCGTAATACACCCCGCGCGAATTGTAAGACAGACTGCCCAGAATGCTGGCGGTATCCGTCGCGGCCGATGCGGAGTAAAGGGCGTTATAGCCAAACCCGTCCCCCGCCAGAAAGGCTTGATTGAAGGCGGCACTGCCGCCGATGTCGATGGTCTGGCGCAGGGGAGCCGCATCCGGTTGGCGGGTAATGATGTTGACTAAACCGCCGGTGGCCTGGCCGCCATAAATCGCGTTGGGGCCACGCACTACTTCAATTCGTTCAATCGAGCGCGGATCAATCGTGGTCAGCGCCGCCGGTATGGAGCCCAGGTTCGTGTTTTGGGGAATGCCGTCAATCAATACTGAAATTCCCCGCCCCCGCAAAGTCTGACCAAAGGTATTGGTGCGCCCGGTGGGGGCACTAAAGCCAGGGACGAGCTGAGATAAGATATCCCCCAGATCCTGGTTGAACCGGGTTTGCTGCTCAATCTCTTCCCGGGTAATCAACGTGACAGAGCGGGGAATGTTTTGTAATTCCTCTTCGGTGCGAGTCGCGGTCACCACCACCTGAATCGCCTCTTCATCGGTGGTGGCAGCGGCGGCGATGCCAGGGGTGACAGTCAACGCCAGATTACCAGCAACATTGCCAACCTCAACCTGCGGTGGGGCGTCCGTTCCCGTAATGGAGACCCTGACGCCGCCCTCTGGCTGAGCCATCACGCTCACCAGGGCGATGCCGGGTACTGGGCCAAACTGCTCGAACGATTCTCCGGTCGGCAAGTCCAGCACCGCATTGGGGAACTCGGCAACCAGGGCATTCCCCACTGTTTGGGTGTTGGGGGCAGGCAGGTCTCCGGCATCCGTTGCCAGCACCACTTGTACACCCGCGCCCGTCTCTTCCACCCGCACACCCGTAATCGTCACGGGAGACTGCGCGATTTGCGTTATCCCATCTTCAGCGGTAATCGTGGGCTGGGCCAAACTGGGAGTGCCACTGAGAAGCAACATCCCTGATAGACCCAACATCAGCACCCTGGAGGACTGTTTGCAATCCCGGTACCACTCCCTCAGCAATCCAGCCATTCGTTTGATCTCCACACACCATTTAAGACAGCTAGCAACCCACTGTTGCTAAGAACTATTCTCAAGAAGATACTGGAGAATCGATGGTTATGGGCAGGAGCGATCGCTCCCATCCGGATCGTTTTTCGCCCTAGCCGGATATTTTGCTAAACGGCTGTTGACTGAGCTTGTCGTTCTTAAGCATCTGCCAGGTCTTCCGGGTCAATGCCTTGAGCTTTGAGCATAGCCGCTAACCGCTCAGCCCGCTGGCGTTCCTGCTCAGCCCGCTGGCGTTCCTGCTCAGCCCGCTGGCGTTCCTGCTCGGCCCGCTGGCGTTCCTGCTCGGCCCGCTGGCGTTCTTGATCGGCTTTTTCGTCGCCTGTCAGTAACAAATTTCCTTGCGCATCGCACCAGCGCAGCCAGGTTTCTTGCCGCTCTTCAAACGCTCCCTGCCAGAGGGTTAAGCCCAGATTGATTTGCTCCAGCCAGAGATCGGTTTGCTCTATATAGTGCAGTCCTCGCAGTTCGTAGATACACAAGGTCTGCTCTCCTAACTGCTGAGTTGGGTCATAGACGACGTAATACCCCACCCGCATCTGAGCATAGGTCCGCAGCTTATCGGTGAGTTCATTACCGACCCGATTGGAAACGATTTCTAGCACCAGCTCCGGAGGCTTACCAAAATTCCAGATCAGGTAACAGCGGTTGGGCTTATCCCACCAGTCTGGGGGAACCTGTACATTCAGACTGATAAATACATCGGGTACAATGGCGGGCTGATTAACGGTGTGATAGATACCCACGTTGGCCTCAGCCAAAAATGGCTCTGCCCGCCAGCTACCACTATAGAGACTGCTAATCAGGAGCCGCTGCTGCTTAGCCGAAGCAAAATTGTCCACCGGCGTGTCATCCTCGGTGATTAACTCATTGGCATCTGGAAAGGCCACCTCATCGGCAACAGCGAGGGGATTGATCATGGGATTACCGCCTGAACCAGCATTGTTCCAATTATAGGTTTACCGTCTAATCGCTTGCTCGTTTTCGCTGACGCGTTTCCCCGCTTAGCCAGGCTGCCGACCCAATAGGTAGGCTTTGGGGTTGATGCCGAACTGCTTACGGAAAGCCGCTGCAAATCGGCTCTGATTGTTATATCCCACCGATTGCGCCACTTCTTTGACATTCATCCGTTGTTCGCCCAGGAGCTGGCGCGCCGTTTCCATGCGGTGCTGATGTAGATAGCCAAAGACAGTGGTGCCAAATACCTGACGAAATCCAACCTTGAGCTTGTAATCATTCAGGCTGACCTGGCGGGACAATTCCATCAGGGATGGTGGACTGTCGATTTGAGTGGTGAGAATCGCCTTAGCCTGATGAATCCGATCAATATCATCGGGCTTGAGATCACAGGTTGGGCCGGTGCGCTGGTCAATGTCTTTTAACTGGTCTAATTTCAGGGCAATCAGCTCTAAACACTTACTTTCTAAATAAATTTGCTTAGTTTTACCTTGAAAGGGGCAATGGAAGATTTGCTCTAGGGGCAGTCGCATCGCCGGGGTCAGCGTATTAACTTCACTGAACCAGTTGCCGTCATACTCTTCGAGACATTGTCGAATTTCCGCTGGCAGCTCCTGCAAGGTAGCCTTGATCAACTGGCCCAACCCCTGGGGAGATCGGATATGGATATCAACTTTCGTGATCGGTTGATCCGCGTAGGTGGCCCCGATCCAGGCCTCTGAATCGTCCCAGCAGCCCCATTCAATAAAGCTTTCGCCGGTACATTTCCCATGGCGATTACCGGATAGATTGAAGCCAATTTCGCCGATTGTGAACTCTGGAGTTTGGGCTTTCTCCTGGACAAACACGTCTTCGTGAAACTGATAGTGAAACAGGGTCAACTCGATGCCATGCCACTGCAGCTGGTGAATATAGCCCTGACCCAGTTGTTCAGGCACCCTTCGTCGCAGTTCAGAAAAGCCAGCATGGGTCGTCACTGGAGGATGGGGATTCTGCTCTTGCCACAACTCGTCGTAGTCTGCTCGGGAAATCGTAATGGCCACAGGGTTTACGCTCTTGCTTACAGTCAGGCTGCTATTGCCTCCATCTAATGCAAATTATTCTTAACTGTGTGGATGGAATAGTCAAGCGTCCTGGCCGTTGGATCAGGCCATTTGACCAGTTAATCCACCAGCCGATCCGGCTTTTAGCACCATGAGCACCAAAGCTATACTGAAATCAGCTACGCCAGTTCCCTGATGCTGAGGGTCATCTATGACTCAAAAACTGCTCAATTCAGAAGGCTTTACGTTCGAAACCTCCGACGAGCATCCTGAAGGTGTTGTCACTGCCCTCGACATCAGCCACCTGGAGATTGAAGATGACACTCCTGTGGACAATTTCCAATCGGCCCAGCAGCAGCGGCTGCTGATTGATGCTCTTTATAGTTCTACGCCCATTCCATTGCCCTTTATTGCCGAAGCAGATGTGGGGGTGTTCTACCAGCTCAAGGGTGACCCGATTGTGCCCGATGTTTTACTCAGTCTGGGGGTGAAGCGTGCGGAAGACTTATCCCAACGGGAAAATCGTACCTATTTTGTCTGGCAGTTTGGCAAAGTTCCGGATGTCTGTATTGAGATTGTGTCAAACCAGGAGGGCGATGAGCTGAACCTCAGCCAAAAGTCGCGGCGTAAAGGGAAGACCCAGAGCAAGAAGGCCCTCTACGCTCACATTGGGGTGCCCTACTACGTGGTGTTTGACCCTCTGCAACAGCTTCAAGGCGAGCAAGCCATGGCAGGGGCTCTATTGCGCGTGTGGACAATCTCCCCCACCGGCTACACCGAGCTGACCCCAACTTCAGGCATTGCCAGCATTGGCGACTCAGTCTGGTTGGATGGGGTTGGACTGGGGTTAACCCTTTGGGAAGGGGCTTACGAAGAGGAAACGTCCAGGCTGTGGTTGCGGTGGTGTGATCAGGAGGGGCGGGTGGTACCGACCGGAGCGGAGGGGCAGGGCGCAGAACGCCAGCGGGCAGAAACAGAACGCCAGCGAGCAGATCGTCTGGCGGAGAAACTGCGGGAGCTGGGCGTTGATCCAGACGACCTGTAGTTGCGATGACCTGTAGCTGCCATAGATTAGACCCGGACGGTGGGGTCGGACAGCAGGGTAGTGCGATCTCTATACATTACCACCTCCTCAATCAGCTGTTCCCCTGGCGAGCCTGCCATCGAATCAAGTCTCTACTCGTTGGATCTGGGTCACCCGATACTGCTTAACCGATTCTGGAGAGTGCTCCTGACCCGATCTCCATTGGGTTAGCACGGTGCCACAGGCCTCAATTTTGGCGGTATAGGCACCGCTAATGCTGCCATTGGGGACAGCGTACTCTATGCGCACCTCTGCCCAATCGGCTTCGTCGTCTTCGTTCGCGGTGGGCGCAGTGGCGATGGTTTCACCGCGTTTGAGGTAGGTTAACCACGGCCAGCCTTCCTCCATCCAGATCTCTCGCTCGGCCATTTGCTCAAACTGCTGGAGTCCGCACCAGCCTCGGTAAAACGGACGCAGGTCGGCAACAGATCCGTTGCGGTGTACCAGCAGGTCTAGCATCTCTGCTTCTAAATGGCCCCAGTAGTGCCCTTTGGGCAAATCAACCAGGGTGGGGGCAAAGACATGGCCGCCAAAGTGGCTGCACCGCCAGACGCGGAGGGGAGGGGAGGTAGGCGGGTAGGTGGGTAGGTGAGTAGATGGGTGGATGGGTAAGTGGGTTGGCGAGTAGGTGGGTTGGTGGGTTGGCGGGTGGATGGGAGGGTTTGATTTTTCTATTTCGTTAGCATTGGTACTGGTCTCATCCACTCTCCCACGTTCCCACTTGCCAACTCGCCCACCCTCCCACTTCCCCCCATACGTTTCCCTCAGTTGCCGATAGATAGGGAAGCCAAAGCGGGCGCAGGCGACATCAACGTTGCCGTGGGTGCAAACCATCAGGTCTCGAATGTGCTCTGTGGGCTGTCGGTAGGGTTCAAATTGGGAGATCTGGTCGGGCTGCTGCAACAGGGCCGCCGCGAGGGGATAAATGTGATCGGTGGGGACGAGGAACTCTTGCTTTTGAAATTGGGCGAATAACCCGACTGGACGGCGGTAGTGCAGAATGCGGGTGTGGCCAGGGGTGGAATAGTCT
>CAZPYG010000231.1:0-7234 GCA_964590465.1 uncultured bacterium | reverse complement strand
ATGACCAGAACGCTCAATCTCATCGCGTGGTGGTTCACTGCTCCAGCGGACGTCGCCGCACAGGAACATTTTTAGCCGCCTATCTGATTAAGGCCGGTCATTCCGTTGAGCAAGCCCTGGCTACCATAGAGCAGAATAACCCTCTGGTTGAGCTGCGGGAGGATCAAATTCATTTTCTGGAATCCTTAAGTAGATATAGCGGTTCCTGATCGGATTCAGTACATAGAAAACCTTGCTGTATAAGCATTACAGGAATCGGTATGCCCCTCACTCGAGTGAGAACCGCTATAGCAGGAGCCTCTTTGCTATCGGTTACCTTCAGAATATTAGCCATCCAGGTCATGCAGGAGGCTAAAGCATTGTGCATTGATACAGATGCTGGTGTGACGGGTGAATATTCGAAGTTGCTCGATCCCACCAGTTGCGGATAAAGTCATGAATCGCCAATATCTCTGAGGGAAAAAGTATCAGGCTACACTCAATTGCCTCTTAACCTGTTGTTATTCTCTGCTTAGTTTCACAACAAGCGGGGAATTAGCACGCCCTGGCTTGAGACAATTCTGCTATCAGTTTTCGACATAAACATAATCATTTGCATCTAGGGTTCCAGCTCATCATTACTGTTGAGTGTTCGGTCCAAGAGGTGCAGCTAGTTCTTAGCTGAAGATAGTTTTTAGCTAAAGATAAAAGAACTAGTACACGGAGGGATAAAAGCCCGGGAGAAGTCTGTAGGTCTCTTTAGAGATCTCAGGCTGTCTCTCGGGCTTTTTCTATTTCCCTCGATGAAATGTTCGACCTCTAATTTGGAGATGGATGGATGGAACATACCGCTTTTTCCTATGGAATTATAACGTTTCTGTTAGGAACATTAGGCATTGGGGCCTGGGCTTCCCAGCAAATTAAAGGGGATAGTGTCAACTTCTTAGTGGCCGGTCGGGGCTTGGCCTTACCCTTAGCGGCTGCGACCTTAATGGCTCAATCGGTAGACTCAAATGCGACCTTAGGAAATACCGATTTATCTTCTGAATTTGGCTTTTGGGCCGGGGCAGCGCTCCCCATTGGTCTGGCTTTGTGCTTATTTCTAACCGGAACATTTTTAGCCAAACCCATGAACCGCATGGGGCTGATTACGATTCCCGATTTTTATCGCGTCAAGTATGGTCGTCCGGTAGAGTTTATTGCCGCTTGTATTATGTCGGTCAGTTTTTCATTTCTGCTGGCGGGCAACCTGGTGGCTGGGGGCTATATGTTCCAAACCTTTTTGGGTACCAGCTACTTCGGCGGCATTACCCTGTTGGCGGCTCTGGTGCTGGCCTATACGGTGTCGGGGGGGCTTTTTGCCGTGGCCTATACCGATGCCATGCAAGTTTTGATTGCCCTGGTGGGCGCTCTGGGTCTGCTCTTTTACCTGGTGGCTAATTTTGGCATTGACATCACCCCTGGCATGGGACCGTTAGCCCTGGAACAATTGACTTCTGTCAGTTCAGGGGCGGCTATCAACTGGGCCAGTATTTTGGCCCTGGGCCTGGGCAACATGGTGGCCATCGATTTTATGGCTCGAATTTTTGCCGCAGAAAGTCCTGAAACAGCTCAGAAAGCCTGCTACTTTGCCTCTGCCGGCACCTTGATTGTGGGGATTCCGTTCTCGGTTATGGCTCTGTCGGCTAACCGTATTCTTGAATCGGTAGGAGTTGTAGCCGATGGCCCCATCCTGTTTGCCCTACTGCAGAATGTGGTTCCTCCCCTGTTGGGCCTGCTGGTGTTGGCGGCTATTTTGTCGGCTTCCCTGTCTACCGCAGACGGAGCTATTTTAGGCACGTCATCGGTGCTGGCTCACAATGTGTTTGGGATTCGCCACGGGGCTGGGGTCGGCCATGGGGGTGGCGGTGACCGCCTGTTGTTGATCACTCGCTTGCTGGCCGTTGTGATTACTGTATTGGGCGTGATTTTAGGGCTCCGGGTGCCTCAGACCGGTGTGCTGCTGCTGCTGGGGTTTGACCTGGGATTTGCCGGTTTAGTCGTGCCTCTCCTGGGGGGGCTGTTCTGGAGCAAATCGACTCGCCAGGGGGCCCTGGCTTGCATCATTGCTGGTTCTATCACCCGGCTGCTGTTCTTTGCCGGCATGCCCACCATGTTTGGGATTGAGAATACCCTGTTCTATATTCCTAACGGATGGTTTACCGCTGATTTCGATGGTTTTCCAACCTTGATTAGTCCGTTAGTGGGGTTGGTAGCCTTCGTGGTCGTATCCAGGCTGACCTATCGTCCGATCGAGGCTGAAAAGCAGCTGAACCGAATGGTTGAGGAAGTCCACAATTTGTAGGGGCGGTAACCATTGTTGCGCTGTTGCCCACCACCTGACGACGGTGCAGTGCTGAACAACGGCAGGGATGAATTTTGCCCCATCTCATTCATCCGAAAGCTCCTTCAGACCAGGATGCATTATTGCTTCTGCCCCAGAAGACCCACGGTGCCGTGGGTCTCTGAAACACACGGCACCTACCATTATGCTTACGAAGCACTTAGATCATGATTTGAGCAAGACCAGGTCTCAGGCGATCTGAGAAATCAAAGTAAACGTGAGATTTCTGAAACTGCTTCATTAATCAATGCTGCAGCCTGGGCGACTTCAGTTTCGGTCGTGAACTTGCCCAGGCCAATGCGTAATGCTCCTGCTATGGCTGGCTCTGGGAGATGCATTGCCCTTAACACGTGGGATGGCGCTTCTACGCCAGAAGAACATGCAGACCCGGTGGAGATGGCGAGCTGGTGGCGCACCCTGGCAATGACAGCACTATTAGGAATACCCGGTACGGAAATATGCAAGTTGCCTGCTAATCGATTTTGGAGATCGCCATTGACGATTAGATCAGGAATATTTTTGACCAATAATCGCTGAAGGTGGTCGCGCTTCTCACCAATCTCTCGCTCATCGGTTTCCATTTCGAGGGTGCGTAGGCGGCAGGCTTCTCCCAGCCCGACGATGCCGGGCAGGTTCAGGGTGCCGGAGTGTAAGCCTTTTTGGTGTCCTCCACCGTAAAACAGGGGCTCTAACGGATAACCCCGGCGTACCACTAAGGCTCCTACTCCCTGGGGGCCGTAGAACTTATGGGCAGAGAGGGAAAGCAAGGTAATGCCCCAATCATCGAAGCGGATAGGGATTTTGCCGACGGCCTGGGAGGCATCACAGAGGAAAGGCACTTCGTAGCGTTGGGCGATATGGGCAATCTTTTCGATGGGATAGAGGGTACCCACTTCATTGTTGGCGGCCATGACACAGAGGAGGTTGATGCCGCTGGCGCAGACCTGCTCTAGTTCAGCCAGGTCAATGCGGGCCTGACGGTCTACGCCGATGGTGATCAGGTCAATACGTCCCTGCTTCTGGAGGGCTTCGCAGGTATCGAGAACGGCTTTGTGTTCGACGGTGGAGATGGCGATGCGGGGCTTAATACCAGATTTTTCAAAATGCTTAACGGTGCCCTGAATGGCAAGGTTAATGCTTTCGGTGGAGCCGGAGGTAAAAATGATATCGCGAGGGGAGGCACCTACCAGATTGGCGACATGCTTCGCGGCTGCTTTGACGGCAGCTTCGGCCCGGTCCCCTATTTCGTGGTCAATGCTGCTGGCGTTGCCGAAGCCTGTGGTCATGGCCTGCAGGACTTTCTCGGCAACTCTGGGGTCAACGGGGGTGGTGGCGTGGTAGTCGAGGTAGATCACAATCAGGAACTTAGAGTTGTGACAGGCTCAGGCTTTCAACAAAGGTTTGATGCTCAGGTGTGGCAATTCCTCGTTGTAAAACGGCCAGCACCGCAGCCAGGTTTTCTGATAAAAGCTCATTGCCGGGTAGCCACAAACCCGGAAATTGAACACTCCGGAAAATGCCTTCCTGATCGGCAGCAAGAGGCTCATAAATGCCGTCTTGCAAGATGAACCAATCGAGCTGCTGGCTGTAGGTGCGCCATACCAGATACTCGCCAACACCATTGCGGCGATAAACCCGTAATTTGTCGTGAAGATCATAGGATGCACTGCTGGCGGCAATTTCGATGATTAGCTCGGGAGCGCCCTCAATATAGTCGTCTTCGCTAACAGTTGATTGGCCGTTTTGCTCAACACGTAAGATGGCATCGGGCTGGGGTTCGTTATCGGCATCGAGGCGAACCGTGGGAGTATCCGCAGCCCCAACTCCAGGGGTAGCGGCACAGTAGGTGCCTAACCAGGTATTGATGAAAAGATGGGGCTGACCATGACTGCGATAGCGTAAAGGGGAAGCCACGTAAACAACTCCTTCGATGAGTTCGGCTTTTTTGACCTGGGGCATGGCCGCGTAACGGCGCTCAAATTCGCTGCGGGTGAGGCGATCGCCGCTTTCCAGGGGGGGTAATTTCAGGAGTTGTTCAGTGGTCATGGTGGCAGGGGTCAACCGGCAGTAATTCGATCGTAATACAGGTTCAGGGCATCTTGCGCCATTTGCTGCAGGGCTACCCGGTCGGCCTCGGTGAGCTGCCGCCAGAGGACGGGATCAAATTGGAGCCGGGTAAGTTCTTTGAGGCGGCGAACAAATTTGCGCCGCTCAAATTTCTCGAAGGGCATGGCTAGGTGGAATGTCACTGAATTAAGCCTGGTGGGCAATGCCCACCCTACGCAGATCTCTTTGGGTTATGTGCCTTCAGTCACCGTATCAGGAGTTCGAGGCATCCTGTGCTGGTTTACCCTGGTTTGCCTGGGAGGGAGGGATCACATCCCGTTGTTGGGCCAGCCACTGGTGGAAATCCTCCTCACCAGCAAAATCCAGCAGTGCTTCTGCTAACGCCTCCAGACCCTCTACCGAAAGCTGATCGACCGTGTTCTGGTCGGCTTCTGAGATTTGCCCAAACTTGTGAGTAAGCTGGCGCAATACCAGCGCTCGGGTCGCTTCTTCGCGTCCTTCTTCGCGTCCTTCTTCCCGGGTCTCTTGGTAAAATCGGGTTTCTTTGATGTCGAAGACTTCTATCATGGCTGCTATCTCCTGACGAGACAATTGGGGAAAGGCATAAATCACGATCGTCTCAATTAATTCTACAAGCTGAGCCGAATCGGCTTCCATCGCACCCGATTGCTTGACCTGGGCAGTAAACGCTACAAAGGCAAAAACTGAACCCGGTTCGCAAATTCTTGGGGTTTGCCTAACTTCGCGATTAGTTCTAAATCTCGAACACAATCTCCGATTTGAACTAAAAGCTGATGGCCATACACAACACCTGGAAATACGATCCCTTTGCTTTGATAAAGTTTTGCTTCGACTAACAAGTCTCGATCTTGGGAGAAAACGATGCGCCCTAACTCAGTCGCTCGTTCTAACACTAGATCATCGGCTATGCCAGAATATCCATCTTCCTGAACTGTGACAACATCTACGCCTCTCAGGCGTAAGCCTGTGGTTATTGCGCCATGGACATTTTCATCCATGTAAAAGCTGAGGCTCATGTCAGCAAGCCCTGAGCTCTGATACGAGCGACAAAGGGAGACTCCCCAGCTTCAGCCTGCATAGCTTTTGCGGCTTGAAGATCGGCGTCAATGGCTGCATCGAGTTCTGGCTTGTGGTCCCAATAGTAGGCCAGGGCTCCATAGATTTGGCTCATGCCCAGATTGCGGTGGTTGATGTGAATTTCCTCTGGCGTCCAACCGTAGGCCCTCTGAGCCATAACAATCTCGATCACTTTCATGGTGCTGCCTTCGAGGATCGGCACCTGATGTTCATTGAGAACAATATGTTTGTAGTCTGTTGCAGTGTAGGGCATGACTGCTAGGGGTTATTTTTAAGCTGATCGTAATACAGGTTCAGGGCATCTTGCGCCATTTGCTGCAGGGCTACCCGGTCGGCCTCGGTGAGCTGCCGCCAGAGGACGGGATCAAATTGGAGCCGGGTAAGTTCTTTGAGGCGGCGAACAAATTTCTCGAAGGGCATGGCTAGGTGTGGCCAGTCCTCAGACGGCATCGGGTTGAGGTTCATGATCAACATCCAGGTGAACCGTGGGAGTATCATAGAAGCCATGCCGACCAGCAAAGGATGCCGTGCCATGGGCAATACCCCTGGACTCACTTCCACGCATATCTTCTATCCCGACTCCGATGGGCAGCCGATGACCGAAAGTGATGCCACTCGCGATTACTTACTGTATTGCGTTGAGGTGCTGCAACTTTATTTTAGGGGTCGCCCCAATGTCTACGTTTCGGGCAACCTGTTTGTTTACTACGAAGAGGGTAATCCTAAAGCCTCGATTTCGCCGGATGTTTTTGTGATTTTTGGGGTCAGCAACCGGAAGCGCCGCAGCTATAAAGCCTGGCAGGAAGGCCATAAGCTACCCAATTTTGTTCTAGAGGTCACCTCCCGCACCACCAAACGACAAGACGAGGAGGAAAAACCCCGCCTCTATGCCAGCCTGGGGGTAGAGGAATATTTTCAATACGATCCCACTGCCGATTATCTCAAGCCCCAACTGCGCGGGGCGCGGCTGGTGGAGGGCACTTATCAACCCCTGCCCCTGGCCACTACGCCCACCGGGCTGCCCTACATCCGTAGCGCGGTGCTGGGGTTAGATTTACAACTGCAGCCGCCCTACCCAGAACTGGGCCTGGCCCCAGCGGCCCAGGCGTTACGCTTCTACGACCCTCAAACGGGGGCTAAGCTGCTGAGCCGCTATGAATTGGAGCAACTGCGGCAGGCTCTTCAAGAAGAGAATGAACTATTGCAGCAGGAACGGGATGCTGCCCAACAACGGGCGGAAGCACTCGCCGCCCGCCTGCGGGAGTTAGGCATAGACCCAGAGTAGCGCTGGTGGGAAGCGGTAAGGTTAGGCTTTGGTAGGTGGGGTGGAGCGCCATCGGAACTCAACAATCCGAGCATCTTCAGTATTGCGAAACTAGCCGTGGGATGTACTAGCGTTGCCAGAGCCTGCAGTCATGGGGTGGAGGACTTTATCGGCCAATCTTGGGTCAACGGGGGTAGTAGCGTGATAATCGAAGTAAATCACAAGCAGGAATTTAGGGCTGGGACATGCTCTGGCCTTTACCAAAGGCTTGATGCTCAGGGGTAGCCAGCCTTTGGTTATGACCAAAGCTAACCAGTAGTGAGCCGATCGTAATACAGGCTCAGGGCATCGGCCCTGGCTAAGCTGTGGCCCCAACACCAGTGGCATAATAGAAGCCATGCCGACCAGCAAAGGATGCCGTGCCATGGGCAATACCCCTGGAC
>CAZPYG010000230.1:0-7254 GCA_964590465.1 uncultured bacterium | reverse complement strand
ATGGGATTCTCCTTGAGGGAACCTCGATTTATGGATTTGGTCTGAAGATGCCCCGTATGTGCCCTGGACCTTAGCTTAGCCAATGGAGGTTATGGTTACATGAAAGGATTTTCCTGATGCGAGATTGCAAATTGACTCGGTACTCTGTTTAATCTTTTTTCTGCTTTCTGGCGACTTCTGACCATGCCTAAACATAAAGCCCCTGGCTGAATATCGCAGGGGCAAAAAGATCAGTGGTGTGAAATGTGAATTGAGTCAGTAACGATGCTGAAACGATTCACACCAGTATTCGGTGATTAGACAGCCTATCCGGAAACTTTAGGGCAAAACAGTTCAAAATAGAGCCGCAATCATTGGCAGTAAAGTCTTGCATGCCGTCGCCAGTTTGGAGGTATCGCTGAGGGTTTCAGCGATGGATTTCAGCATTATTCAATTTCTCAAACCCTGTTCCTTCAACCAGGTATCCAGCCAAAGGGCATCCTCTTCTTCAAACCCTGGCGTTGGTTCCTGGTTGTAGTTCAAGCGCAGGTCGTAGCCGCCCTCCTCATAAATACGATTGAGCAGGGCGTTTAAGTCAACTATCGGTTCCTCGTCGCCGGATTGTAGTGGCAAAGGAAAAGGGGGAATAGCAGACTGCACGTTGAAGGCATACAATTCTGCCTTAGGGCGTTGATGGCTGCGGCTCACCAGAATGCGGTAATGACTGTGAATGTCTGTATCCAGCACTGGCATGGGTTCTCCTGCCCGTAGCAGGTCAATTTCTACCAGATGGGTGCGGCTACCCATCACGGTCAATCGCTTAGTTTCGTACTGGTCTCGTCCCCTACCGGGTCGCTTATTTTTAGGGGATAACACTTCGATGGTGGTAATGACGGCATCATTCGTAACCTGTCTTACCTCCAAATAGCCTTCCCGTACCGTTTCTGGCATGGGTACCGTAACCGACACAGGTTGGGGGACTGCCTGTAAAGCGACGGCGGTTGAAGCTGGCTCAGACACCTTACCCCGACCAATGACCACATCGTCGGGAATGCCGACCAGAACGGCGTCATCCCCGGTCAGTTCGTAGATTCGTTCTTCGACAGCAACGTAGTAATGGGGGCGAAGTTGCGGTGTTAGCGATCGCGCCACTTCTGTAATCAGCCAGTGGTGAACCCCAGGCCAAAGTGCTGGATGCTCCAGATATGGATTCATGCCAGGAAATGGAGAAGGCATGGGAATACTCCACTAAAAGCTGTATTTGAAGTGTATCTCGGAACTAAAAGACCTGAGGAATATACAGCTCTTCCGGCAGGGTGTGGCGTTCGTAGTCTGAGTTAAACACCCGCTGGGGAAGCTGGATGGTTTCGTGGGGAACTTCTTTATACGGTACCAGGTTTAGCAGGTGCTGAATGCAGTTCAGCCGGGCTCGTTTCTTGTCGTTGGCGGGCACCACCCACCAGGGAGCCTCAGCAATATTCGTGCGGTCAAACATTTCTTCCTTGGCTGCCGTGTAGTCTTCCCACCGCACCCGAGACTGTAAATCCATCGGGCTCAACTTCCACTGCTTTAGGGGATCGTGAATTCGCATCAGGAACCGCATTTGCTGCTCATCATCGGCAATGGAGAACCAGTACTTGACCACGATGATGCCAGAGCGCACCAGCATCCGTTCGAATTCAATGACGTCGCGGAAGAAATCTTCCACCTGTTGCTCGGTGGCAAAGCCCATCACCCGTTCTACCCCGGCGCGGTTGTACCAGGAGCGATCGAACAAGACGATTTCGCCGCCGGAGGGCAGGTGGGGCACATACCGCTGAAAGTACCACTGGGTTTGTTCCCGCTCGGTGGGCTTCGGCAACGCCACCACCCGACACACCCGAGGGTTCAGCCGCTGGGTAATGCGTTTGATCACCCCGCCCTTCCCGGCAGAATCGCGCCCTTCAAAAATGACGAGCACCTTCGCCTGGGCAGCCTGAACCCAGTCATGCATTTTAATCAACTCGGCCTGCAGTTTGAGCAGATTAATAAAGTACTCTCTCTGGGG
Organism: uncultured bacterium; assembly: GCA_964590465.1. Lineage (GTDB taxonomy): Bacteria > Cyanobacteriota > Cyanobacteriia > Phormidesmidales > Phormidesmidaceae > CAZPYG01. Next base: position 5,228 of record CAZPYG010000230.1, on the reverse strand, counting down.
CAATGTATCCTTGTGCTTTTCCTGGTAGATTTTCTTGATTTCCAGGGAGAGTAGGGCGTCTTCCAGCTCAATTTCATAATCTTCATCGAGGGTATCCTGGAGTTCAGCTTCGAGCCAGTCGTTGTCTAATGGCAGGTTGTTGTCAGGACTCACGGTTTTTCTCCTTGTGGCTAAGCGATCAGTCTTCTCTTGCTAATAAGAGCTTGGGAAAAATAGCGCCATGGACAAGGGCAGAAATTCCCAGGCTTGCCGCATGAACGCATGGTGCCTTAACTCCCAAGTACTTAAATTTCCAAATAATATGTAAACCTAATACCCCTTGTGTTATCGCTTGATTAAGTCCTGCCAGACTCGGGCCTGGAAGGCTCTACTGGCAGCAGGGCTGAGATCAGGAGTGATACCGGTGAGTTAGCTTACCTTTGCAAAAGAGTTTTCCAGAATTTCCATGGCCTGCATCATTTCTTCAGGAGTAATGGTTAGCGGCGGTGAAAGGATGATAATGTTCCCCATCGATACCTTAAAACTTAATCCCCGCTCCAGCGCTTCATACATGATGGCCTCGGCGGCATCGCAGGCTGGGACTCTGGTTTGATCATCGGTGACCAGTTCCACCCCAATCAGGCAGCCTCGGCCCCGCACATCACCTATCAGGGGATAGCGAACCATCATTTCCTGGAGACGTTGAAAGGCCAGATCTCCCATGGCTTTACCATTTTCCACCAACCCATCAGATTGCAGAATCTGTAAAGTAGTCAGGGCGGCGCGTGTAGTGACAGGATTTTTTTCGTGGGTGTAGTGGCCGTAGGCGTAGTCACCGCAAACATCCAGATCGGGATGGCAAAGGGTTGCTGCAATGGGTAGTACACCACCCCCCAGGGCTTTGCCCAGCACGAGGATATCGGGCACCACCTGCTCGTGTTCACAGGCAAACAGTTTGCCAGTACGCCCCATGCCGGTCGGAATTTCATCAAAAACCAGCAGGGTACCCTGGTGGTGGCAGGCTTCTTTAACCTGCTGCCAGAACCCTTGCGGTGCCGGGACCGGGTTGGTAGCTCGCATCGGCTCTGCAATCAGAGCGCAGATGTCGCCTTCTTTTTCAAGCACATAACGAATCTGATTGAGGCATAGTTCTGCACTGTTTTCCTTGACCCCCCAGGCATTGCGGTAATCCCCAAACGGCGGGACATGCTCACTACCAGGTAACAATGGACCGATAGGGCCACTGCGAAACATCGCTTCACCGCCGATACTGCGGGCACCGAATCCGGCACCGTGGTAAGCATCCCAAAAGGATAAGGTCTTGAACCGTCCAGTAGCTGCACGGGCATAGGCCAGGGCAATTTCAATGGCGTCGGACCCTCCGGTGGCAAAGAGGACTTTATTCAGTTCACCGGGAGCCAGAGCCGCCAGAGTTTCGGCCAGTTCTATTGCCGGTTCACAGGTGTAGCGGCGAGGCACAAAGGATAGTTCCTGCAACTGGGCCTGAATCGCCTCGATCAATCGAGGATGGCCGTAGCCCAGGTTGTGGGCGCTGTTGCCGTGGAAGTCCATGAATCTTCGTCCCTGAAAATCCTCCAGCCAGATGCCAGAGGCGGAGCGGATTGCAGAAAGACAGGGAGTCGAGGCAGACTGGCGAAGGAAGGCCTGAGTGTCGCGGTGGAGGAGCGCTTGCACCCCTTCGCTCTGATGGGATTGATTCCAAAGGAGTCGACGGAACGAGGAGTTGAGGTCACTCTCGGCAGGAGCGGGGTGAGACAGAGACATTAAATTTCAACTATTAAATTATTTTTGTGAATATTTAATAACCATAAATCTACAACTCAGGGTTCTATTTTGAAAAGTTAATCAAATTTTTCGATTTAAGGCAACCCCTACGGTATCGTGATTTTCCGTCAAAAGATAAATACATTTGAACCTTTTCATAATCTTGGCTTTACCCAAGAAAATATTGCTTTCCCGTAGTATTACCCTTGGAATTTCTGGCTAAGGTTGAGCTATGGTCACCAACTTGGTGAGTAGTGTTGTGCAGTTTTTTGCGACGCAACGATTAAAGCGTTTTTTATCAATCGCTACTGCGTCTTTCGCAGTAGTTTTGTTCGTAGCGGCCTGTGCTGTATCTCAGGAAGACCTCCAGCAGGCGGAGAGCGGCACCGCTGGAGTGGCCACTTCTGATGATTCGACTCTTACGGTTTACACTGCCCTGGAAGATGACCAGATCAGTGGTTATCTGGAATCTTTTCAAGCGCAACATCCCGACATTGATGTGAATATCGTTCGGGATTCTACCGGGATCATTACTGCTAAACTGCTGGCCGAGGCCGACAATCCCCAGGCCGATGTGGTGTGGGGAACGGCGGCATCAAGTTTGCTGGTGGCCGAGGAAAGGGGGCTACTTGAACCCTATGCACCTGCTGGTTTAGAGGGAGTAAATCCCAAGTTCCGAGACGAGGCGAATCCTCCTCAATGGGTGGGAATTGATGTCTGGATGTCGGCATTTTGCGTCAATACCATTGAGTCTGAAAAGCTGGGCCTGCCGATTCCCAAGGGTTGGGCTGACTTAGCTGATCCGGTTTACCAGGGGCATATCGTCATGTCTAATCCCGCTTCTTCCGGCACCGGGTTTTTGTCGGTATCCAGCATTCTGCAAAACTCTCCCACCGAAGAAGAGGGTTGGGCCTATTTAGACAAGCTCCACAACAATGTTGCCCAGTATATGCACTCCGGCTCCCGGCCCTGTAAGGCGGCTGGGGCCGGGGAATATCCCATCGGCATTTCCTTCGGTTACCGGGCGGTTAAGCAGAAGAACGACGGTGAACCCATCGAAGCCGTCTTTCCCGTAGAAGGGTCCGGTTGGGATGTGGAAGCCAACGCCCTGATCAAAAAGGCCGAAATCAAAGCGGCCTCTAAAACCTTCCTGGATTGGGCCATCTCCCCAGAGGTGTCGGAGAAGTACGCTGAAAGCTTTGCCATTACAGCGGTGAAGACTAACGTGCCGCCACCGGCAGGGTTCCCCGCAGACCCCATTGCACAACTGGCAGCCAACGATCTCCGCTGGGCCGCCGCCAACCGCGATCGCATCCTGGATGAATGGACCAATCGTTACGACGCCAAGTCTGAGCCGAAAGAGGAATAGGTAGTAGGGGGTGGGTACTGGGTATCGGGTATCAGTGCCGTAGCGTGGGTCAAGCGAAGTGCGACCCACGAAAGCTTACGGAACCGTGTTTTTTTTCTATCGGAACCGTGGGTCTCGTAAACTCGACACCACGCTACAAAACCCAACATTAAGCCTTGACGTTGAATTAATACCTGCCCCCTGGCCCCTGACTTCTTCTTGCATTTTCAGCCTCGCTAGATAGTCTTTCCTTCCCCTGCTGTTTCAGTAGTCCTTCACCATGACCTATTCAGATCGTCCGACGCCCGAAGCTCTGGCAGAAGTTGCGGCCTCCAGCCAGAGTTCGTCGGTCATCCATCTTCCGGCGGCAGAGGAAGCCGTCCGAACCATTCAGGAACCCTATCTGCAGATTGAGAACGTCCATAAAAGTTTCGGCAAGTTTGTGGCGCTGAAGGATATTTTTCTGGATGTGTATCCCGGTGAATTTGTCTGCCTGCTGGGACCCAGCGGTTGCGGCAAAACTACCCTGCTGCGGATTATTTCCGGCCTGGAGCAGCAGACCCAGGGGCGAGTGATTCAGGGGGGAAAGGATGTATCCAACCTGCCCGCCTCGAAGCGGGACTTTGGCATTGTGTTTCAGTCCTACGCCTTGTTCCCTAACCTGACTGCTAACCAGAACGTGGCCTACGGTTTGCAGAATAAGCAGATGCCCAAGGCACAGATTGATGCTCGGGTCGCTGAACTGCTGGATATGGTCGGGTTGGAAGGCATGGGTCACAAATATCCCTCCCAGCTTTCCGGCGGACAACAACAGCGGGTGGCGTTAGCCCGTGCCCTGGCCCTGTCTCCCGGCTTGCTGCTGTTGGATGAACCCCTCTCTGCGCTGGATGCTCAAGTCCGCGTTAAGCTTCGCACCGAAATTGCCAACCTGCAGCGACAGCTCGGTATCACCACCGTTATGGTGACCCACGACCAGGCGGAAGCCCTGGCCATGGCCGACCGGATCGTAGTGATGGACAAAGGCTACATTGCCCAGGTGGGCACCCCCCATAGCATCTACCAGAGCCCCGGCAGTCCCTTTGTGGCCAACTTCATTGGGGTGATGAACTTCCTGGACGGCATTGTTGAATCCCAGGATGCCGTGCGCTGCGGCAACATTGTGCTATCTACCCCTAACAACACGGTACCGGTGGGGCAAAAGGTGACCCTTGCCATTCGCCCCGAAGACATTCAGGTAGCAGAAAACTCCGCAATTCAGCTCTCTAACCTGGCCGAAGCTGAGGTAATCAGCACCGAATTTCTCGGTTCAGGCTACCGCCTGGAACTCAGCATTTCCGGCAATGCCCGTCAGCCGATTACCCTGGACATCTCCTCCAACCGCGCCCGCGCCATGGGCATTGAAACCCTCGAAGCTGTTTCGATTCAGCTTCCCCCGGAGATGATTCGGGTGTTTCCGGCTGAGGAAAGGTAGGTGGGTAGGCGGGTAGGTGAGTAGGCGGGTAGGCGAGGTAGACGCAAGACCGTAGGGCGCATTCGCGGCTTAGCCAACTTCGCCAAAGTTATCCAGACCTTGCCCCAGGGCCGCAATCCACCGATCCCGTTACCGAAAAAGCTTCGCACTTCCTGCAGTGAGCTGCTCCCCTGTGGGTTACGGCCAACGCCAAATTTGATTGACCACAGCCAAGCTTAATGACGGCCTAACCCACGCTACAGCTTCTCACTTACCCACTTCACCCACTTCACCCACCTCACCCACCCTCAACCCATGACCTCCACCACCCGCCGTCCCATCACCGCCACTCCTGCCAAATCCTTCGACACCGAAGCCTGGATTATGCGGATTCTGCTGACCCTCGGTACCCTGTGGCTGATCGTCGGGGTGGTGCTGCCGCTGTTCCCGATGATTGGTCGCAGCTTTCGGGACACCAGCGGCAACTGGGTGGGGCTGGCCAATTACGCCAAATATTTAACCACCCCAGCGCTGGTGCAGTCGTTTACCAACAGTTTGGTGGTTGCGATCGCAACCACCTTTTTCTCTGTGATATTTGGGTTTATCTATGCCTATGGTCTAACTCGCACGGCCATGAAAGGGAAGAAGTTTTTCCGCACCTTGGGG
>CAZPYG010000229.1:0-7259 GCA_964590465.1 uncultured bacterium | reverse complement strand
TGGCGGCGGGCAGCGCCACGAGATCGGCGAGTTCGGCTAGGGTTTGGGGGGCAAGGTTGGGCTGGGTGGGTTGCAGTTGAATATTGGGCACGCCGCCCATGAGTTGAAAGGCCCGTTGTAGGGTGCGATCCCGCCAGATATCTGGCTGGGGCGAATGTTTGATACCCTCGGCGCTGAGGCTCTGTTTCCAGCCGCCCAGCATTCCCGCCACGACACGGTTGGCCAGGTTGGCGACGATCTTGCTGCTGCTGGGATCGGTTAAGGCTTGTTTGTTGAGCCAGGGGGATTGCCGCCAGTGGGTGATCAACCAGGCCAGGGAAACCATATCGTGGGCCACCACAGAACGGGCTGCGATTACCAAGCCCTGGGGTGGGGCGATGACGTGGCCGAGGTCTGGGCCAAAGGTGGCCAGTACCTTATCGGCGGCGGTGACCACCAGTCGCTGCTTTTGCAACAGGGTGGGAACGGTGTTGGCCTCGGCGGTTTTTTCCTGGATGGTTTTGGCGGCGTGGTGGTATTCCAGGCGGGTGTCGTAGCGCATGTAGCCCACCACAGACTTCAGCCCGAGAGTATTGCCCAATAGAGCATGGCGGCTACAGCGGGGCATGGACACAATATGATCCACCTCCCGCAGAATATTGGGTAGTGTGATGCCCCCCCGCCAGTGGGAACCGGGGGCAGGCTGTTCCTCGTAGAAGCTGTCCCAGCCCGATTCTTCAAAGAAGGCCCATTCTGCGCCAGCCTCCAGAACGATATCTAATAACCCCGCACTTCTGGCCAGTTCGCGGCTGCTGCCTTTACACCCCTGCGGGCGCTGATCGAGGTGGCCAACTCCGCTCATGTCGCCCACAATCACCCGCCCTGCGCCGCGCTCCTTCAGCAGACGCACCATACTGGCGATGGCGAGGGGGCTGGTGGTGGAGGGGTAGGGCTTGCCGGAGTTCAGCACGGGTTTAATCAACACGGTATCGCCCGATTGCAGCCAGTCGAGGGAATCGACGGTCAGGGTCGCCTCGCGGATGGCCCGATCCATCTCCGGGGGAGAGGGTTCCCGGTTAAGGGGGGCTATGCTGACCATTTCATGCGGTTCGAGGGGGAAATCCATGGTTCCATCCTGTTGGGTCTTATGTTTTACCCTGGTATTTTTAGGGCAATTACTGAGCCGATAAAAATCCTCAATTCCTAGGCAAAACAGATCGGAAAGGCTGTGAATACATATAGCCCTTTTCGCTTGAGTGAGGTGCGGGCAAGGGGCTTAAGCCCCTTGTTCATAAGGAGTCTTCAAACTTCACTGAACCGATAACCGCTATAGGACATTTCAGTTTTTTTTGGAAAGAATAAGCTTTGGAAAAGCCATCCTCCGCTGCGGGTGCCCACATAGACTAAGCACAGTACAGCGATGAATGGCCAAAAATGTGGTGTGAAACGACCTACTTCAATCACTATATAGAGAACTACTCCACGAAAGTAAAGCGACCTCGCCTAAACTTGCGTTTTTTGAATAGGATCTGAGGTGTTGTGCCGACGATCTATGTCGTTTTGTGGCAGGGTATTGTTTGGCCTCTTTCTGGGGAGATAGTATCAATCGCGCTAGTCATTTTTGATGTGCGTTGGCTGTGCGTAAACGGCCTTCACTTGGTACGTCTTTCGTATGGATGTCGTAAATCCTGCTGGTGTTGTGAATTATGCTTTCTCGGATTAGATCCTTGCTCTTTTCTGGGGCGATGATTGCCGCCCTAGTGCTTCAAATGGCCGTGCCCCCGGTCCTGGCCCAGGAAATTCTGCCCCATCCCGACAAGCCCTTTGCTGGCAAGGTGGGGCTGACCTACAAAACATCGGAGCCGGTCAAAAGCCAGCTCAAACTACCCAGCACCTACGGCATTGAAGATGCCCCCAACGTGCTGCTGGTGCTGATTGACGACGTCGGCTTCGGCCAGTTCAGCAGCTTTGGCGGCAGCATCCCCACCCCCACCATGGATCGGGTGGTAAAAAACGGGTTGCAGTTCACCCAATTCCACACCACGGCCCTCTGTTCTCCCACCCGCGCCGCGTTGCTCACCGGACGCAACCACCACTCCATCGGTAACGGCGCGATTACCGAAGCCGGGACAGGCTTTCCCGGTTATTCCGGCGTCATTCCTGACAATGCCGCCACCTTTGCCCAAATTTTGCAGGCCTATGGCTATGGCACCGCCTGGTTTGGCAAAAACCACAACGTGCCCGACTGGGAAAGCAGCCTGGCTGGCCCCTTCGATCGCTGGCCTCGGGGTTTAGGCTTTGACTACTTCTACGGCTTTATCGGCGGCGACACCGACCAGTTCCACCCTGCCCTGGTGGAAAACACCACCCGCATTGAGCCCCCCGAAACCAATGCCGACGGCTCGCCTTATCACCTCAGCACCGATTTAGCTGACCACGCCATCGACTATATCCGCCAGGTGAATGCGGTTTCGCCTGAAAAGCCCTTCTTTGTGTACCTGTCTCCCGGTGCGACTCATGCCCCCCACCAGGCTCCCCAGGCATGGATCGACCGATTCAAGGGCCAGTTTGACCTGGGCTGGGATCAGTACCGCATCGACACCTTTGAGCGGCAGAAGCAGCTGGGGGTGATTCCCGCCGACGCTAAGCTCACCCCTCGTCCCGCAGCCCTGGCCGCCTGGGATTCCCTCTCCCCCGAGGAGCAGCGGGTCTATGCCCGGATGATGGAAGTGTTTGCCGGGTTCACTGCCCATGTCGATCATGAAGTGGGTCGGGTGGTGGATGCGATCGACCAGATCGGCGAACTGGACAACACCCTGGTTATCTATATCGCGGGGGACAATGGCTCCAGTGCCGAAGGGGGCTTCAACGGTCTGCTGAATGAAATGACCTTCTTCAATGGCCTGCCCGAAAAGCTGGAAGATAAGGTCGCCGCCATCAACGACCTGGGCGGCCCCCTGTACTACAACCACTTTCCCGCCGCCTGGGCCTGGGCGATGGATTCCCCCTTCCAGTGGACTAAGCAGATTGCCTCCCACTTTGGCGGCACCCGCAATGGCATGGCCATGTCCTGGCCGGCGGGCATCAAAGACAAGGGCAGCAAGCGCTTCCAGTTCAGCCATGTGATCGACATTGCCCCCACGATTCTGGAGGCCATCGGCATCGACCAGCCAATTCAGGTGAACGGCGTCACCCAGAAACCCATTGAAGGCACCAGCCTGGTCTACACCTTCGAGGACGCCAAAGCCCCCACTCGCCATACCACCCAGTACTTCGAGATGATTGCTAATCAGGGCATTTATAGCGATGGTTGGATGGCCAGTGCGCTGTTCAACGAACCCTGGAATCCGGAAGCGCCTGGGGATAAGGACGTTCTGAACCTGGATTGGGAGCTGTACCACATCGACGAAGACTTCACCCAGGCGGTGGATCTGGCGGACCAGATGCCCGCCAAGCTGCAGGAGATGAAAGACCTGTTCTACGCCGAAGCGGCCAAGTACAATGTGCTGCCCCTGGATGGTCGCAAGACCGCCAGACTGAATGTCGCCAACCGTCCCAGCCTGACGGCAGGGCGCACCCACTTTGTCTATCCGCGCGGCATCCGTATCCCAGAAGGCTCATCCCCTGATGTGAAACACATCAACCACACCATCACCGCCACTGTGGAAATTCCTTCCCAGGGGGCGGAAGGGATGTTGATCACCCTGGGGGGACGGTTCGCCGGCTATGGCTTGTTCGTAAAGGACGGCAAACTCGTCTACCACTACAACCTGGCCGGGGTGGAGCGGTACAACATTGAGTCTGATCAGCGCATCCCCACGGGCAAAGTAGTCCTCAAGGCCGATTACAAGACCGATGCCAACCAGCCCTATGCCGGGGGGACGGTAACGCTCTATGCCAACAACCGCAAAATTGGCCAGGGTCGGGTGGAGAAGAGCATTCCCAACCGCGTCACCCTGGACGAAACCCTCGATATCGGCTTCGATACGGGGACTCCGGTGACGGAAGCCTACGAGATGCCCTTTGCCTTTACCGGCAAGCTCGATGAGGTCGCCATCGACCTGAACTAACCTGCGTTTTTCCCAGGTCAGTCCTAAAACCTGGCCTGGGGCCTTGGTCTCTAAGCACACATAGATTCAGCCAACCAGCCCTCAGATTCACAACGACGTTCTCGCAGTATGCTAGGACTGAGTTATGTTCTTGGCGTTATGAGAAGGCGCAATGGTCAATTTAACCCCAAACGCAAAATGCTGAAGGTTACTGAAGATCCATTTTGTGAAGAGGTGATTCAGCAATGGAGGCTTCGGAGTGAACTCGTTAAGTCTTAATTTTGAATGGCTTACAAGTGGAAATGATTCGCCCAAAATCCGACAGACCATGGGAATGTTTGGGTTAAATGTGGGAGATATCAGCCTTACGAAAAATGAGGATACTTGGTCTCAAACGATCCGCGACAGTGTTCTTGTTTCCGCTTACCCTCTAGGGACATCAAGGCAGAAATATCAACGCGCTTTTGCGGCAGAATTTCTTTGCCCCCTCAGTAGTTTGCAAGCTTATTTAGAAAATGATTATTCGGAGTCGGCCATAGAAGATGCGGCTGAATACTTTAAGGTAAGTTCGCAGACGGTCGAATCAATACTTGAAAATAATGGACTGATTTCCTCTCCTCAATCTGCTAGTTATTTAGAGCGTAGCTTTCCTTATTAGTTGATGCGGTGCAAGGGATAAAGCAACCGCCAGTAGGATGGGTTGGAGTAGCATAACCCATGCAGGGTAAGGCTTTGCTACATTAGACCCTAACTCAATCAACAGTCATCATTTCGTTAGGTGCAAATTTACTGTTTTTCATATAGCTCAAGCGTATGATTGCCGCCAACGATAACGCCCCTCGCCTCACCCCTGATCAATATCTGGCTTGGGAAGAAACCCAGCCAGAAAAATATGAATATATTGATGGCGAAGTCTATGCCATGGGCGGCGGCAGTGTGAATCATGGGCGCATTGCCATCCGTTTGACCAGCCTCTTTGATGCCCATCTAGACGGGAGCAATTGCATCACCGGAAACTCTGACATCAAGGTCAAGAGTGTTGCCAGCCAAACTGAGGTGCTGCTTTGATCCACACTGAGGTACTGAGGATTGCTTCCTATGCAAAGTTCTGATCTCAATCGCCGTACCTTTTTGCAAACCTCTCTGGCTATAGCGCCTACCGTTATGCTGTCTTCCCATGCCCCCAAAGATGTTCTGGAGACCATGGCGGCCACCAGATGTTCTCCATCCTCCAGACCAACGACATGCACTCCAATACGGTTTACCAAGTACTCAATGAAGATGACCTGGCAACATTCTGTCCTAAGCAGTGGGGCACTATGCTCACCCCTAGTGGTATTGAGTGGGCCAAGCTATGCCACCCCCTGTCGGGCCGTGGTTGCTCTCCATGCCATAAGTTGCGCCGAATTAACGGCTCCTTTGCCTCTGGAGCGGTCATGGCTTGCCAAAGATGCACCGATCAAGCCTTCAATACCTCTGCCCTCCTTTGGCTACTTGGAATATGTGGCTCAACCCAGCCTGGAGTTGTCGCCGGGTTTAGACCATGCTGCGACTCCACCGCTTGTCCCATTGGGAGAGGCGGCCTCAGGGTTTTCGCACCGGGCCGCTGATTTGTATGCGGTAGAACCAGGACTAGAAGCGGGAGCCCCGGCCGGGAATCCCGCTATGTCCTCGGCAGCACCCGAAATGGCCCAAGAGAGCCGCAGTGAATTACTGCCGCCAGGGGTTTGGGAACGGCCCGAACTGACGGGCAATTGGGGTGGGCTGCGATCTCAACTCGCCGACAGTGGCGTCACCTTCGACCTCTACTTCACGCAGTTTTTGTAGGGGGCCGTGATCAGTTCCGGCTCCCGTGAATTCAACTACGGGGGGCGCTTCGATGCCCTGATCAATTTTGATATGGAAAAGCTGGGCCTCTGGGAAGGGGGAAGTTTCAATACCCATCTGGAACTGCGGTACGGCAGTATTCCTCCCTTGCCGTCTGCCCAGGGAGCCTTTTGGCCTGTCAATACAGGAACCGCTCTTCCCTTGGGAGACTCAGGAAATTTAGTGGCGTCCTCGCTCTACCTAGCCCAGCGGTTGGGCGATGTTTCGCTGCTCATTGGCAAAATTAACGTGCTCGACTTGTTAGCCCGTGACCTGTTCTTTGGCGGTTGGGGTACGCAGCGATTTATGAACCTTTCCTTCGTCGCTCCTCCCAGTGGTGTCCTTCCACCCACCATCTTTGGGGCGATCACCAACATCCGCCTCGACCCCGTTACCCTCACCTTCATGGTCTATGATCCCAACGACCAGACCAACAATTACTGGCCCAATAATTTGTTTGAAGACGGCGTAACCTTCTCGGCTGGGGCCACCTACGCCACTACGATTAGCAATCGCCCAACCACCGTTAACCTCACGGGCACCTACAGCACTCAAGAAGGGCCAGACTTGAATGATATTTTGTTGCCACCGGACATCGAAGGTGGCACTCAACAAGGATCCTACGCTATTGCGTTCCAGTTCAGCCATTTACTACAACAACTGCCAGATAACCCCCGTGAAGGCTGGGGCATCTACTTCAGGGGATTGCTGGCCGATGGCAACCCCAACCCGATTCAGGGGTCAGTTATTGCAGGCATTGGTGGCAGAGGGCTATTCGCCAACAGACCCCGAGATCGCTTCGGGCTGGGTGTTTTTTACTGGAACTTCAGTGATGAGCTTCAAAGCACTGTCAATCCCATCATTGATTTTGGTAATGGATCGGGTCTGGAAGCCTATTACAGCTATGCGATTACGCCATGGTTTCACTTGACGGGGGATGTGCAATACATCAACCCCGCAAACCAGGATTTCAGCGATGCTCTATTTCTAGGATTGCGGGCCGGTCTGCGATTTTAGCAGGAGCATATCTTGGGTGGCGAAACTTCGCAAAAGGAATCAGTCGGAAAAAGACTCACCGCCTTACAGGTGACGTTAGTTGGATCAAAGGTGCCGATCTTCAAATCGACAGCCAGCAGCTCAGCCCGGTTTTGAGCAAGTTCTTGATTCGTAGGGGTGTCTTTTGGGCACTGGACTGCTAAAGTAGGATGCCTGCTGGAAGCCTTTCCACATAAGGATCTAGGTAACGAAAATTCAAGGATCACACTTTAAGAGACCAGTGCCCAGTGGCCACCTGCAGCCACAATGGCACCCCCCCGTCAGAGGCACACACCAGGGTCATCAAAAACTGTTTCAAATCGGGACGAT
>CAZPYG010000228.1:0-7340 GCA_964590465.1 uncultured bacterium | reverse complement strand
CAGTGACATTGAGCTACAGATGGTTAAGCTGCAGTCTATCCTGTTTACGGAACTTCGCATCTGGATGGGAACATGGGAACTGGGTCAAAGCTTTGAAACCACCTATACCAAAGCGCGACAACTTGTTCGTCACCGACTGAAATGCCTCAGCCCAGAGCAGCAGACCTGGGTCGAGGCGTTACTTGAAGAAGATGCTCAGGGGATGGCTTCTGAGAAAAAAACAGTTCGTTCTCAGACTGTGGCCATGCTGGGCAAAATGCTAACCCAGGAAGACTGGCAGGTTCTTGCAGATACTGCAGCCCAAGGGATGGCTGTCCGCGTTTTGCAGATGGGTCAACCGGATAGGGTAAGTGCCAAGGCAAGTTAGAACAGGCACTCCTCAAAACGGTGGAAGACTTGCTTGTAAGGCAGGCACTCATACTCTAAAAACGCTGATACTAAGGCTTTTCAGGCAATAGAAATAACACTGATCTAATACTGATCTAATACTGATACTGATCTAACAAGGCTCCTTTAAAGGGTAACTTTAGAATAAGTATGATTACTCAATGATTTAATTGGTCCTGTTAATTGTTACTTTTGATTAAGTGTTTTTGGCAGAAAAAGTTTCTTCTAGGTGTTACGAAGCCGGAGGTTGATAAACGTGTCCTCGATAGTCTTTAGTTCGAGATGCTATGTAGCGAAGACCTATACCCTTGCTCATTGAGGTTAACCTTCAATCAGTATCTGTGCGGTGCTGCAGAGACCACCGGAAATGGTCTGATCCAGCTCTTGCTGAACCAGTTGCTCAACCAGATCGACAATTTGTTGATTGGTTCGGGAACCGGTAATAATCGCAAGATCGTCTCGCTAGCTCCCATGTTCAAATTCTGTTGTAATCAGGTCTTGTAGAGCAACCGGTGGTTCCATCTCATTTCTGTAGGCGTCCTCTTTCGTAAGCCTCAGTAGCTTGATTTACCAAGTCCAGCTCGAAAACTATAGCTCTCCTTAAGGCAAAAATCCACTTCTGGACTTGGACAAGGTTTAAAGCTTAATTTGAGACTTACGGCTCACGCCTGACTCCTAGCTGCCCTAAAAGGCTAACGGTTAGACTAACATCGGGTACATAAGGGGGTAAGTAGCCTTCGTGTCTCGTTCGTTACGTGTCCGAGAGGATTGTATTGAAGCCACTAAACAGACTCTAAAGCGCTGCGGCTACCGCAGTCAAAGAGCTTTAGCCGAAGAATTTGACTATGCCTTGGCGACTGTCAACAGTTTTCTCAATGGTAAGGCCGTTGACTTTTCCACGTTTATTGAACTGTGTAGTGCGCTGTCGATTCATTGGCAGGATATTGCCGATCTGGGAATAGATCAGCCTGATTTAACCTCTGGGAGAACAGCTGCTGCAAAATTTTCCTCTTCTCCGGTGCCCGGTGCCGCTCAGCACCCACGGCAGCAAGACTGGGGTGACAGCCCTGACGCCTCACAATTTTATGGACGCGAGACTGAACTATCTATACTGAAAGACTGGGTGCTGCACCAAAGATGCCGTTTAATCGCGATTTTGGGTATGGGCGGCATTGGCAAAACATCTTTAGCCGGAAAGCTAGCCGAGCAGATTCAAGATGAATTTGACTATCTAATTTGGAAGTCGCTACGCAATTCACCTCCGATCCAGGAAATACTGGCCGATCTAATTCTGTTTTTGTCTAACAAGCAAAAAGAGACACTGCCAGAGAAACTGGATGGTCAGATCTATGCTGTAATTGACTACTTGCGGCAGAGCCGTTGCCTAATCGTGCTCGATAATGCTGAATCGGTCATGCAAAGCAGCCATCACGACTCAGAGCCCCCCCTGGCTGCAGGCAGCTATTTGCCAGGCTACGAGGGCTATGGTCAACTCCTGCGGTGTGTCAGCGAAACGGTGCATCAAAGTTGTCTGCTCCTCACCAGCCGAGAAAAGCCCCGTGGTCTAGCTGTTAGAGAAACGCTTTCATCGCCCTTGCGATCTCTGCAACTTCAGGGGCTTGTAGCCCCAGTTACCCAAAACCTGCTTGCAGACAAGGGTATTATTCTGTGCGAAGCCTCCCTGACTTATCTCAACACCTACTATTCCGGTAATCCCCTGGCGCTTAAAATTGTGGCCACCACCATTCAGGAACTGTTTGGTGGTGATGTTGATCAGTTCCTGAAGTTAAATCCGTCAATTTTTGGAGATATTTCAGACCTGCTGGCCCAGCATTTCGACCGCTTGTCTGAGCCAGAAAAACAAGTTATGTACCAGCTGGCAGTTAATCTGGATTGGGTTTCCATGGCAGACCTCCACCAGGATCTTGTTCCCCCACCGTCATATGCAGATCTGCTCAACACTTTAGAATCACTGAACCGACGTTCGTTAATTGAGGTCCAGTCGGCCCGTTTCAACCTCCAGCCCGTAGTCGCAGAATATACCCGCGATCGGCTGATAACCGAGCTTTTGACAGAAATTATCACAACTGACTTGCATTGGTTTAGACGTCAGCCCATCATCAAAGCTCAGGCAGATGACTACCTGCGGCAGGCTCAAGTGCGCATTCTGTTGTCCCCCCTGGCGGAGAAGCTTCTGCATCAACTCGGTACTCAAGCTGAAATTTCTCATTGCCTGAAGGGGGTACTGGCTCAGCTCAGACGCGACCCACCCGGTCAACCGGGTTATGGCGGGGGCAACGTGTTTAACCTGATCTGGCAGCTGCAGCTGGATATGAGCCAGTTCGATTTTTCTGGCTTGGCGGTGTGGCAGGCACATCTGCCATCAGCATTGTTGCAAAACGTCAATTTCACCCGGGCCGATTTGTCCCGGTCGTCCTTCGCCCATACCCTGGGTACCGTCTTCACAGCGGCCCTCAGCCCCGATGAAAGCCTGGTTGCAGTCAGTCTCGACAATGCCGTTGCCCTGTGGAGGGTAACGGATGGCAAACCAACGATGGTGCTCAAGGGCCATACGGGTTGGGTAGTTTCAGTGGCTTTCTGCCCAAACCAGGTTAACGCCAGCACCGAAGCTGGTGAACCCCTGCTACTGGCAACCGGCAGCCACGACCATACCGTGCGACTTTGGGATATCGCTACGGGCCAGTGTATTAACACCCTGCGTGGTCACAGGAGTTGGATTCAGGTGGTCACCTTTTCTGCGGATGGTCGATATCTGGCCAGCGGTGCCAACGATAATGCAATTCGCCTCTGGGAAGTGTCAACAGGTCGATGTGTGCAGGTTTTGCAGGGCCATGGTGGCAAAGTTTTGTGGGTAGCGTTTACTCCGGACGGCCAATTTTTAATCAGCGCTGGGGCTGACCAGACCGTCAGGCGATGGCAGGTCAATACAGGGGATTGCCATGACAGTTGGGATATTGCCATCAATTGGATGCTTTCTATCGCCCTTAGCCCGGACGGCAAAACCCTGGCTACCGGCAGTAATGGCAAGTCTGTTCGGTTGTGGGATTTAAGCACAGGGTCATGCCTGCAGCTGCTGCCCTACAACGCCTTTGTCTGGTCTCTGGCCTACAGCCCCGATGGCCAGCAGCTGATTACCGCTGCCGAAGATGGCACGGTTCGCCTGTGGGATGTGTTAACAGGGAACTGTATTAAAATCTTGCCCGACCATCATCAACGGGTCTGGTTAGTTGGGCTGGGGGACCGGGGGTACCACCTGGTCACCACAGGAGATGACCTGACTCTGCGTCTCTGGAACCTGGAGACAGGCCGGTGTTTGAAAAGCATTAAGGCTTATAGCAATACAGTCTATGCCCTCGCCCTGGTCCCCTCCCGAAAGTTGCTGGTCAGCAGCCACGAAGACAACCTGATTCGGTTCTGGCCCCTGGCTCAGGAAAGGACTTTTTCTCCTCTGAAAGCCCATAGCAAGCTGGTGACAGCCATTGCCTTTAACCCCAGCGGCAACCTGCTGGCTACAGGCAGCGATGACCATACCCTCAAACTCTGGGATGTGGACACCGTAACCTGCCTGAGGACGTTTTCAGGCCATACGGGTTGGGTCACCTCGGTTGCATTTGATCCCATTCATGGGGTGCTGGCCAGCAGCAGCCACGATAGATCAGTCCGGCTCTGGGATACAGAAACAGGGGAATGTCTGGCGGTGCTGGATGGGCACATCCAGCGAGTCCGGCAGGTCGTCTTTCATCCCCAAGGAATCTGGCTGGCCAGTGCCAGCGATGATCAGACAATTTTGCTCTGGGACCGATCTGACGGAACGATTGATCGGCCCCTGCAGGGGCACTCCGCAGAAGTAACCACCGTAGACTTCAGCCCCGATGGCAGGGTCCTCTGCAGCGGCAGTGACGATGGCTGCGTTAAATTCTGGGATATCGAAACGGGGGAATGTCAACAAACCCTTGCCGTCTCAAAACGGCGGATCAGGAAAGTCGTCTTCAGCCCCGATGGTCATTTTTTAGCCGGTGCTGGCGACGAGGGCAGCATTTATCTATGGGATTCTGCAACCTGCGAAGTAATACAAATCTTTAAAGCTCACGAAAAACCGATCAGAGCCCTTGTATTCAATCAAGACGGCTCAACCCTGTTCAGCGGCGGTAATGACGGAGCCATTAAACAATGGCAGGTGCCCGGCGGGCCTTGCGATCGCACTTTGTTAGCCGCAGGGCCCTATGAAGGGATGAGGATTGCAGGAGTAACTGGACTGTCAACGGCAGAAAAACATACGTTGTTAGCGCTCGGAGCCATTGAGGAATAATCCATGAGTAATCGCAAGCATGAGCCTAAACCCAATAACCTGTCAGGTTTGTCTGGGGAATCAGCCGATGAAGAGAAGCGCTCCTCTCCCCAAATTCCCCCGACTGAGACTCCCCAGGAGGAAACCGAAAGACGGCGGGTGGTGATTCCCGACCAGGTCACTCCCCCAGAGGAAGACCCTGATCGTAATCCGAACCAGCAGGATCACCTGAAGAAGAAAGGAAAGTAGGTCATTTATTGGGGTGTCGGCTGGCGAGATCCACAACCGGCAACAAATCGGCTGGAAAGTTGCCCTCGAAGGCCCCCCAACCCCTCCTCGCGCAGCGTGCCGAAGGCATATTCTGGGGGAGCAAGAGCCCCCCGTGCCCAAAGGGCAAATGGGGGGACTTAGGGGGCCAACGCAGCAACCTGTTGCTTTGCCAGATTCATTCTTCAAATCAGCAACGCCTGGGAAAGAGGTTACAACGCTCACCCCGGCCAGTGGCCATAATATTGGCCATCGACAGTTCAGCCAAACGTGGCTAACGCCCCCCGAATTTCATCTCGCAACAGTTCCGCTCGGGCATCCCAAATGCTGAAGCCGTCGTTGATGCTGTCGGCAGCGTCAATGAACAGTCCGAAAACGTATTCCTGATTGGCAACAGAGCCATTTTGCCTGACCGGCAAAGAAATCCAGCCGCCAATCGAGTTGTATTTCTCGCCACTGCCCGTTGTAAAACTACCAGCTTTAGCGGCAGTGCTGATTCGGTCTTTGAAGTCTTCTGCAAGGCTCGAACTGATATTCAGGCTGGTCGCCACCTCATCCACCACTGTGGCTATAGCACCCAGGCCATTCAGCATCAGACTATAGAAATCATCCCGGCTGTCTTCCCGCTGGAATAATCCGCTGGCCACCGCTTCGTAGAGCTTGCCCAGGTCAGTCAACGTCAGGGTGTTTGCCGGATCGTTGCTCGGCCCACCACAACCGAATTTATGGTTGATAGCGGTTGCGTTGCTAAGTTGCAATCGATTACGGGCGGTTGCATTAACAGCATTCCGACCAGCGGCGGCATTGCCCGAACCGAAATACTCCTGCAGGGCATTGGTGCTCAGGTTGTCAGAATCTTCCATCATGTTCTTGAGGGCCTGCCGGAGAGTTTCCGTCACAGAGGACTGTCCGGTGTGATTGTTGCTACAGCTGTCCGCCGCCGCCGGATACTTGGTGATTTGGGTCGTTTCCAGATTATCGAGGCCGCCATCAACTCTGAGCATGCCATGCACATGTTCTAGCACCTTGATCGTACTGGCGGGATAAAAAGCCAAATCAGATTGCAGTGAAGCCAGAACCGGGCCGCCCACCCGCTTCAAATACAGACCGTAAGTTCCACCCTTGCGGCTGTCTTGCAGATATTGACGCATCCGGTTCGTTACCGTATCTGAGTTATTGATTAGAACGATGTTGAACCGCTTCTGACGATTTTCCAGATACGGCTCAACGCTAATCAGGCGGGCTCCGTTCTGGGCCGTCCGCTGATTCACCTGATCCATGGTCTGGCCATAGTACCACCACCAGGATTCTCCCTGTTGTTTCTCCATCAGGGCAATGTAGGTATTGCCAGACGAAGATTGGCTGCGTAAGCTCAGCGAAGTTAACCTGGCCTGGTTCTCCCTGAGCTTCTGGGCTAACTCTGTAGAGGTCAGCCCAGAGTAGTACCACCAGGCTTTTTGACCTTCTCCCTGATTGGGAACCATGACGGCACTAAAATAACGCTCGCCATTCACCACGTAAGTATCGAGGGCAATCAGACAACGAGTCTGGCCCAGTTTTTCGCCCAATGCTGCAAAACTCAATTGGGAGTAATACCACCAGGCAGAAGCATCTGCACCAGTATTCGAGATCATCACAAAGGCGTATCGCTTCGTCCCATTTACAAAGTTGATTTTGAGGTTAGTAATGCGCCCCTTCTTTTCCTCAATTAAGTCTTTGACCTGTTGACTGGTTTTGCCGTAGTACCACCACCAGGTTTTGCGATAAATACCTTCATTTTTGACAAATGCCGCTGTAAACCGATAGGGAGACGTGTCTTCGACCTCTAAGTGAATTATCCGGAACCCTTGAGCAACCCTTTCGTCAATAGCAGCTTCTGAAACCCCGGTTAACCACCACCATCCTGTGGGTACGGTAGATGCCTTCCCCGGCAAATCGCCATTTCGAAAAGTTTGAACCTGCAACTCGGAGGCATCCACAAGCGGGGTATTCAGGATAGAAATTCTTTGATCTGGTTGTAAATTCATGGTTCGGTCTCCTCATGGAAAGAATTTGAGTGTTTTCTACCCTTCCATTACAACTATCGGTTGACTAACTTCTTGTTTGAGAAATGACTAACTTTGTTCGCATTACTTAGATACAAGTCAGGCTTAATCTTGGTCAGGATTTTCCTAATCTTGAGATTAAAGCCAGTTCAAGCAATTGGTAATAATGTCAATTAGTAATTAGGAGAACATTCCATGCAACTGAATAAATATAAATCTGATTGTTCTGGTGAAGAGTTGGGGGTCATTCAAGCCAGACCTATATCATTTGCCCCTTTTGATGACTTATTGCCGAATCCGCCCTCCCAGACCATTGTCTCAGTCGCCATTCA
>CAZPYG010000227.1:0-7391 GCA_964590465.1 uncultured bacterium | reverse complement strand
TCTAGCCTACCTAATCAACCACGCTAGTACAAACGACCACCTTGACAGGGGTAGGTCTAACCCCAAAGGAAGTCGAAGCCCTGGTTCAGCAACTCCTTGCAAAACGTCCTATGGCGAAGATCATCACCGAGATCGAATTCTTCGACTTGCTGGACTTAATGCATGCCATCGCCTATCCCAAAGCAGAACCTGGTCAGCAGAAAACGTTTAGTAATGCCCTGCGAGAGCATTATGTCTTCAAAGTTCTGCATTCGGGCATGGTTGTCAAGCTGCGGCAATCAACCATTGACATGAACCTGTACGCTTTAGTGCGCATGTCCTATTCCCCTGGCCAGGTTTCGGCGAGGCTGAATACCTTATACAGCGACCTGGCCTATGCTGTAGACATCCTGCAGCTATGGGTTAGCAACTCCCCATCGGTCCTTAGGGCTTTAGAAACTTTAGAAATTAAGCCTGAAAATCTGCCAACTGCCCTCGCAGAGCTCGATCAACTCTTGATCCGTTGGGCCGATCAGCACCATGACGCAACAGGGGTGCCTGTGCTAATGCAACTCACGGCAGGGCTTCACCCGCAATCTTAATCTTGCCATTCAAAGGTTTACCGGGGTTAGGAGCCCATCAGGTCCTTGCCGCGGCTTCTAAACGAAGAAGTTGTTATCGGAAAGTCAAAAGAGCCACAATTCCTCCCCCAGAGATCTGTTAAATATTGCTGCCGATAGACTGCCAGAACTTCACTTGAGTTCCCAATTCGTTAGACTTTTAAATAAAGGGCACTTTAGCTCCAGGTGTAGAAGGCCGCAGCCTAGGTAACAGTTCTAGCTGGCCTATTATTTTCGTTTTTGGCCCCATGTAGTTGACGATGCAAGACCTCCAGAGCTATCGCTCATTTCAATCGGGTGCAGACAGCCAGGCAGAGCTGGAGCGCATGCAGGATGTTTTTCTCCTGCTTGATAACCTCACCAAACGGGAAGAAGCCACCGTTAAAGCAATCTTGGACTGTTTATACGAAGTTGGGGCCACTCGATTAATTAACCAGCGGGTCAACGTGAAAGCGTTACGAGGACCTCTCAAAAGCATTGCCCGGTTCAGTAAGCCAGTGTTTCGCCTGTTTGCTTTACGCTGGTTCAACAAAAACTGTCCTCGCCTAATTACGAAATGGCTTTTTAATCAGGTCAAGTTTGGCGACTTGCCCTTACCCATCAATGAAACCGACGCAAAACTCATCGATGTTATGCCATCACCTAATGCACTCCCCCCCCTGGTGGAAAAGCAAGCGGCTGAAATCAACGCTCTGCGGGTTCGCATCGGCTGGCTGACCGTGGCTTTGGTTGTCCTGCTTACCCTGGGAGGGCTTTACACTCTGGTTTAAAAGAATCCCGGGTTTAAGAAAAACCGACGCATCTTTTAGGGAATCAACCCCTGACCAGCCTGCACCTGTAATGCGGTGGCAATAGTCCAGATATCAACCGCCCCTAGCAGCAGGGTAAACCCAAACAAAATCCCATACATCCAGGGTTGGGCCAGGGGCTTAATATCCTGGGTATCGATATTGGTTTCTGCTTGTACTTGCCTGACTAGGCGGGCGAAGCCAGCAATGCGCATGGGCAATAGATAAGCCTGGCGATCTTTACTGACGAAATAATAGACTAATCCTCCTTGGCCAGTGGATCTCGGCTTCAGGGCTGAAATATCACTCCAGTTTAGGGACCACCCCTCCCGAAACAGCCATCGTACCCATGCCGGGTAGGTTACACCGATCCCCGATGTATCCGTGTATACCGTCTGGCTGAGGGCCCCATACAACGCCAGGCCACCCAATCCAATACCTGTAGCCAATAGCCAGGGAGATAAAAAATCTGAATATCCTGCATTGACCCGAGCCAAAAACGGTAGAGGAACCATCAGGGTACTGTACAGGGAAAGCAGGGTAAGACGAATAAGGGGCGAAAGGGGGAACCGATCAGGGTAGGAGCCGCTTTCCGGAGCCCCAGAGTCGATTGAAGTTAATGCCATTTCTATCCGATCTATCCGAAGTAATACCCTTTCTCTAAGGTAAATACTTTTGCACCACCTGCCAACCCGAAAGCCCTGCCCCAATGAGGGCGAGCCCCAAAAAACCATTTAGGGTAACGTGCATCTTCCGGGCCCAGGGGCGGTTAGGGCTGATGCGAGTGGCACTCCAGGCAGATGTTAGAACTGCGATGACTACCAGCAATCCCAGGGGGAGATGAATGGAGTGACCCAGGTTCCCATATTCTCCTAGGGTTCCTACCACGCCAATAGTCAGCAGCATCAGCACGAGCAACACCACGACAGACCCAAGCAGCCAATGAAGCGGTCGCAGCCAGGCAGAACGCTCTTGCTTGGTAATGCGGGTAAAAGCTAAACCGCTCCCGGTAAGGGCCAGCAGGAAATAACCTGTCACGGTTAATCCCATAGACCACGCAGCAATGCGCCACAGCCACAAAAATGAGGGTAAGTCCACATCAAAACCTGATAATTGGGTCTTACCCTGCTATAGCACCTGAAATGCCGCTTTGACAAACGGTGAAGAGAGTAACTTTTACGACAACTTTACGACAACCGCCCGATAGCCCATGACGACTATCTAGCAGATCAAAGCTTTGCAAAGATTACCCCGCGAAACCGCTGAGGCAATTTACTTAGCAACTACAGCAGCCTCTTGCTCTGCACTTGAAACACTGTCAGCCAAAGTGGACTCAGAAGGGGATGGATCCGCACCATCCGAGGCCATCGATTTGGGCTGGTCTATCATCAGTCGTGAGCAGGGGATCGTATCGGACAGGATGGCGCTGGCCATCATACCGGTATGAATCTCCAGCAATGCAATGGGTGAGGCTTCAAAAATTAGGCGTTGTCCGGGGAAAACAACCCGCTCGAAATACCAATCTTCAATGTTCGTAATACGAGCCACCTGGATCTTGCTGGTGGCATTGACGTAGCAGCACAGGATTGGCTGTGAGCTGTCGGAAGGGATGGGATCAAGAATCTGAGCCATTATTGATGCTTTACGGCAAAACTGCAACGGTTACTAAAAACAGTAACACTGCGTGATCCCAGGCGACTGTAAAGGCGACTACCATCGCTACGTATTACGCAAAGAATCGCCACATTCCAGAACTTTTCTTAACCTATCAGTCTTACCGTCGCCCCTGGGACATTCCGTTGAGATTGCCGTATCCCAGATTCAGATACCGTTGCATCGCCGAATGGGTTTCCAAAAACCCCCAAACCCTGATCCCCGAGGAAAAAATCCCGAGGAAAGTTTTCGGATTGTAACCTTTTACATTTTCTTTATACCATAAGGAAGAGAATTACCCTCAAGGTGGAGTGAAGTAAATACTGGCCTCCCCCTTATCCGCATTGCTGAGGTTTCTCTCCTATATATTTAAGCTGCGTTATCATCCTGATTAGCAAGCATTGATGCTGGGAAAGCTAACAACCTGTTAGTCCCGGCGGGGGTGGCCCCATAAACCAGACCTCATAAGATATACGAATGCAGCTGTCTGCGACGCGGGTCGGCCATCCCCCTGTAACGTAAAGAAGTAGGTAATATCTGGGCGATTATGCTCGAAGGTTCGATTCTCAAACAGCTGATGTGCGATCGCGCTGAACGCGGTACGACCCCACTCAATTACGGGGTCTATTACAAAAACACCCTCGTGGCATTGTGCCATGCCCTGGAAGATTGCATCCTGACGGCAGGCACGTCGCCTCCTCTGGTGATCACCGCCTTTCAGCGGGGCAAGTGGTATTTGCAGGAGGCTGATCGTTATCACGATATTGCCCAGAAAGCCCAGCAGATTGTCATCATGGCGGCACCAGAGTCAGGCTTTCACGATCACCCCACCAGCCAATTAGACAACGTCAGTTTGGTCGATATCACGCCGGACGACCCTGTTGCCCAGGAATGGCACCTGATGATTGTGTCTCAGGACTACACGGCCATGGTGCTGTGTCAGGAGTTAACCGATGCGGATTATGGCCTCCAGGACCTCCCCACCCATGATCTGGAGCGAAAATTTTACGGTTTCTGGACATTTGAGCCTACTCTGGTGAGAGAGACCGTTGAGCTCACCCTTGGTCACATTGGGCGTTACAATCCCTTGCTCCAAAAGCAACTGGCCGACCATCTAGACCAGATACGGCAGCAAAATCCTTCCCTCGACCAGGCAGAAGGAGATAAGTTGAATCACACCGTAACCCAGGTTGTTACCTATCTACAGGACAGTCGTCAAAACCTCCGTCCCCAAATTACGACTGCCCCGGTAGATGACCTCAGCCAAAACCTGGTTTCAAATGAGCTACAGGCTTTTCTACGGATGGCCCAACTAGTCGATATAAGCGATCCGATCAACCCCTTTGCGGCTCGGGAAGTCGTTGCTCTACTCGAAATGATGGGTCAACTCCTCGATTTACCCGCCTGGCGTTTGCAGCGACTGCGCTTGGCGGGCATGCTCCATCGCATCGCGCCTACGGCCTCGGGAGGAGAATCCGTCTCCCTATCCGCCCCTAGCTGTCCCCTGGTACCGCAAGTGCAAGCCCTGCGGCTGATGCCCAGGATGCGTGCCGTTGCCACCATCATTACCCATCGTGAAGAGGCCTGGAATGGTGAAGGACGCCCAGCCGGGCTAGCCGGAGACGCGATTCCACTGGAATCGAGAATGTTGGGCCTGGTGTCTGCCTTTCAATACCACCTGGCCAAACTACGTCACGAGACTGAGGCTAATTCTGACCAAGCTGGCAACACCCCTGCTGAGGATCCTGAAGTATCCTTACTGCAGCGGGCTCTGACCTACTGCCAGCAGCAATCTGGAGAACGTTGGGATCCTAAGCTGGTAGAGATTCTGAATCTCATGGTAAGTGGATTACAGCAGGGGTTAAGCTTGCCTACTCTACCGGCTAAAATTACCCTGGGGGTCGGGTTACTCGATCCTGACGCTATCGATTTACCGGCAACCCAAAACCTGTCTCAATAGCAATTTTTGCTCCTTGGAAACCTAGCAACGTGGTCTTGTGGATATTGAAGCGATTCGAACGGGAAAGTTAAGTCATCTGGCAGGGGCCGACTTAGAGGATGAAGACCTCTCCGGATGCGACCTATCAGGGATTCATCTGGCCGGGGCTAACCTCCTGGGCGTTAACTTTAGTCGTTCGTCTCTGGTCAAGGCCCATTTGGAAGGGGCTAATTTGATGGGCGCTAGTTTAATCGGCTGCGACCTGCGGGCCAGCCTTTGGGGGGCCAACCTCATGCAGGCTGACCTGACAGGCACCGACCTGCGGGGGGCTAACCTGCGGGGAGCCAATCTGATGGGAGCTAAATTTGCAGGCAGTAGTTTAGGAGGAGCCTTCCTCAGCGGTTGTAATTTAATTGGGGTAAACCTGCAGAACATCGATTTGCGGGGCGCTGATCTGCGCGGGGCTAACCTTAACAATGCTAACCTCAAAGCCGCTGACCTTTCCCAGGCAGATTTGCAAGGAGCCAACCTGGAAAATGCCAATTTAGAAGAAGCAGACCTGCGGGGGGCTAACTTGTCGGGGGCTTCCCTCTCGGGAGCTAACCTGCTGTGTGCTGACCTAGAGCAGACCTGTTTGGAAGGGGTTAGTTTAACCGGTGCCTGTCTGATTGGCACCCGGCTCGATCAGTAAGTTGCCAGAGGATCGTTCCGTTCAGGTTCCTGAATAGGGCTCTGGCTGGTTGAAGACAACCTCCTGCGGATTTTTTTTGTTTTAGACCCTTTGTTTTGGACACTTTCTAAACTGTCAGTTACCTACCGGAAAGCTTATTTGAGTCCGGTATAATCCTTGCACCGCAGGCGGAAACATCCTCCCTTTTTGTTATTACCATCTACCCGATATTTGGGATATTGATGCTTTCCTGCGGTACTGTATCTACCTGCTCAACAACTGCCAGTTAGGCAGTTCGTGGAGAGTTCACCTTAGCCTTCTTGCGGTGTTCTGTCCTTGGTTGCTGAAGGGTAGATTTTGGGGAACTTGGAGTTCTATACCAAGTCCAGAAGTGGAGTTTTCTCTAAGGCAAAACTCCACTTCTGGACTTGGACAAGGTTTATTTTCCACCGCCGTGTAACGATCAGGTTGTCAGTATGCACCCTCCAGATGTTCTGGATTCTTGGTCTAGTTATTCCAGCAGTCCGCCAGCCAGTTTAGAAGATGTGTTATATCAACACCTTCAACACTGGCGTCAGCAAGAGTCTCCGCACCAATTAATCAAGCGATTCTGCGATTTATTTTTAGGTATTCGAGACTATTCGGACCCTGCGATACAAAGTGTCCTGCGGGGTTTGGCCAACCGTCCAGAGGCTGAACGCGAGTTTAAGTTTGTGCTCAATCGATGCTGTTATACCTTAATCAACTTCTGGTATACCCAGCCTCGCCATCACTGGGCCATCCCTGAACTGATTCAGCACCTGGCAACCTACAATCCTGCTCTGGTGGCTGATTCAGAGGTACGTAAAGTTCAAACCCTGGTTAAAGGCTTTGCCCAAACAGAGCAGTTTGCTGCCCTGGAGCGCCTGCGGCAGATTTTTTCCGTCAGGGTAGAGAAAAAAGCCCAGGCCGTTGCCGGTTCAGAGGAAGAACCGCTGATTCACCGCATCAGTCACTATCCATTTCTGTACAACAGCACTTTGCTGACCCGAGACAGCGGGCCAGAACAAAAGCAGAACATTAATGATCTCCGTCTTACAGCGGAGAAGAGGTTTGGAATTCAACTTGCCCGGTTCCAGACTTACCAGCAACCGATCATAAGCAGTTCGAAACTAGATAATCCAACCCTGTTAGATCAGCATGGGCTGAGTCAGGCTCTAGAGTATTATACCGGAAGAATAGACGGGGTACGGAGTCATAAAGACCAGGCCCGCTGGTTTGGAACCTATAGCAAAACGGCCCGGTCCTTTGGGGAATTCAAGAAAGACTTTGCCGATTTCCTGATTTATCCCCTGGTCCTGGAAGAACCCAAGTACAAGAGTAACCACTTTACCCGCAACCTGCGCCAGTACCTGCAGGAAACCCTTTCGGAATTTGACTCTCAGCAGCTCAATAACTTTATTTTGGTGGAAACCTGCCGCCGTTTGTTCAACTTCCTGGTGGTTGATAGCCCTCAGCAGCCAGTATTCCGAAATTTTCGGCATTTGATAAACGATGTTGGTTATTCCCTGACCGTAGGGTTATTGCTGCGCATCGTCTTATTTTGCTCAGCCGCAAAACCCTGGCTAGAACGTTGTTTTTCCATATTGTTTAACTTCCATGAGCATCGCTCCTGCAGGGATGTGCCCTGGTTAGTTACCAGCCTGGAGCATACCAACATCGCCCTGGTGACTAACTTTAACGGGTTGGGGTATCAGTTTTAG
>CAZPYG010000226.1:0-7484 GCA_964590465.1 uncultured bacterium | reverse complement strand
GCGCAGGGAGGATTCCGGGGTTAATGCGCTCCAGTGCCCATCCGGTAATGCACTCAAGGCTAAGTCAAAAGTGGCGAAGGCGCGTTGTTCATCTCCTTGAGCCTTGGCACACAGGGTTGCCAGGCTGCCGTCGAGCTCTACGCCGGCACATAACAGCAACACGTCCTGCTCAAAGGGAGAAAGATCAAAAATGTCCCGGATAACCTGTAGTGCAGCGGGTCTGGGCAGAGCTTCGACAGCGGATTGCAGGGCCTGGTGCAGCTCAGATGTGTTATCGGTGCTCTGGGGTTGGTCTGGCTGCTGAGCGACATACTGCTCTAGGGATGCTCTCACCAAATTCAGTGCAGCTGAGAGATATTGCTGGTTGGCCATTGACCAGGCCTGGGCGTCGGTGGTATTCATACAATCTCCACCTGGGGCTGAATATACTGTTGATCCTCTGGTCGCGCCGGATCCGCTGCGGCAAAGGTGAGCAAACTCTCAGCCCCATCGACCTGAACCCTTACCAGATAGGTGCCAACGGCCACGTCCTTAAACGGGAAGGTAATCCGATCGGTGCTTTCCTGGGAGCTATTTTCTGGAATGCCGTTTAAGGCGGGCGCTTCGAACTGGTAGGCTTGGGCGCTTTCCTCCGCAGCCCGTTGGAATTCATTTAGGAGTAATAAAACCCGCTGTTTTCTCCCAATGAGCGGACGAATAGCTTCCAGGGTGAGGGTACCGTTGCGAAGAGAGGCCGGGTTACCGGGGGTACTATTCACATCACCCACCGTCATGGTGGGATGCAGGACGATGGCGGCCATATTCGATTCCAATCCCTGATGCTTGGTGGGAGGCGTGCCTATCCATAGGGGCTGTACCACCTGCACTCTTTGAATACCGGCCCTCAAGTCTTCTACTGGTACATTGCTCAGGTCCACTTCAATTTCTGTTTCGCTGACCTGGGTCGGTTCCGCCACTGTATCCCCAATGCGGACTAGGGTTTCCTGCCCCTGTAAGGCTTGCCCGCCTGTGCCAGTAGCCGTGGCCAGGTCCCTTCCCCGACCCTGGAGTTGCTTGCCCATAATTTTTAAGCGACTGGTGGGCAGGATGGGATCGCGAGGACCATTGACGGATTGCACCTGCTCAATGGTGAGTTGTCGGAAAGGCAGAATGTAGATATTGCGGTCGCGAACCGGTAGCGGCGATCGAGGCGTCTCATCACTCTCCAGCAGCACCACACTGGCCCGGTATGCTACTGAGATGGTATAGCGGACTTGAAAAAATACCGACCACAGCTTGGAGAGTTCCTCTAAATTCAGGGCAGTGGGTGTAAACCGCACCCGTTCAACCTGGTCGGACAGGTCAGAGTTACTTAAAAAATTGAACCTGGCCTCCCGAATGGTGGACTGGATCACCGCTCGCGTCAGCAACGGCTGGGCGTGCAGCGTTCGTACCACGCTGCCCAGCATCCGCTGGGGAATCAATTCCGCTTCGTTGCCATAAAAGCTCAGTAAATAATGAACATCCAGAGCGGCCTGGGGCCGCTGGAGCAGGCTGCCATCGGCTCTACGCGTCGCGACATCGGCGTTGCGCATCGACCCATTGGGTGTTACCTGGTAGGCATAGATATTGAGGCGAGGATCGACGTTCCCCCCGTCTGTGCCATCGGGTCTCAGGGTTGTGACAGATGCCCCAGGCACATCCTGACTGACTTCCCCCTGCAGAAAGTTGCCGAGGCTAGCTGTCACCGTTGCTATCGCCAGGAAGTTGCTCATAGCGTGCCCCCATCCCGTTTTTGTAAATAGTCGCTGAGAGAGAGGGGTGGATCTTCTTGAACTGGCTCCTCAGACAATGGAGGGCCCACTGGGGGATTCACCCTGCGTACATCCACCCGCCCGATCCTAACTTCAACCGTAGGCGTCGGTTCAGACCGGCGGCCTGGCTTGTCGCTAAGGTGATCGCGGTCAAAGCCGCTGAGCTGTGAGTTCCCTGCCCCGGGCGTTCCACTGACGGAGGTCATACGAGGTTCAACCCCCCCCATTACCACCGTTGTTTCCCGATCTGCTGTCAAATACTGGCGAGAGGCCACTGACCGGGCCGTTGCAACGGTGACCCCAGAGCGATCGTTCCGAACCCGCCCGGTCATTAAAGTAGATAAGGCTGGATTTACCCTGGCTGGCACTGTCTGACCATGATCAAGGATGGGCTCAGGCAAAGGCTGAGGTTCAGGCAAGGTGGCTGGCAGCACCTGCGATCGCAGCAGCGGTAACGTTAGTGCATTCAAACCTTCTGATTTTGGACGGGTACGTAGCTGCGCGTTGACCCGAGATTCCGCTTGTTTGGGTGCTGATGGTAGCGAAGGCTGATTCCCTGTCACCCGGCGCTGGATTATTCTGGCTTCTGGTGCCCTGGGATGATGCATCAGAGTCTTTTGAGAGTCCATGGAAATGGATGTCGTCTCAGACGCAGATGGAAGTTCTTGCGCCTCCTGGGCTGTCAGTGACAGGGGGATAGAAGTTGGCCTGGTCTGAGACGTCGATGGCAATCCCCGCTGCTCTTGGACTGTCGGTTCACCTTGATCAGACCGTTGCTCGAGAGGGTTCAGCCCTGGCTCTGTAGAGATCGCATCGCTTTCTAGCGGCGATCGCCTCTGTCTGGCCTGCCACTCGTGCGATCGCACGAGTGGTAGCGTCATCGCTTCTGAAAAATCCTGCGGAATCACCACTGAGGCATCAAAATCTGCCGGGGACATGGGGTGCGAGGACGCAACTGCCCCTTGAATAGAAGATACGGCATCGACAGAGGCTGAAGTTTCGGATTCTGAAGTGATGGTTGCAGCGGCATCACCCGAATCAGGGGAAGGGCGGGATACATCCGGCACCCAAGATGCTGCTGGCGGCTCAAGGGTGGTAGAAAGACGCAAATTCGATTGACTCTGGGGTGCTGGTGAGGGATGCCATGGCTCTATGCCAGCCCCCAAAGACCCTGGAACATAAGAGGATTGAGATTGCC
The DNA here is from genome assembly GCA_964590465.1 of uncultured bacterium. Classification (GTDB taxonomy): domain Bacteria; phylum Cyanobacteriota; class Cyanobacteriia; order Phormidesmidales; family Phormidesmidaceae; genus CAZPYG01. The sequence goes on along the minus strand of CAZPYG010000226.1, from coordinate 4,493 downwards.
ATGGCTCCGTTATGTTGGTTGGGAAAGCAGGGGTGATCGACTCCAGCGTGGGTTCAACGCGGCCAGAATGATGGGCAGAGAGACCCGGCAAGGTTGCCCTGGTTGACGCAGACGAGGAAAAAGGCACTAAGGGCAAATGGCGCAAAGGTGCAACCGACTCCGGATTCGATTGAGTTACCGCAGATGATTGGGGCACGCCGCTTTGCAGTTGAACCGTTTTTGCATGAAGGGGTGAGATATCTAAAGGGGAAATCGCCGGTTTTAAAGAGACCTGAGGTGCCAAGGGCCCAGTCTTTTGCTGCTGGATGGTGTCTGCATCAGCAGAGGACGCAGCCCGAGTCGACTCCATCCCTTCCGAAGCATTAGGCCGCAACCTAGCTTCACTCCCCTGATAGGAACTCATCCCGGCTTCCTCGGAGGACGAAACAGGTGAAGACTCTGCTAGCTCTGAAGTGCCAAGTTGTGGTCTAGCGTCATCTACTACAGAGGGACCATTACCTATTTGAGCAGGGGACGCACTCGGAGGAGACCCGGTTTGCTCCAAAGTATCCGGGGGCAAACCAGAATTACTCCCCTGAGAGGAGATCCTTCCTGCTTCAGCCGAGGACACAGAACGTTGCCTGTTACCGAACTGGGCATCCTGAAAATTCTCTTGCGAGAACTCATTAGATATCTGTTGAATAGGTGGTTGAATGCCTTCAGAGGTCGCCGAGAATGAGTCTAACGCAAGAGGCGCAATTTCTGGACTGGCCCTAGGTGGTCGTTCTTGGGCCCTTTCAACTGGCCTTTGCACCGAGACATCACTCTCCACTGACGTAGGGGGCACGTCAGAAATGGAGGGATGTGGCCCATGGAATATGCTGCCTTTCCCTGAGCTACCTGATGGTGGTGCAGAAGGCTGCGATTCCCTTGTCTCTTCTAATTTATTGGACGGTTCTACCGTATCTGGCGACCGAGTAGCCCATGCTTCGTCCAGGGCAGGCTTGCTCCGTATGGCAGAACCAGGAACTAACGTAGAAGCAATCAGCGGTTTCACGTTGGGTTTAAGGCCCAGCGTGCGTTTGGCAAGCCCAGTAAAAAAGTCAGCCATTACCCCATCAAATCAAGATAGTACTGTCGTCGGATGGCGCTCATGGACAAAATATCTGCCTCACCCCAGCTGTAGAACTTTGCGAGGAGATGAACCTCTAGCAACAAATGCTGAGCCAGAACACTGAGTTCAGTCCAAAAGAAGTCCACAATGTCGAACAGCGTAGACCAGGCATAACCACAGGCAGAACAGCTGAGTGGTAACACCACCTCTGCCTGTGGATCGCAAGCGACGACCTGCTTAATCAGCTGAGCGAGAACCTCGTCTGGCAACTCACCAAGGGCAACCGCCGTTCCCTCTCGACTGGCTGCTAACAGACACCGCTGGATCAAGATATCCCTGGCCGCTGCTGCATCTTGATAGTCCACGAGCGCAGCCAGATCCTGACTGTTGGGCAAGCGAAATTGTAGGTCAAACCCTGTGGCATGGAAGGAATAGCTAGACTGAACCGCCTGGTCCGGATCGGCAAAGCAGATATCGGAGATGGGTAATTCAAACTCTAAGCGTTCATGACAGTGAGGACAGTCCGCAAACCCATCCAGCTGGGAGCCAAAGGTATCCTCCCTCACCTTCAGCAGGTAGCTGTCCCGTTGTCCAATACTGAGGGACACCAGTTCAGATACGCTTTTTTCTGGGCACGCAAACGAGAGCAGGGTCAATGCGCGATCAATTGGATGTTGAGATTGCCCAATTTCCCAGATCCGCACAATGCTCTGGGCAGATAGAGAACGCATTAGGTTCATGACCCATTATGCAGGTTCAATTAGCTGTTCAGGTTCTGTCGGTTCAGGCACGTCATAGTCACGCTCCCAACCCTCATTTTGCAGTTGAATACTTTGAATGGCGACGGCATCTGCATTGGCATCCAGTTGAGGCAGCGCTGTGAATTCTGATACCCAACAGCGAAAGACTTTGTATGCGATCGCAACCTGTCCAGCTTCATTCATCAACTCAATGATGATGTCCTTACGAAAGTCTTTCAAAGAGACTTCCGTACCAAGTCCCGAGCCATAGTTCCAGGCCATGTTGGCCCACTGTTCAAAATCCTTATCATGGGTCACCCCGCGCTCTAACATGATGGCGTCATATTTAGTGCGACCAGGTGACTTACGATTTGTGCTGGGATCACCCCCCTCCCGATGCTCAACGGGGGTAGTAGAGCGCTTGAGCGCTCCCACTTTGCTGATGCCAGCCACATACCGACCATCCCACTTCACACGAAACTTGAAGTTTTTATAGGGATCATACCGATGGGTATTGATGGGAAATTGCGGAGCAGGCATATTTCAATTCTCCTGGTAAACAAAAAGCGAATCGATTCATCGTTGTAACTTGCAGGCCTTATAATTTTTGGTTGAGTTTTAGTAACAACGCTACGTTGCCAATTGACCGGCTATTTGTTGGAATTTAATGATTACAAATTCCGCAGGTTTTAGCGGCGCAAACCCCACAATGATATTGACAATGCCACGGTTTATATCGCTTTGGGTTGTGGTTTCTTTGTCGCACTTCACAAAATAGGCGTCGGATGGTTTACTGCCCTGGAATGCCCCCTGGCGGAACAGATCATTCATAAAGACGCCAATGTTTAGGCGAATTTGCGCCCACAGGGGTTCATCATTGGGCTCAAACACGACCCACTGAGTTCCTCGATATAGGCTTTCTTCCAAGAAAAGAACTGTCCGTCTAACAGGGAGGTATTTCCACTCAGAGGCGAGCCGATCGTCGCCAGCTAGGGTCCGCGCACCCCAGATAACGTTGCCATATACGGGAAACACTCGCAAACAATTTAGTCCTTTCGGGTTTAGCCGACCGTTTTCATCGTTAGTCATCTTGTAGGTGAACTCTCGTACCCCAGAAAATGTCGCGTCGATTCCAGCGGGAGCTTTCCAGACACCTCTCTGAACATCTGTGCGAGCTATAATGCCAGCCACTGCTCCGCAGGGAACAAACTCTTCTATCCGATATTCTTTCAGAGGATCTGCCATCTTCAATCGCGGAAAATAGACGACTGTATTGGTGGCAAATTTAGCGCCCAATTCTTTGCGTAAACTATCTACTCCTGCTTCGGCGTCAGCGGTGTCTTGCCACGTTGAAGGAGCATCTACCAGCAGCATTGCCCGACGCTTTACACAATACTTGAGAGCTGTCGAGAGAACTGTAGTCCCTTCGCCAACAATGTTACTCTGACGGTTCACAGGAGGGATACAAAGCAAGTTAAACAAATCTGCTTTCTCAAGTGCATACAATCCGGTCTTGCTACTTTCATCCCCAATATAAAAGCCATAGTCCAATGGGGGATCGCCGTTGCCACCCTTGCCATCCGACTTCACCGGTATAGGATTTCCATCCTCATCAACCGAATTTTCCTCTGAACGCTTTGATGGAACCGCTCCTGCCACTCGCACAAAATTAGATTCTGCGTTGATGACATCCAGCAAATACCGCTTAGATGTTTGATCTACGGACAGGTTTCGAAGCGTTTCACTAGCAGTGACAGTATCTTCACCAGTAATGTCGTCTTTTCCTACAGACTGAACTGTGAGATTGAACATTTTGTCTTTTCCGGGAACGTCAGGTACGTCGTGATCTACGATTGCCTGCAGTTGGTTACCCCACTTTCCTTCACTGACAGCCACGAGAGTCAGTATTTTATCTACTTTCGGGCTGCCCTCTTCCATCACAATCTCACCATTGGCTCTCTCGTAAATGGGTAACTGAATAGAAGCTGAAGAACCGGGGTCTCTCCCTCCTTCTATTTGTACAGCACCCTCAGCCGTCCTAACTGTGGGCTTTTTCCCTGGTTGCAAGCGGATCACTGGACTGAGATCAGCATTACTCGAAATTGCTTCGTCAATCCCGCTAGACTTAACGTTTTCTAGAGTTCCAATATTCTCGTCATCCTTGCTTATAACCAGATTAAAACTCTCTTCGTCCTCAGGCGGGATATTATCATAGTTAACTGTCGCAGTTAGCTCTTCATCACCAGGCATAACCGCCTCTAAAACTAATTCATTTCCTAAGTCTCCAATTGCTCTTACACCTTCGTTAGACAATCGCACAATGATGGCATCAGAGCCACCATTATCAAAGAACTGCCGTACAGCATAACTCATGGTGCTATCAAGGTTTAAGCCGCCAAACTGCCGTTCAAAATCTCCGAAATTTTGAATCCGAACAGGCTCATTAGTCGGCCCCCGAAGTGCAAATCCAACAAAGGCCGTAATAGAGGTGGCAACTCCCGTGATCGTGCGAACACCACTAGGAATTTCCTCAATATAGACACCGGGATAAGTAGGGACAACAGGCATAACATTCCACCTTATTCAATATAGCGTGAACTTGTTCAACAACCAGGAAACGAACCAATTAATATGCTGATGAGTCATTGATAAGCTACAGG
>CAZPYG010000225.1:0-7529 GCA_964590465.1 uncultured bacterium | reverse complement strand
AAGCTCCAGTTTTCGAGCTGGACTTGGTATAGAATCCTCAAAATAGAGATGAATGCCACTGCATTAAGGCTGGTGGGCAGTGCCCCCCCTACAAAAGTCTACATTGCCCCTTCCTATGCCCCCAGATGATATCTCTATTGCTACTGGTGGCGTTGTGCTCCCCCAGGCCAATACTCTCAACGGTCAATGGCTGGGGATTTTAGGCGCTCTGGCTGTTGTTACCATGACCTGGCTGCCGTTGAGCTATGTCCGCATGGTGCTCTGGCCCTGGGTCTTAGTCTGGCAGCTGGGATGTTTAGCCCTGGGGGGTTGGCTGCTATGGCAAATACGGCGATTTAATCGGCCTTTTTATCCCCTCGGCTATGGCGTAGATGGGGCAATTGCCTTGACCGGGGCAAGTCTCATCATCTGCAGCCTGGCCAGCGACTTCCCCCTCGTTTCCCTGGGGAATATTGTGCTGGCGGCTTACTACGGGATTGGTTTATACGGTCTGGTCAACTGGGTTCGTCAATCGAGAGTAACGGTAACCCAAATGGCAGGGGGCACGGCAGGGGTGATTGCTGTCACCGCCATCATTTCCCTGATCCTGTGGCGACCCACCCCGGGCATGTGGCAGGGGGGAAATTTTTACACGGCCATCCGTAATCACCTGCCCTTTGGTCACCACAACTTTGTGGGAGGCTTTTTTGCTTTGGGGTTTCCCTTTATTGTGGCCTGCGCCCTGGCCTGGCAGGGGTGGCAGCGGTGGCTTGCTGCCGCCGGGGCAATATTCGTGGGCTTAGCCCTTTACGCCAGCGGTTCCAGGGGGGCTTTGCTGGGGGCGGTGGTGTGGCTGGTTGTAACGGCCATGGCTACAGTTCTGAATGCTGTCTCTGGTCATGGCGCTGCTCAATATCGATGGCGAAATTTGTTCGTTAGCAGTCTGGCCCTGGCTCTGGGCATGGCTTTATTTGTGAGTAATCCCCGAGTGCGTAATGCGCTAAACAGCCTGGATTTAGTGCAACTGGGCACCGGGCCAGCTTTTGTGATTCAGGATGGCCCCATTTTAGACCGCTACTTCATGGTCAGACTTGCGGCTAACATCTTTAGCCACCATCCCCTGACCGGTGTTGGCCCTGGCGTTATGGCCAGGGTGTCAAACTTCTATCGCCCCCTTGAAACGGGCTTAGGGCTTGATCATATCCAGCAGTTGCACAATACTCCCGCTCAGCTTCTGGGGGAAATGGGGCTCTTGGGGCTCGGTACCTATCTGGTGTGGCTGGTCTTAATCCCCAGACTTTGGTTTAAGCTTTGGCGGCAGACCCATGATCAACCAGACCGTTGCCTGCTCTATGGCATAGGAGGAAGTTATCTGGCCTATGGCGTTTCTAGCCTGACCGACTACCAACTGGAAAATATTGGTATTTCGGCTTTGTTAACGATCCTGCTGGCCCTGCTGGTGTTGATGGCTGACCGGGTTAATAAGGGTTCTCTTGGCCAGCGGCCCGGGGGCCGGGGGGCCGGGGAGTTAGGGGGCGAAGTACTTAGGCCAGAGACAGGGAATTGGCGTAATCCACCACCGTTTCAAACCCTGAGTAAGGGCTGTCGTACCTATGTTAGCCTGGCTGTTTTCACGGCCCTGGTGATCACAATGTACCTATGGGCTGCCGCAGATTTAAGCTTTGCTTTAGGACAGGCAGCAGTGCATAACCTTGATCAGGGTCGCGCTGGTACTGCCCTCAACCGATGGTCTCTGGCATCGGCGTTTGCCCCCTGGGACCCAACCAATAACGCCCTGGCAGGGGAAACCATTTATCGGCTGCTGCTGGCGGGTGCCCCTGGGGAACAAGAGGCCTTTCGGCAAGATGCCACAGCCCATTTTCAAGCCGCTGTCGCCATTGCCCCTAACGATGTCTGGTTTAACTACAACCTGGCCATGCTGCTATTAGATACCAACCCTGCGGTAGCAGGCACCTACGTCCGTCGGGCCATTCAGCTGCTGCCCCGGAGTCAGCACTATATGTACTACCTGCTGGGCCAGACTTACCTCAACCAGGGGCATACCGAAAAGGCCATTGCGGCGTTGAGCTTAGCAGGGGCAGAAAATCCAGAGTTTTTGGTGATGGACCTGTGGCATAGGGAACCCTTTGCAGCCCTTAAACCCCAAGTGCTGAGCCAGGCTCTTGCCCTACACCAGGCAGTTTTGACTCGTATCTCCCCGGCTACCAGAGGGTATGAAGCGCTTTACAACCAGTCGATGGTGGTTCGTTGGTGGCATGGGCTGCCTCTGCTGGAGCAAACCCCCGCTGACCTGAGCCCTACAGTGCAGGCCCTGATCGCAATAGATGCCAGTACCCACCATGGCGCAGACACCATCAGTCGACTCCTGGCTGAATTCCCAGATGACAAAAATTTGAAGCTCCTGCAAGCCTGGCTCAAACCCAAGACCTTCGTTCTGCCCATGCTCACCGAAATGGATTTAGCCGAGCAAGAGCAAGAACAAATCAGAAACCACCTGCACCAATATCGCCATATCCGCCAGTGGCTCAGTTCCCTGTCAACGCCAGTGACAGGCATTCCCGGTCGTCAGCGCCTGGACTTTGCCTACCGCAACGGCAATGCCCAGAGAATTAATCTGATCATTCCGCCCGCTGGCCTCGATATTCCGGTATTGCTCAGGACTTTGCAGGTATTTCCCGGTTTACCAAGGGAATTTCCAGCCCTGGATCAGGTAATGGAGCGGGTTAGAAAGAAAGCTCTCGACCTGCCCGGTGCGGTTCATAACGAATTTCAGATCGGTCCACTACCGACACAGTCGGTAAACAAATCGCTACCTTAGCGGAGTACGACAACCCCAACCCACCAATTAACGCTTAATTTTTCAGGGCACCCCCATGAACCCATTGAAATCTGCCAGGTTTAACGCTTCCCAGGCCGATGGTAGCCTGATCGGTTTGCTGACTGCCGCTTTCTATGTTCTCTTTACGCTGCTGCCGGGCAGTAGCACTTATATGGTGGAGTGGCCCTGGGTCTTCTTGTGGCAGGTTACGTTGCTGTTGCCCATTATCTGGATGCTCTGGCAGCTCTGGTTTAAGCCGGTTCAGCAACTACGCCTTGGTGGTGGCCTGGATTGGATTGTTCTGCTTGCTGTGGTGGGTTTGGGGGTATCAACCCTGTGGGCTGAGTTTCCAAATCAGGCCCTGTGGAACAGTTGGGCGACTTTGGGAGGAATTGCCGCCCTTTATAGTTTGAAGGGATGGATGACCACTCCCCAGCGGGTGCTTGTAGTTTTGAAGGCCCAGGGCATCCTGGCTATTGCCTTCATTGTGCTGAGTCTGGGGCTCTGGATAGGGCGGATTTATCTACCGGAACTGTCTCGCCTGAATGTTCTCAGTCAGTACGGCATTGAGCAGACGTTTAGCTTTAACTACACCAGCCTGCGGAACTGGCAGCCCATTGGCCATCAGAACTCGGTGGCGGGTTATCTGGTGCTGGTGCTGCCTTTACTGGTTGTTTTAGCGGCTACTTCCAAAGGAGTCTGGAGATGGTTGTGGGTCGTGGGTAGTCTATTGGGGTTAGTGGATCTCTACACCACCAGTTCTCGGGGGGGATGGCTGGGACTTTTGGGAGTGGTAGCAGTCGGATTCATCATTAGTTTGATTCGCAGTTCTTTACCCCGCAAAGTCTTAATTCCAACCGGGCTGGCCAGCCTGGGGGCTTTAGTTAGTTTTATGCTGCTGAACGAGCGCATTCGCGGCATCTTCGCGGCTATTGCCTCAGGTAATTTTAGGCAAGGAGAATTTGCTTACCGCATTATTACTAACACCGTGGGCTGGAATATGGGTAAAGCCCAACCGCTGACAGGGATAGGACCCGGCAGCGTACCGATTGTTTATCAAAAGTACCTGCCGGTTTGGGGAGGTCGCGAAGCTGAACTACAGTACCAGCTCCATAGTACGCCAGCTCAACTGTGGGGGGAATTAGGTGTTTGGGGAGTTATGGTTCCGGCTTTACTGGCGGGATGGCTGTTGTTTCAGTACTGGCGCTGGCAGAAACAGCCCGATGGCTCCCAAATACATCCCTGGCTGGTGTGGAGTTTAGGGGGTGGGCTTTTTGCCTATAGCCTGGTCAGTCTGACGGATTATCAACTCGATATTATTGCCATCAGCGGGGTCATCGTCGTTTATCTTGCGGTGTTGTCAGTTATTTTTCAAACTCAAACAACGGCATCTGCCGTGGCGAATCGCCTCAATCGTAGCCTTGCAGGCATTGGTTTAGGGATAACCCTGGCCATGACCCTCTGGCTGGTGCCGGTGCATCGGGCCTGGATGATTTCCGCCCAGGGGTTTGATGCCTATAACGAAGGGAACCTTGACCTGTTTGCTTACAATTTGGAAAAGGCTCATCAGATGGTTCCTTGGGAATCGTATTATCCATTTCAATTTGGTTGGCGAGTGGGAGATATTAGCTACAGTGCGGACACGCCAGAACAAGCCATAGAACTCCGCAGTGTTGCCTCTGAGTGGTTTCAAAAGGGAATAGAAGCCTCTCCCTATCAGGAATTTGGCTATTCGAATTTGGGATGGCTGCAAATCCAGGCAGATCCTCCAATGGCAATGGAGCAATTTATTCAATCGGCACAGTTGATCCCTGTTAAGAGAGGGGTCTTTTTCGGTCTGGGGTATAGTCTTTTATTGCAAGGTCGGCAAGACCTGGCCGTTGAAGCCCTTGTGCTTGAACTGGCGCGTCACCCGATGATGATTACCAGCGGTGTCTGGCGATTAAATACCTTCGCGGCTATTTATCCTGAAGTGCTGGCTCGGTTAGAGACGCTATTGACCGAGTTGTTAGATACTGCCTCTGACCCAACATTCATTGACTACCTGCACCAAGTGCGGGGTGGGTTACGGTGGTGGACGGGAGATCTGACAGGCGCTGCTCAGGACTGGGGCAATCTCGACAGCCCACTCAATGAAGCTTTTTTACTACTCTCCCAGGGTGAGACCGTTAATGTTGATACCTTGCCTGATGGTCCGAGCCGAGATGCTATTCAAGCATGGCAAAACCCTGAGCAAAGACAGGAATTGCTAATTCAAGCCTGGATTTTTGAGCCAGAGGGATTGCCCCAGCTAGATGAAGGAATTCCATCCCCCGAAGTTTTGGCCGAACTCCAAACCTCAATGGATGCAGCCACTAACTGGGATGAGTGGCTGAAAATAAAGGCTTCAGTCAAAGAGTCGCGGGATAGCCGTCTTGGCTTCAATGTACTGGCTCGTCACCTTGATGGTTTTACACCATCAGACTTTTACCCTCAAATTAATAATGTCCCGATGAATCGCTTTTTTGGGAAAATTTTCCCATCAGTAATGTTCCTGCCAGAACTAGACTTACAGTTACAGACCTATCGTTCTGATTTCTTGTTGCGATTACAGAACTGATAAGTAGGTGGCCTTAATACAGCCAACTATTATCTGCGGAATATCTCTCCCAATACCAAGAATTTGAAATTTCTCCCTTCGGTACTCCCTTGGGGAGCCGTTTCACGAACGGAATGACACGGAATACTTAAGCCATTTTACTTATCTCTATTCCTGGAGACGGTACCGCACAGTAACTTGTCCTCCCTCAGTAACCACGATTTCGCCGTCCAGAGCTTCAATATTGGTAACGGCAATCTCTCGTACCTGATCGTCCACGGCCCTTAGCAAAACCTGCATCCAGGCGTTAATTTGCGCCAACTGGCTATCAGGATCTTGGGCCAGAAAATCAGCCGTTTGCTGGGATAAGTCAGCCATACTGAGACTCTCCGGAGTATCTAGCGCCCTGGCCCAGTCAGCAGCAGTCGCGAATGATTGCTGTGCTGCATCGGAATTACCCAGAAATAATAGTTCATCAGTACCTTTATACCGCCAAACCAAATAAGAATTTTTAGGAACAGTAGGCGACATATAATTTAAACCCTGCTCCAACAACTCCACAGCGGTTTCGGGTTGTCCAGCGTACATAGAAACTGTATTCGTAAGATAAAGATAGGTTTCTATAAATAGAGGGTCTCTATCGATAATTACCTTGAAAAAATCGGGGCTGATTTCATAGCCAATCTGGCGACGAATTTTAGTGTCACCAAAATATTGTAAAAAATCTAAAAAAGTCCAGTCTGCCAATAAATTGCGAAAGCCAAAAGTAGGGATATTTTTCCAGATCTGAAGCTTAAAACCAATACCTTCCTCTCTTTGCTTTAACTGTGCTACTGAAGATGTGTCGTTACTACGTGTTAGTTGATCTAGCTGGAATGACTGAAAAACAGCTATGATAGCTACTAACATCATCGCGACCAAAAAACTAGTCAACATCGACGATTTTGTAAAAACGGATTGTCGCATGGTTTTAGGGCACATTAAAAAATAAAGGAGGCGAGTGTTACTTGCCTCCTAAATAAGCTCGTTTTTGAGTTTCGTAATCGCAAAAGAAAGAATCGCTAATTCAATACGAAACCAAATCACATGCTATTGACAAACAGCATTGGCAGGGGCATTGATTTCGGAAACATTGCCACTGGTAGGGTCTACTGTAAAAGTAGTAGCATCAACGGCCGGAGTTTGACCCGGATTGTTGCCTTCACACAGAGTTGCAGTTGTCAAAGCCTCACTTACTCCTGAATCATCTGATGTAAAGACATAGGTAATACCTGCGTATCCCTTTAAAGTAGCACCCTTAGGTGCTGCGATGAAAATACCGGCAAGTTCCGTATCTTTGGCATCAGCAGCCTTCGTTTCATCAGGGTCTTGTGTATAAGTCGTACCCGCAAAGCCAGCGATTACGTTAGGGGTAACGCCATTACCATAAGTGTAGTTTTCGGTATCAAGTTTGATGCCCAAGCCAAGAGAACCAACCCGATCAGAGAAATAGTTTCTTTCCAGGTAGTAAGCCTGTTGGCCACGGTTAACCGAACCAGTATAAGTAGTCGCTTCAGACTGCTTGGCTTTGTTGGCCTGGTTCAAGAAAGAAGGTAAAGCAATGGCTGCCAAAATACCGATGATGATGATAACCACCAGCAGTTCAATCAGGGTGAAGCCGCCTTCTTCTTTCTTCGCGATGAAATGCTTGAGCAGGTTAGCTTTAAGAGAGGTTTTCATGATTTAGGTGTCTCCTTGTAAGGGTCTGTATTGTTTGTTGCCCTTCTTGGCTTAATTTACCCACCTGGGTTCGGGTTCATATCACCAGGGCAAAATTATTTTGGCTGGTAATGGGTTCCAATCTCTCAAAGCCTCTCTGCGCGGTGAAGCGTGGCAGTCACTGAGTTTTGCGGCAGCTAAACAGGGATGCTTAAATATCCCTAGGATGCGTCAGCGCTAGCGTAACGCCTCAAAGCCTTCTAGCAGGGTGCGCTATGGCAGCCCTGTCAAGGTGGGCTTTGGCCTGAATCTGCAACCGGTGTAGGGTGCATTCGCGGCCCCCAAACCCTCGCCAAGCTTTACAAACTCTGCCTTGAGGTCGCAATGCACCGCTTACGGTATCGAGCCTCTCCCTTGACGCGAACGGTGCGTTCC
>CAZPYG010000224.1:0-7585 GCA_964590465.1 uncultured bacterium | reverse complement strand
CGCGACGGATCTGAACCTCCCTTGATGCCTGGCTGAGTTTTTCCTGAGAAAATCGATGGATTACGAGATAACCCACTATTTCAAAATTACAGACGTATGGAAGTACTTTAAGCGTCGGTTGAGTATCTAAGGATTTAGTTGAAAGAGCGCAACAGGGATGCTCTCCAGAGATGCCTCACAACCTGGGACTCAATTCATTTGGCATTTCATCAGACAAAATTAAGCGTCCTCTCATGAACGCGCCCTATGGTTTAGCCAGAGAGATTTAGCATGTTCTGTGAACTTTAAAGACTGCTATGGCGCGATCGCCCATGACCAGACCAAAGTTTTGGCTGAAAGTCCTCCTGGGTATCGTGATCGCCATCGTAATCGGCAGCGTTTTCCATGCCATTAATCTGCCGGCCCTATGGCAGACGGCTCTGCAGTGGGTAAACGGGTTGGGGGCGGCAGGGGTGGTTGCCTTCATGGTGATCTATAACCTGGCAACGGTTTTATTTATTCCGGGCTCACTGCTTACCCTGGGGGGAGGAGCCCTCTACGGCGTCCTGTGGGGAATCGTTTATGTTGTACTGGCGGCAACCCTGGGCGCAACCATTGCCTTTCTCATCGGTCGATACGTTGCCCGGGGATGGGTGAGTCAACACATTCAAGGCCATCCGAACTTTCAGGCCATTGATGCCGCCGTTGCTGGGGAAGGGTTCAAAATTGTATTGTTGACCCGGTTATCCCCCATTTTTCCGTTTAATCTGCTTAACTATGCCTTTGGCGTGACTCGCGTTTCCTTGAAAGATTATGTCTTAGGCTCAGTGGGCATGATTCCCGGCACCCTGTTGTATGTCTACATTGGGTCTTTTGCGGGTGATCTGGCGACTTTGGGCGCAGCTTCAGACCTGAGTGCTGAGGCGCAAGTCGCCCAGGGGGCCATTCGGATTTTAGGACTTCTGGCCACTGTGGCCGTAACGGTTTATATCACCCGCATGGCCCGACAGGCATTAACCCAAACCTTGTAAATTTTGAGAGTTGTTTCCAACTATGCCACACACTATCCAGCGTGAACCTGCCCTGCAACCGCTGAATCAGCATAATCAGGTGCTCATGGCCCAGGTCCACCCCCCCGATTGGGTGAATCCAGAACCGGCAGCTTGTTATGACCTGGTGGTGATTGGGGCGGGCACGGCCGGCCTGGTGGTCGCCGCCGGAGCGGCTGGCCTGGGCCTGGGGCTGAAGGTCGCCCTGGTGGAAAAAAGCCTGATGGGCGGCGATTGCCTGAACGTGGGATGTGTGCCCTCTAAATGTTTGATTCGCTCGTCGCGGGTGGTGGCCGATATGGCTGAAGCGGCCCCCTTTGGGATTCAGCCGCCGGACGAGATCCAGGTGGATTTTGCGGCGGTCATGGACCGTATGCGTAAAATTCGCGCTGGCATTAGCTACCATGACTCGGCTGAGCGGTTCCAGAAAATGGGCATTGATGTGTTTCTGGGTGCGGCTCGGTTCGTTGATGGTGAAACTATTGCCGTGGATAATCGCAACCTGCGCTTTAAGAAAGCAGTCATCGCCACCGGGGCCAGAGCGGTACGTCCAAGCATTCCAGGACTGGCGGAAGCGGGCTTTTTAACCAATGAAACGGTCTTTTCCCTCACCCAAGCGCCCAAACGGCTGGCGGTGATTGGCGGGGGGCCAATTGGCTGTGAGTTAGCCCAGGCCTTTCAACGCCTCGGCAGCGACATGATTTTGCTCCACAAGCATGGCCACCTGCTGGATCGGGAGGATGCCGATGCGGCTGATATTGTGCAGCAGCAGCTGTTGAAAGAAAAGATGCAGCTGGTATTCAATGTGGAGCTGGAGCAGGTAAAAACGACGCCCACCGGAAAAGTGCTCCATTATCGCCGGGGGAACTCAACGGCAACGGTCGAAGTGGACGAAATTTTAGTCGGGGCAGGTCGTGCCCCCAATGTCGAAGGCCTGAACCTGGAAGCGGTTGGGGTAGAGTATGACTCGCGCCGGGGAGTCCAGGTGAACGACTATCTGCAAACGACCAACCCCCGCATTTATGCCGCAGGCGATATCTGCATGAACTGGAAGTTTACCCACGCCGCCGATGCCGCCGCCCGCATCGTGATTAAGAATACCCTGTTTGCCCCCTTTGGTCTGGGCCGCAGCAAGCTCAGTAGTCTGGTCATGCCCTGGGTCACCTATACTGACCCTGAAATTGCCCATGTGGGCCTGTACGAAGACGAGGCCCAGGCCCAGGGGCTGAATCCCAACACCATCAAAATTCCCTTTTCTACGGTAGATCGTGCCCTGGCGGATGGCGAACCGGATGGCTTTCTTAAAATTCTGCATCCCCAGGGCTCAGACAAAATTTTGGGGGCAACCATCGTGGCTCGCCACGCCGGGGAAATGATTAGCGAAATCACAACGGCTATGGTCACCAAGCAGGGGCTGAGTGCCCTATCGGGGGTGATTCATCCCTACCCCACCCAGGCGGAAGCGATCAAAAAAGCTGCCGACACCTATCGTCGTACCCTGCTGACGCCGCGTACCCAAATGTTTTTAAAGTTTTTAACGAAACTGAGCTAACAACTGCAGTGACACCCCTACCCATGCGTCAAATGCCCATAAACCGGGCTTTAAAGAGGCTATACCGATGAGGCTTAGGAGTCATGGTCTGGATAGTTGTTGCGGCCCCTGCCCTGACCAACAACCCAGACACTACAGCCGGGTTCAATCCCCAAGAGCTATTACAGAATGCTTTGCAATGGGTGGATAGCCTGAGGGTGGGCGGTGGTATCGCCTTTGGGGCAACTGGCGTATCGCTGAAAGACTATGCTCTCGGCTCCATTGGCATGATTCCAGGAACCGTGATGTACGTCTACATTGGTTCCCTGGCGGGGGACCTGGCCAGAATTGGTACCAGCACCCAGCCTGGCGATCCAGTAGTGCAATGGATAATTCGCCTTCTAGGCTTTATTGCCACAGTAGCTGTGACGCTATACGTTACGCAGGTTGCCCACAAAGCTCTGGAAGAAAAAGTGAGCCCAAATCCAGATTAACCAAGCATGTTTATCAGGTTTGCAGATCCCTGACTAACTCGTCTGCCGCCTGCTCTGCGGCATCGACAAAGGGGCGCAGAATCAAATCTACCTCGGAAGTCTGAAAGACGGCGTCTTCCTGGTCATTATGGACGGTGACCGCCAGTTTACCCTGATAGCCGTGGTGTTTCAGGGCGTGCTGCAGGGTGCGATTGACTTCAAGCCCCGGAATGCTGCTGACCACCCATTTCACGGTGCTCAGGGCCAGATTGCCGGGATATTCCGGATCTTCGGCATCTCCATAATGGGCGGAAAAGCCCTGTCGCCGCCAGCGCCGGATGTTTTCGGGGTCAAAGTCAACGCCATGGACTTCCAACCCTTTACTGGCCAGGCTATTAACCAACCAGCCACCATAGCGCCCCAGGCCATAGACAATCACATCGGCTCCCACCGCAGCATAATCAGCATCATCCGCCTCTTCCCGGTGGGGGATCTGGCGTTCAAAGATGCTCAGGGCAGGGGACAGCCGTTCATAGAGAATATGGGAGTACAGAATCAGATAGGTAGACAGGCCAATGGTGATCAGCCCCACCAGGGTAATCAGTCCCACGGTGTCTTCGTCGATATGGCCCAGCTCCAGCCCCAGGGCCGCCAGAATCAGAGAGAATTCGCTGATTTGAGCCACCGTTAACCCGGCCAGCAGGCCCGTGCGCTTCCGATAACCCATGTAGCCCATAATTGCCATGACAATGGTAGGGTTGCCCACCAGCACAAAGACTGACAAAACCAGAGCTGGCACAATCTGAGCCCCCAGCAGGCTCAAATCAAGCTGAGAACCCAGGTTGACAAAAAAGAACAGCAGCAGGAAGTCCCGAATACTCACCAGTCGGGCTCCGATGGCTTCCCGATAGCTGGTGGAGGCCAGGGATATCCCCGCTAAAAATGCTCCCACCTCGCTGCTGAAGCCCAAAATTTCACTCAGGGCGGCCAGGGATACTGCCCAGGCGATGGCAAACACCAGCAGCAGTTCCTGAGATTTCGCCAGGTAATGCAGCAGCTTGGGCAGCACAAAAGCCATCAGGGCTCCTATTCCCAACAGCAGCAGCCCTCCCTTCAATGCCAGTTGCAGCAGGGTCATGCCTAAGGAGAGATTCCCCTCACCGCCGAGGGCTGACAGGCCAATCATCACCAGCACGACGACCAGGTCCTGCACAATCAAAAAGCCCAGGGCGATGCGTCCATGCAGGGAATCAATTTCCCGCTTATCGGACAGCAGCTTAACAATAATGATGGTGCTGGAGAAGGTGAGGGCAACAGCGATATAGAGCGCGGTTAATGGCGAAAACCCCAGCAGTAGGGACAGCAAAAAGCCCAGGATGGAAGTAAAAGCCACTTGCCCTAACCCCGTTGCCAGGGCTACTGGTCCCATACTCCGAATCAGATGCAGATCTAGCTTCAGGCCAACCACAAACAACAACAGGGAAATTCCCAGGTGAGCAAAAAGCTCCATTTCTTCACTGGGGGTAATCCAACCGAAGACTGAAGGCCCAGCCAGAATGCCCACCGCGATGAAAGCGACAATCAAGGGCTGCCGCAGGCGCAGCCCAATCGCCCCGACCACGGCAGATACCAACAAGATAAAAGCCGTTTCGTAAAAGGGGTTGGCCAACAGTTCCATCATCAGGCATTCCAGGAAACAGCAAAGGACAGAGAAACAGACCTGGAGAGCTCTCTCCCAAAGGCTCTTTTCTGAGCAGCATACAGACCATTTATACTGTGACAGCTTAACGTGATGGTCAACGATAGGACCTGTACAAGGAGCATAGAATGTACGTTCTCATTGGTGGGTCTGGCATGATGGGGCTGGAACTGGCGGGAACCTTACTCCAGATGGGCCATATGGTTGCGGTGGTCGATACCAATTCCCTCGCCTGCCAGTATGCCCGCGAAAAAATTGGGGTCATGGCCTTTGAGGGCAGTGCCGTCAACACCACAACGCTATTGGAGGCAGGCATCCGCAAAGCCAATGTGGTCATCGCCAGTCTGCGGGAAGATGCCCTCAACCTGGCCATGGTTACCCTCTCGAAACACTATGGCGTACACCAGATTGTGGTGCGAATGCGCGATCGTGACTTTGCCGAACCCTACCGGCTGGCTGGGGCAACCCACATCATCAGTACCACCGAACTGGCCATTAACCGCGTGATCAACGCCATTGAGTATCCCCAGGTGGAGGCCATGATGCATTTCGAGCAGGGCCAGGTGGAAGTGCTGAAACTTCCCATCCCCAAGGGCTGTACCATTGTTAACCGCAGCGTGGCCGAAGTCGCCCAGGACCCCCGTTTCCCTGCCGGTACCCTGATCATCGGCTATCAGGCTCATCCCCATGAGGATTTAGTTATCCCCAATGGCAAAACCCTGCTCGAAAGTGGCTCAACCATCCTGGCGGTGACTAAACCAGAACTGGTGCGGCAGTTGTTGGATTTTATGGGGCTTTGTGGGGTTTAGGGTACAAGGTGTACGGTACAAGGTTTGAGGTTCAGGGTTTGAGGTTCGTAGACTAAAAGTAATTCCAGCACCATACACCGTACGCCTTGCACCGTACACCTTATACCTTGCCCCCCCTCTAATCATCTTTCAACGACAACAGCTTCTCGTTGAGGGTTTGAATGTAGGTCTTCGTGGCTTCATCGGGGAGCAAGCCCTGCCGTACCGCATCATTAACGGCTCCTTTTTCGGCCAGATACAGACGGCGGAGAATGCCGTCCAGGTAAGCGGTATTGTCCAGGGTGTTGCCGCTATAGGCCAACCGCTGGTTGTACAGATCCCGCAGTTCTCGTTCTGAGGTGGCGATGCGGGCCTGATAGGTGGCAAAGAGTTCTTCGTAGAGGGACTTGGGCAGGGTTCCGAACTGGAGGAGTTGGTGCAGTTCGGCCTGGGCAGCTTTGGCGGTAATCATTTGGAGTTGCAGGGCTTCCAGGCGCTGTCGCAGAGCTGAGGGCTCCATTAGGCCCAGGCGTTTGACCAGCCATGGCAGACTCAACCCGTGCCCCACTAACGACACCAGCACGGTGCTGAATACCAGGGTAATCACCTCTGGCCGACCGGGTAGGGTAAAGGGCAGGCTCAGGGCCAGCGCCATAGACAGGGAGCCTTTGACGTTACCGGCAATGAGCACATGCTGCCATCGCAGGGGCAGGGGCCGATCCACAAAACGCAGCAGAAACAGCAGGGGATAAATCGAGCAAATGCGCCCCAACTGGTAGGCCAGAACCGCCAGCAGGGCGGCGGGTATGGTGGCCCATAACACCCGAGGCTCAACCTCAATGCCCACCAGCAAAAAGATAAAGGTATTCACCCCGAACCCGGCATATTCCCAGAAGTTCAGCAGGGTGACTCGGCTGGAGGCCGAGGTGTGGCGAATCCCCAGATTGCCAATGACCAAACCGGCAATCACCACCGCGATTGCACTCGACACCCCCAGGGCCTGCCCAATCTGAAACGTCCCGAGAGACACCGCCACCGTCAGCAAAATATTACTCAGGGCATCATCCAATTGACGAAACAGCCCCACACAGAGGTAACCCAACCCCCAACCCAACACCCCGCCTCCGACAAAGGCAATCACCACCTGCTGCACCCCTTCCCCCAGGTTGAACGATCCCTCCAGATGAATGGTGGCAATCAGGCTGAGCAACACCAGGGCGATACCATCGTTGAACAGGCTCTCTCCCTCCACAATGGTGGTAAGCCGGGACGGGACGGGAACGCTCCTGAAGGCCACAATCACCGAAACCGTATCGGTAATCGTTAGAATGACGCCCACCGCTGCCGCCGTAATCCAGGCGAGATTGAGCCAGGTCTGCAACAGCACCGCCGTGATCACCGCCGACAGCACCACTCCGGGGCCAGCCAGGAGGGCAACGGGTTTGATGGTGCTGCGCAGACGACTAACATCGGTATTAATGGCGGCCTCAAAAATTAGAATCGGCAGAAACAGGTTCAGAATCACGTCTGGATTGAGCCCGACGGATTCCGGCAGGGCCTGTTTGGTAATGGCTAACCCGGCCAGCACCAGACCCACCACATAGGGAATCCGCAACTGCCGGGTCACCAGCGCTACCGCCGTAGCCACCAGCAATAACACAATCAGGGTACTTACCAACCCGGTGAAGCCTCCCGAGGGTAATTCCAGCGCTGGTTCCGTTGCAGAAGAATTAAGGGTCGTTGCTAGTAAAGCCCACACCACAGTAAGGTCATCCTGATGTAAAGAATCTGCCACATTCTAGGGTGAAATAAGCAACAGCAGGCTGCCCAAACCCGCTACCTGCAGTCACATGGATGTGCTCACTAGCCTTAACTCAGTGTTCTCTAAAGAACACTCGCTGATCAATTCAGCCTGTTAAATCGGCTAAACTGACCCAAAATTCTGCAACCAACCTGCAGCCGTTTCGCGATTGCGCAGAATGATTTCTCCCAGTACAGTGGCTCCGACCAGAATGATGAAGAGTGGGGTAAAAAACGTGGCCCCTTCCACCCCCGATGCCATGGCT
>CAZPYG010000223.1:0-7607 GCA_964590465.1 uncultured bacterium | reverse complement strand
CGCACCCTCCAGGGGCACCAGTCGGCGGTGCGCAAAGTTAAGTTCAGTCCAGATGTGACTGAACTCGCCTCCATCAGCCAGGATGGCACCATTAAAGTGTGGCGACGCAACGCCAACTTTTTGCGCGTCCTCCATGGTCTGGAAGATACCATTTGGGGCATTGCCACCCGTGCCGATCACCCCAGGATGGTCGCCGCCTCTGGGTTTGTCAATCAGCTCATCCTCTGGGAAAACCTCGACCGCCAGTTAGAGCTGCGGGATGTGCCCCAGGGGAATCTATTTGCGATGGCCTTTTTTCCCGATCAGCCCCTTTTAGTGGGGGTGGGGCGGTCAAACATTCGCCTCCTGCGCTTAGAGGAAGACACTCAACCCCGCTGGACTCAGGTTTGGGAGCGAACTATTCCGGCCAGGGGAGACATTATGAGTGTAGCCGTTAGCCCCGATGGGCAAGCCATTGTCTCCGGGTCCGATGAGGGCCAGATTAGTGTTTGGAACCCCCAGGGAGAACGGCTAAAGCTGCTGGATACGGGCAATGACCGGATCTGGCAAATAGATTTTCAGCCGGTAACGGATCATTCTCAGCCGTCAGCATCTCCCTTATTTGTTTTAGCCGCAGCCAATGGGGCGGTTGAACTCTGGCGTCTCGACGGGACTAAAGTCATCACCTTAAAGCTGCGCGGCACAGCGGCCAACTGGGGCGCGGTCTTCAGCCCCGATGGGCAACGGGTTGCTGCCGCCAGTTATGACGGCAAGCTACGGCTCTGGCAGGTTGATGGCACCCTGCTCTTTCAGTCAGACGGCGGTGAGCGGGGGCTAACCCGGGTGGCCTTTAGCCCCGATGGGCAAACCATCGCCACAGGCGGCCTCAATGCCTCGGTCAAACTGTGGAACCTGGACGGCACCTTGCAAAACACCCTCGTCGGCCATGAAAGCTTCATCAGCAGCCTGGCCTACAGCGCAGATGGGCGATATCTGTTCTCAGGGGCCGCGGATGGTCAGTTAATTGCCTGGAATCTGGAGAAAATTGCGGCCCTCGACCCCCTGGAGTTTGCCTGCCGTTGGGCGCAGGATTATTTGCAGACAAACGTGGAGGTTGCAGAGGGCGATCGCAGCCTCTGCCAGCGCTAGATTTCTGGCTGGTGTTGGGTTCCACCACGTTTCACCCAACCTACGGGATAGTCGCCTTCTGCCTTGCAGTCAACAAGGTTTATACTGCAAGCTGTCATCTGCGATCGCTTGAGCAATGCCCAAATGGTTTAACACCGCTGGCCCCTGCAAACCTGACATGCACTACATGCTGGCCCCTTTGGCACGGCTCCCAAATTTGGAGCGATTAGTGGCGCAGCAGGGATATTTTGTCATCCATGCGCCCAGACAAACGGGCAAAACCACGGCGATGCTTACCCTGGCCCAACAGCTTACTGAAAGTGGCCAGTACACGGCCATTATGGTCTCTGCTGAAGTGGGAGCGGCTTTTCCGGGAGACATTGCAGGAGCAGAACAGGCCATGTTGCAGTCATGGCGTAATCAGGCTGAAAATCGTTTGCCCCCGGCCTTGCAACCGCCCCCCTGGCCAGTAACGGCACCGGGACAAGGTATCCAAGCCGCTCTGCAATCCTGGGCCAGGGACTCGTCTAAACCATTGGTCGTACTGATTGATGAAATCGACGTCCTAAAAGATGACGTGCTGATTTCTTTCTTACGCCAGCTTCGTTCCGGCTATCCCGACCGGCCTCGGGGATTTCCTCAATCGCTCGCTTTGATTGGAGTCAGGGATGTGCGGGATTACAAAGTCGCCTCTGGTGGCAGCACTCGCCTCAATACCTCAAGTCCGTTTAACATCAAAATCGAGTCTTTAACCTTAGGAAACTTTTCCCCTGCGGATGTCGCAGAACTCTATCAGCAGCACACCGCAGAAACGGGGCAGGTTTTTTCTCCGGAAGCCGTTCAGCGCGCCTTCGCCTTAACCCAGGGACAACCCTGGCTGGTCAACGCTTTAGCTCGACAAATTGTCGAAGTCATCGCCCCCGATCCCAGCGAAGAGATCACCCCCGCCCATGTGAACACCGCTAAAGAAATCCTGATTCAACGGCAGGATACCCACCTCGACAGTCTGGCCAGCATTCTGCGAGAAGACCGGGTACAGGCCATTATTGAGCCCTTACTGGCCGGGCGAGAGCTAGGGAACGTGCCCCCCGATGACGTGCAATTTTTGTTGGATTTAGGGCTTTGCCGCCGCAGTCCCCGAGGGGGGCTTACTGTCGCCAATCCCATCTATCGGGAAGTGTTGCCTCGGGTCTTGAGCCAAACGCCTGAGGATTCCTTACCGCAAATTGCCCCCAGTTGGCTAAATCCAGACGGCACCCTGGCCCCCGATCAGCTGTTGCAGGCTTTCCTCAGCTTCTGGCGGCAGCATGGGCAACCCCTGATGAAGAGTGCGCCTTACCACGAGATTGCCCCGCACCTGGTGCTGATGGCTTTTTTGCACCGCGTCATCAACGGTGGCGGCACCCTGGAGCGGGAGTATGCCATTGGGTCTGACCGCATGGATCTGTGTCTGCGCTACGGCGATGTCACCCTGGGGATGGAGTTGAAAGTGTGGCGAGAGGGGCGACCGGACCCGATCCAGGCGGGGCTGGAACAGCTGGATCGCTACCTGGCCGGGCTGGGGTTGGCTAGCGGTTGGCTCGTAATTTTTGACCAGCGACCAGGACTGCCCCCGATTGCCAATCGCACCACCACAGAGCAGACCCAAACCGCCAGTGGTCGGCAGATCACCGTGATTCGGGGGTAATTTAGACTTATCTTTTTTTACCCGGAATGGCCCAGCGCTTAATGCGGCCCACCGTCACCGGCATACTGTCGGCGACATCAATGGTAAAGCGGAACACCTGGCGCGATCGCCGTCCATTTTCCGGATCAAAGAAGGTGAGCAGCACATCCCAGCAGTCGCTATTCAGGCGACAGTAGGGGCTTTTTTCTACCTCAATTGTGTCGAGTTGCCGTCTAGACGCGATCGCTTCGGCAAAGGTGGTTGCCGCCTGGAAGGTATTAGTGACCGCAAAATTCAGGGCGCGATCGCGGGAGGTCTGTCCCACATTATGCAGGTCGTAATAGACCCGATTTAAAAAAGCGCTCAGCCCGTCTCGCAGCTCAGCCTCAGAGCCTGGGTCAAGGTTTTCTAACGTGGCCAATGCAGACTCTACCAGGGTATTCACATTCCAACCATACATGCCGCGTGGATGGCGCACGTTCAGGACCGACACCACTTCCCCAGAAAACAGCTCCACCGTTCGATCAGTTTGCTTACCGGGGATACTGATGCGCTCGATAAATTCGGCACTGGTTTCCGGTGCCAGTTGCCCGTTGAGCATCAGCAAAAGCATCTCATAAATGTCATTAGCGAATGGCCCTTTCGGATCAAGGGCGTAGAGGGTGTTCTGGTCGAGTTTCAGAGTCCAGATCAGCGAGTCAGCCTCATCGGGATTGTTGTCCAGATGCTCCACCATCTGACGAGCATCGTAGGGGTTGGGCGGCACCATCACCCCATTCAGGTTAACCGGAGCCATCGTTTGTTTGAACGTATCCCGCCGCGCCGCGTCGCCAAAGTCGTAGCCGATGGTGCCCAGGGCGTAGACATGGCCGGAGTGGGCGGTGGAGGGGAAAATACGGGATGGGGAGATGGGGAGAGTTGAGGAGGATGTAGATGAGGAAGAGTTTTGAGTTTTGTTCGCGGAGGGTCTCCGGAGGAGAAATTTTGAGGTTTGAATTTCTGCCTTCGGCTCCTGACCCCTGCCTTCTGACTCCTGACTTCTGGCTCCTGGCTCCTGCCTCCTGCCTCCTGCCTGCTCCGAAGGCACAACAGCGGTATGCTCAGTCCGTGTGACGTGATCGCCCGCAAACGATATCGTCACCGCAGACCCAAATAACAGACTCATCGCGCCAGGGAGATTGACCTTACCCCGCAGGCAGCGTTCCGGTTCGTCGGTGTCGTCGGGGGTACAGGGAATCGCCGTATTCAGCAGCGCCGCCCGCACCGCTTCGGCATCGATAGGTTTACCCTGTTGCAGTTGTAGACTCATCAGCAAACCGCACAGCCCTGTCATCACCGGAGCCGCCATGCTGGTGCCTTTCAGGCGCACGGGTTCTTCACTGGCGGGTTGGGCACCGAGGATTTCACCCCCCGGAGCCATGATGCCTTCCAGGGCATTGTTGCCGCCCCAATTGCTGAACTTGTAGGGGGTGCCGTCGGGTTTTAAGGCTCCCACAGACAGCACTCCGGGCAGGGAAGCGGGCATACACCAGCATTCTCCCTTGTTATTCCCAGCGGGGGCGACGATCAGAATATTGTTGTCCTGGCATTTTTTCAAAGCTCGCAGGAGAATTTCTTCCCCTTCCCCGGTTTGGGTGGGGCGACAGGCGGCACAGTGGATGATATTCGCTCCTAAATTCAGGGCGAGTTCAAAGGCACGAGCCAGACTGAGGGGTGAGATAAATTCTTCATCGGTGCCGGTGGTATTCAACGGGACGTTAATCACCCGACAGCGAGGCGCGAGTCCGGGAGAGGGGGTGTTTTCTTGCCCGACCATGGTGCTGGTGATATGGCAGGCGTGGTTGTCGCCGTGGATGCGTTTGAGGAGCGGTTCAGGGAAGGCGGCCTTCATGGCTTCGGCTTTTTGGTCTTTGTCGAGGTCGTCGTTATTGTCGATCGCCTGAAATAGGTGATAAGCCTCAGTGGGAACGGGTTCGGCGGGTTCGTGCCAATAGGGGAAGACTTTGGAGACTTCTGCCCCTGCAAAACAGGAGAGAGTGTGATCCGGGTTGCCGTCGAGGATGACGATGGTGATGCGGGGGTCGCCCAGGGTTTGGTTACGCAGATCGGCGAGTCCGGGAATGCGATCGTCGAGGTCGTGGGGATGTTGGGCAATCGTAGCTTGGGTTTCGACTGCGCTCAACCCAACAGAATCCTCCAATTCAGAGGGGTTCATTGTTTCGAGTTCGCTCGCTTCAACAGATGCGGATTCCGCTTCAGTCGCTTCAATTTGTGAATCCAATTCGGAGGGGTGAAGGGTTGCTTGGGTTTCGAGTTCGCTCGCTTCAACAGATGCGGATTCCGCTTCAATGGCGATCGCTTCAACGGCCAATTCCTCAGAAGCCTGAATATTATCTGCTACTGAATCCTCTACCCCACTCGCCTGAATATTGGCGTTAGGTAATGACCCCAACATGAATTCACCCACCGAGGACTCCACCACATAGTCCAAGCCCGTCGCCTGGGCAAAGCGATCGCTATCTCCCGCCCCCAGGGAACAGGGAGCCAGCCCCATATTCGTCGCCACCAAATAGAGGTTTTGATACAGCACGCCGACGTGCTTGAGTACCAGGGCATAAGCCAGCGAGCGATATTTGCGGAACAGCCGCCCAAACCGAGCGGTGATGATCAGCAAAACCTGGGGCATTCCCTGTTCGCCGCTGGACTGGTGAGCATCTTTAATCAGGAATTGAATATCGGCATCAGCGGCATCAATTTGAGCCAGTTGGTGATTGAGGGGATCGTAGTGATAAAGTCCTGGTTTCACCCCTTCACAACGACGCACCGCCAGATAGAGTTCTAGTTCATACATCCCGCCACCACAGGGATAGGGGCGGCGGCTGATTTCTCCCCAGTCGAAATCTTCACCGAATTGAGCTTTCAGCAATTCGGTTTGTTCGGCATCCTGGGTATAAATTTCTTTGATGCGAGCCGTGCGGTAGAGGAGTTCGCCCAGTTGCTCGATGGTGATGGGGTGGTTCTCGTCGTATTCGCGAATCGATGCCCGTTTTTCAATCGCCGTGGTCAGGGTTTGATCCCGCTGGCGAATGGCATCGATGCTCATTTGGGGCAGGGGAACCATTTGCCCACTCATGGGGGGCTTCACCACGGGAAACTCGTCCCAAACCTCCAAACTGGCGACAATATCGCCCGTGGGGTAGTCGTGGCGACCCTGGCGACAACGGCTGTGGAATAGCAGGTTATGGAACTCCCACAGTTTCAGATCGGGGGCTTCGGCTTCGATGGAGAGGAAACCTGTGGCCCAGAGAAGATTCAGGAATTGATAGGCGGTTTCGGGGCCAATCTGAGGCGGGGGTGTGACCCGTCGTAGAGATTGGGGCTGGGCAAGTTGGGCCAAAATCGCGCTGGCTCGCCAGTCCAGCAGTTTGACTCGAAATTTGGATAAGGGGGATTCCAACACCATGCCGCCTTCGTGACTACGTTGGTAGGCAAAGCGGGAGAGGCTGACATTGGCCTGAGTCCAGTGGGGGGTGTCTAGGATAAGTTCCGCAGATTCCACTATGGGCACCGCGATCGCCAACGGCAGCACCCCATATTGCAACCAACCCCGTTCATCTAACTGCTGCAACATGACGGCAAACTGTTCCCCGACACTTGCCCCTTCCTGGCTCGTCAGCGCTTGTACCAGTGCTTCTGGGGTAGTGCTACCTTCGCGCAAATGCGCTAGGGCATCCCCTATTCCCTTGACAGCGGGGAAGGTTAGCATGGAGGGGGTTATCGATCGGCTGTCTCCATTGTTGGATGGGCTGAGGGCATAGCCATCTGCTGTGGTGCTGACCTGAATGGTGGAATTGAGGGAAACTGCAAAGGGATAGGTACGCATAGGTTCTAGCGGGACGAAGTTATAGAGGGAAGGTCATGACAGCGGCCATTGGGGAAATCATTCGCAACGGTATCTTGTTTGATGTAAAGAACTGGTCAACAGCAATGCCTGAAGAGGACGCCTTTTTTCAAACGATTGAAATACTGTTTGACGCATTAGCTGACAGAAAAATCAATTACTTATTGGTTGGGGGAGTCGCCCTTCTGAGCTATGTAGAAGGCCGCAATACTCAAGGCATTGACTTGATTCTGGCTCGCTCAGATTTGGATGTTTTGCCTGAAGTGGTGATCAATGATGAAAATAAGGATTTTATACGCGGTCTGTTTGACCAATTACAGGTTGACATCTTGTTGACCCAAAATGAGCTATTTAAAGAAGTGTTAGAAAAATTTTCGATAGATAGACAATTTGGCAATCGCATTATTCGGTGTGCCACAGTGGAAGGACTTGTGCTGCTGAAATGCTATGCTCTACCGTCTCTTTATCGACAGGGGCAATTTAGTCGAGCCAGTATTTATGAAAACGATATTCTGCTCCTCCTATTGAACTATTCGGTAGATGTTGAGAACCTGCTGAAAATTCTGCATGCCCATCTCCTACCCAGTGACCTGACAGAGTTGAACACGATCGTAGAGGAAATTCAAGGCCGGATTCGGCGATTTTCCAGCCAACAACGATCGCTGGCTGATGAGTAGAGAAGGGGAGTCGGTAATGGGGCAGAGGGAGTGATGCTCCCTCCCCCCAACCGTGCGCCCTGGTTGACTGACAAAAGATTCTGCATTTGGCGCGGAAACCGCGCCCCTACGGTGTTTCATCGAATGTAGGGGGCAGGTCTCCTGACCCAATGCAGGGTGTGGATTCTAGCAGTTTTGTCCGTCAACTAGCCGCGTGCCAGGTATGGTCAAGCCCCGAGGTATCGGCAGTTGCCCGTCAATTCATCGAGGCGAACCA
>CAZPYG010000222.1:1299-7616 GCA_964590465.1 uncultured bacterium | reverse complement strand
CGCACCACTTTGGGGTAGTGGGGGTCGTGGGTTCAAATCCCGCCGCTCCGATTGAGTTACAAGACCGGAATCACCCAGTAGACGGGGGTTCCGGTTTTTTAGTATCGGCGTACTATGGCTAACCTTGGCTGATTTAGGGGGTATTTAGTGGGAAGTTAAGGGGAAGTTAGCGGGAACGGTGGAATGAGGGTTCTAAGGGCTGGGGTTGGCTGTGCCGGTTTAGTGTGCCAATTTAGGTTTGGATTTCTCTATTAGGGGATCTGCTCAACTGCTCAACATTTTGCTCAACCGATCCCTGTAACCCTTGTTCTGCAAGCTGTTGAGCAGGGTTGTTGCTGCTCAACAGCTTGCTCAACATTTTGCTCAACATCGGGGATTTGTTGAGCAAGCTGCTCAACAGGTAGGTATGGGTAGCAATGCTAATCGATGCTAATTAATGCCAGTGCAGCAAGGGTTCCAGCCTTCCCTTAAGCACAAAGAAACCCCGACCGGAGGACAGATCGGGGTTGGCTATCAGGAGTCTTGCCCGTGCTGTGGGCAAGGTCATTAGTGGTTTGCTGGCTGCTGTTCACAGCGCATGGCCTCATCGATGGCGCTGCTCAGGCTGGCTAGATACTCCTGAATGCCCTGCTGCTTCAGTTCAGCCTCTCGGGCTGCTGTCAGCTCCACCTGCTGGTTTTCGAGCTTCTTGTCTTCACGGTTCCACTCGACAACTTTTACCGCCAGACGGGCTCTGACTTCTATGGGGGTTTTATCGTCGTTCAGCAAATCATCGATGGTTGCACTTGCCTTGGTTAGCAGGCTTTTGGAGCTTCCTTTGCGGGGACGTGCCATAAGAAAAAAAAATTCTGAAACGCCAAAAAACGGAATGCCAAAAAAAAAGGGGGCTTGCATGGGGTTTCAGGTCATTTAGCATTGGGTTTAGCATACCTAGTCCACCCATGCAGCAAGGGTTTTGGGGTATTCAGCTTGCTCGCCGCCGATCCTCATGACGGGTGATGGTATAGCCGCCACCACCCCGCCGCCGTCGTTCGTCGTCGCTGGCCAGAACTGATTCAGCCCATTGCAGAGAATAGGCAGGGCTTGATGGGGCGGCTTGCTGGGGAGTATCGCCCCACAGCCAATTGCTGAATTCACGCTCGCTCATACCCTTCTGAAGCCTGTACTGGGTTCTTTCACGATGCCCCAGGCTTCGCACCCGCTTACGCTCATCTATCGGCTTTGGGGCGCTGTGGTTGGTCGCTGCTACGCTGTCAGCTATCTTTTGCAGCTCAGCCGCTTTGGCCCTGGTAACGGGGCTGGAATTGTAGCTGTCATACATTGGCGGGTTCATGGCGTCCAGTTCAGCGGCGCTCATAAACTCGCTTGATACCGCCTGGGGAGTAGAGCTGCTGCTGTGGTCGGTGGAGGTGGTGCCGTCATCGTAGTAGCCCGCTTCCTCTAGAAGCTGCCGGGTTTCCTCGGAGAATCGGGGGGTGCCAGAGTTGCGATCGCACTTTTCAGGCTGCTGGGATTGATGCCGTTGGTACTGGGTTTTCAAGGCATCTTGGGCAAGTTGAGAAAGGCTCGACATAGGAGTACTCCTGAAATTTCCCCCACGCTATCGAAGCCGAAACCCCCTGTCTAGGCTAGCCTTCGCCTCCGTCAGGTTCTATGCCGTAGGTAGGTAGTGCGGCTTTTTCAACACCGTGCAGGTAGTGACGGATCGTTGTCTCAATCCGATTGCCTAAAGCTTCGGCAACCTGAGCAGGGCTAGCGCCAGCCTCAAGCATGTGTGACCCAGTGGAATGCCGTGCTGCATAAGGCACTCTGTCTACCCCAATCTTCTTGCATATCGACTTCCAGCAGCGCTGACTGAAGCTATGGTCATCAATTGGATTGCCCTTGGGAGTAAGGAAAATTAAATCACCGGGCTTGTCCCCTGGCTGAAGCCTGCCTTCAAGAATCTGCCTGATCGGCGTTGGCATGACCAGATCTCGTTCTTCCCCGTTTTTGGTGATTTTCCACTGCCGTGCATAGCCTGCTGACCTGCCATCTGGGTTGCGAGACAGTGAACCCCTAACCTGCACGATGTTGCGCTGAAAGTCTATGTCCTTCCACCTCAGCCCCGCTGCTTCGGATGGACGTAACCCCAGGAAAAATAGGGCTGCACAAAAGTCGTGGTAGCTGCTGTAGTAGCGATCCATCTTGATGGCCTGTAGGAATCGCTGAACTTCGTCTTTGGTAAAAGGTTGCCGTTTGGGGTTTTTCGCCCTGCCTTCTTTCACCCGTCGTTGACCCTCGAAAGGGTTGCTCTCCCAATACCCTTGCTCAATTGCCCATTCAGCAAATGAGGTTTTGAGCAGACTGACGTTCTGATTGAGCGTTAGAGGTGCTTGCCTGGAAGCCAGCAGGGCTATGAGTTCCCGTGCATCTTCAGGGGTCAGGATATCTCTGCCAAAGCGCTTCAGATTACCCAGCATGGGCTTGTAGCGAGATGAGATAGCCTGCCCACTGGTCCCCGATTGCTGCTTGAACTCCATGAACTTTGTCCAAAGGTCAACTGTGCTCAGATGCTCAGGCTCTACTTCAGGAGTAGGCCAGTATTTTTCCAGCGTGGGATCGAATTCTTCCCTGGCGATGTCACGCTCAATTTCGGCAGCTCTCCCTTGGGCAGCGTTGCGATTGAACGGGCTATCCGGCAGACCCATAGATTTTTCATAGTGCTGCCCCTGGTAGGTCCATCGAAGGTAGAGCATTCTGCCCCTGGAGCTGACATGGACTTTCCCCCGCTCAGCTCGGGTTTTGGCTTTCTTTCTCGGCATTGTTAACTCGCTTGTGGTGATTGAGTTGGGTTGGGTTGGGTGAAGTCTTCACGGGCATCCTGCAGCGCTAGAGCCATGGCTTCATGTTCGGGATGACCATCAGGTAGGTGTTGGATTTTGGCGATATAGGCGGCTTTTACTTCCTCCCATGAAGCGCTGTAGGGCACTTCCAGGGCTTCTCCCCATTGCCTGAATAGCTGCAACTGTTCCAGATCGCTGGTGCCAAACTCTAGGGATAGGTGGAAGCGTATCCACTGTTCAGCCCATCGGGTTTGCTGGCAATGGTTTTCCAGGTAGTCGAGATAGGCCAATTTGCGCTTCTGGGATACCCTTTTGCCCAATGTCGCATAAAGCAGCCACTCTGCAGGCGGATTGTGGCCATAGGTTGAGACAAATTGCTCAATGGCTGAGTCAGGCGTTTTGCCGTCCTGGTAAGCAGCTTTGCGCCATTGCCGTAGGTGAGCAATTTTCTTTTTGGTGAACTTATCGACATACTCGTTCAGCGACTGAAGTACCAGAGATTCTTGATCGTCCAGTTCATCAGTGCTGAACTCATAGCCGCAACAAGGGCACACCTGAGCAAAGATATTGACTTCACCGCCGCACTCGGGACAGGTCTTGGTTTGGGGCGCTTTGTCGGGCTGGAAGGGCTCGCTGATGTCGTAGACCTGATAGCCCATTGGATTTCCATGGCGCTTCAGGTTGCCGCCAAAGTCCAGCAGGATGTAGTCATCTTTGCCTGGGTAGGGACGGCTTCCACGCCCGGCAGTTTGGTGGAACAGCGCCTGAGACTTCGTTGCCCGGACATATAGGATGCAATCAATCTTGGGCAGGTTGAAGCCTGCAGTCAGGCATCCAACGGAGCAGATCACGCGGGTTTTGCCCTCCCTCACCCGCTCAAAGATAGCCTTACGCTCATCCTGTGGAGTAGAGCCAACGATGACTTCTGCGGGAATATCATGTCTGAGGAACTGCTGCTGGGTCTTTAGCGCCTGCTCCACGGTTGCCCCAACCATCAAGGTCGTGCGAGTCCTGGCAATCCGCTGCCACTCCCTGACGACGTGCTCTAATGCCTCAGGGCGGCAGGCCTGGGAGGATATTTCAGAGTCGATATAATCTCCGTTCCTGACATGCAAGGTTTCCAGGTCGAAGGCACCTGTCAGGGTATAGCCCCTGCAGGGGACGGCAGCACCGCTCTGAATTAGATCGGGGGGCTGTGGACCCTCTACCATGGCGTCGAAGTGCTGCCCCAACCATTCCTTACGACTTAACCTCCACGGTGTTGCCGTTAGGCCAATGAAGGCAGCGCCCTGGTGAAGATAATGCCGCTCAACTTTCTCGTAAACCTTCAGGAATGCCGTGTTATGGGCTTCGTCAACCACAAATAACCGTGGATTACCCAGCAAGGTTTCCAGGTCTTTGCCCCGCTTCAATCGGGCTTGTAGGGTTTGACAGCTTGCGACGATTACGTCGGCATTGGGATCTACGGGTCGATTCCCCTGCAGGATTGTGCAGTTGATACCCAGGTGCTGCAGGCTTTCAGCAGTCTGCTCAAGCAGCACATTGAGGGCAACCAGGAAGACGCATCGATGCCCTTTGCTAACGGCATCCCGAATCATCCAGGCGCTGGTATAGGTTTTGCCAGCTCCCATGATGACCACCAGCAATACCCGTCGTTTGCCGCTCCTGATGAACTGGTAGGTCTGCCCAACCATCTGCTGTTGGTAGGGGCGCAATGAAATATCCTTCACGCTGCCCTCCTTCGCCCCTGTCGCCTCAGCCAGCGTTTCAGGTTGCTGTCATGCTCACTTAGCCAGTCCCAGAAAATGCGCTTGTCGCTGTCATCCAGTCGGCTCAGTAGTTCAAAGATTTCAGCAGCGGCAGCAGTGGGGTTGTCGTTGTTGCCCCTCAGGATGGTCAGGAGCAGGCGGTGAATCTGTTTGCATCCCCAAGGTTGGAGGTGAACGGAGCACTGGTCATACATCGTCGTCACCCCCATACAGCGCTGAATATTCTTCGTCGGTTAGGGGTTCAAATTGGTCCTGCGTGGGATGGTGCCCATTACCATTGCCGTTGTGCCGGTTCAGTGTGCCAATTGGGGTTTGATTTTCTCTATTAGGGAATCTGCTCAACTGCTCAACATTTTGCTCAACCGATCCCTGTAACCGTTGTCCTGTAAGCTGTTGAGCGGGGTTGTTGCTGCTCAACATTTGCTCAACATTCTGCTCAACATCAGGGATTTGTTGAGCAACCTGCTCAACATTTTGCTCAACGGACTGCTCAACAGCATGTGCAGGAGCAATCGAATAGAGCCCATCCTGCTCCTGAAGCCAGCGCTGCTCAACAAGGGCGCTCAACAGCTCCCTCATGTACGGAGTTTTCGCCTTGGATTTGTCTGTTGCTCTGGAAAATAGCCGCCCCTGGACAAGTCCCCGAATATCCAACTGCTCTTTCCGCTTCACGTATTCGTAGACCTGCAGGGCATCCCCTGTCAGCTCCTGTTGGGGGCTGTTCAGGGCCAGGATTAGCTTCAGTTGACCGACAAAGTATTCAGTCCACTGCCGTGCCAGCTCCACGGTATGGGCGGTGACAACAGGCTCGGGGGTGCTGTTGGCCAGCACGGCATTCACCAAATGAAGCCATAAGATAAAGCGTCCAAAGTAGGTTTCAAACTTGGGATAAGCCGACTGCAGGGAAGGATGGTCTTCTGCGATTTGCCGGTCGGTCAGCTCATGCTGAAAGGTTTGGAAAGCTTGCTTGGCTTCAGGGCTTAGCAGGTAGGTGCCCTCAGGCATTTCGTAAAGCTGAGTGAACAGCCGCATGACATCGGAGGTAAGCCCAACGTCGCCTATGTCGGTGCTCAAGTCTATCTTTGACGGTGGAGCAGGGGCTGCACAGAATAGATACCTTGCATATTCCCCGCAGTCGTCGGAGTGCTCGCCCATGAGTCGCTGCAGAGTTGAAAATTGGGTCGCCCCTACCCTGCAGATGTTCGACTTCGGAATGAAGGTATTGCCGTCAGTTTTGCGATCGCACATGATGGCATCGCCGTTGAATTCTGAAAGGTCGGCTTCAAACTCGCCCCCGTCTCCCTTGCCGCTGGTGAAACGCCCCCGCTCGGTAATAAACCCGCTCCCCTCATCTTTGTAAAGCAGCAGCCCTCTGGGGTTCTCCTTGTGGATCTGGATTCGAGCTGCCAGGGTGCTGTCTTGGGTCATGTACCGTTTTCGGGAAGGTTTAACCGGCTCAGGCCCAGGATCGTCACCTCTTCGCTCCCGCTGCTTCCATTCCCTCAGGTCGGCTTCGTAGGTGTTCTGCTCATGCTGATAGTCCTGCATGGCCGATTCTTCCAGGGTGATTACAGGCTTCAGAATGGCTTTCTGGGCAGGGGTTTTCTTTCTCCCGGTTTGGGCAACAATGAGACTCCTGAAGATTGGTCGGGCAACATAGCCTGCAGTCCCATGAATCACCAGGGTTTGAGCAGTTCCCATAGCTGATGCCAAGACCGGAATC
>CAZPYG010000222.1:0-1289 GCA_964590465.1 uncultured bacterium | reverse complement strand
CAGCGTAGTTACCAGAAACTCAGGCGCTGTCGGCATGGCGTCGGCAACCTGTCGGATTTTGCCTGCCAGAACGCCTCCGTCACCATGCAGCCCAGCTTCGATAGGAAGCTGCTCGTCTTTGATAGACCTGAGCTGCCGTAAGTCACCGGCAGCAGTTTCAGCGCTTGCCCTCAGGTCGTCCTCCTTGAGCAGGGCATGGTAAACGCCCTTGATGGACTGCGGCGACATTCCTGCAGCTTTGGCCAAAGTCGCAAACTCAAGCTCGATGTCAGACTGCTTGAACCCTTCAGAGATCATGTGCTGAAGGCGTTGTTTTACCTGCTCTAGGGTCAGGGATTCAGCAGGCTTCTGCTTTGGAGCGTCCCTATCTGGGGGCAGGCGCTTGGGCTCAACGGCAGCAAGCACATCGTCACGGGTTGCCCCTGCTGCAATCCAATCAGCCAGGTCGGCACCCCCACCGCCTGGCAGCTCCCTGCTCCACATCCAGTTATCCGGGAAGGCATAGCACCAGCCTGCAACCTGGATACCATGTGCCCTCAGGTCGGCTTCGATTTCATCGCAGTGCTTCAGGCCAGATTGGTCCCGGTCAGGGCATAAGACCACTTTGTAGCCCTGCAAGTCTTCCAGGTAGTTGGGATAGCCATAGTTTTTCCACTTCCCGGCACCGCCAATAGAGGTTGTGGCGGCAATGCCCAAATCTATCAGCGCATCTACAACGCCTTCCCCTTCCACAACGAAAATATGCTTACCCCTGGCAGATTGATTGACCGGATCAGTGATTCGGTAGAGATGAATACCGCGCTTCACTTCGTCAGGCAGCCCCGCTTTCCATCGCCGCCCATCCCAATGCCCTTGAGAGAACTTTCGAGCACCGTTGCCGTCGTCGGTGCGCTTTACCCTGGCAACCGGATTGCCGCTGCCATCGTGGTAGGTGAACTCCTTTCGGCTTGCCGGTCGGGTGGGTTTTGCCCAGGGTGGGTTGATGGCATCGATGACTCGCTGCTTCCCTGCAGGGGTGCTGTTGCAGCTACAGCTATAAGCATCGTATCTTCCAGCCTTTGGGCCAGAGACATGCACCTTGAAATTATTGGCACCGCAGACAGGGCATTTGAAAGAGCGCTCTGCTGCCGTCTCGCTGCCCCCGTCTGGCGTCAGCTTGTCCAGGTGCTGCAGAATGTCAAACCCACCTCGACCAAAATCAGCCAAGGGGTTAGTATTGTTAGTAAGCATTTTTTACTTCTCAATTGAATGCCATTAATCAGAAGCGCCCAAGCTGCCATTTGGGTGC
This sequence comes from uncultured bacterium, assembly GCA_964590465.1. Lineage (GTDB taxonomy): Bacteria > Cyanobacteriota > Cyanobacteriia > Phormidesmidales > Phormidesmidaceae > CAZPYG01. Next base: position 1 of record CAZPYG010000222.1, on the reverse strand, counting down.
T
>CAZPYG010000221.1:0-7623 GCA_964590465.1 uncultured bacterium | reverse complement strand
GCCCTGCAACAAGGGTTATACGTTGCCCGCATCCACGACGAAGTGTTTGAACTCACCATTCCCGACAACTTCCAGCCTGTAGCGTTTTAGCATGGCATTTCTCAGGTTTTACGATGAAACCGACTTCCAGCTCCTCGGACAATTCGCCAACCCCAGAATCTGGAGTAACCGACTCACCGTGGCAGCCATCCTGGTGGCATTGGTTAATTTCGGCGTTGTAGAGCGAAGCTCGTGCGCAGCGTGGAACGATCGAAATCGAGAAGCAGACCGCCGAGCTGAAGCACAAGACCAGCAGCACAAGCCAGACACAACCCCCGAAACCTGGAGGACAGTAGCTTAGCTGGGGTGGTGAGCAGTGCCCATCCTACAACTGACTCCATTCCGGGTTTAGAGCCATAGGCCATCAGGCTAAAATAAAAGCTGCTGCGCTCCCACGCAAAACGACGCGGTGCTCATTTAGCCCCACCGTAAAACCCATGCAAGAACTGCTTGACTTGAAAGATCGCCTGCTCCAGGGAGACCTGGCCGGAGCCTTGGCGATTGTTGAAGAACTCGAAGAAATGAGCAGAGACGACAAAGTCAGCAACATTCGCAGCTATGCCAAAATTCTGCTCCTCCATCTAATCAAGCAACAGGCCGAAAACCGCACCACCCGGTCCTGGGATGTTTCCATTCGTAATGCAGCTTTAGAAATTCAGAGCAAAAATAAACGCCGTAAGGCCGGAGGTAATTACCTTACTCCCGAAGAACTACGAGCAGCCGTAGAAGAAGCCTACGAACCAGCCCTCAACGCCGCCTCCCTGGAAGTGGCGGAAGGCCTCTATGAGCCCGATACCCTGGCCGAGATGGTTGATCGAGAGGCCATCATCGATCAGGCTCTGGCCCAAATTTCCCGATAGGGAAGTCCAGAGAGCCTTGAGACGGAACGCACCTTTTGCCTCAAGCGAAGGGTTCCAATACGACCCATCCACCCATCCACCCATCCACCCATCCACCCATCTACCCTGAAATAAAATATAATTAACTCCCTTCTTACCCTTCAAAAGGGTCTCTCCCATGTCCACTGCCCAGCCCACCTACGACGACATCCTGCGCCTCTTTCAGGAAACCGACCGTAAGTTTCAGGAAACCACCTTCATTACTGATGAGATCGATCGTCAGTTGCAAGAAAATGCTCGCATGATTCAAAGGCTAGGATCCAAATTTGGCAGCTTTACTGAAGGCCTGGCCCTACCTTCTATGGAAACCATCCTTCGCGATCACTTCGGCATGGAAGTGATCAGCCCCAGCGTACGCGTCAGCAAAGCAGGGCAGCATATGGAACTTGACGTTAGACCATGAGTGCGGCCCCTTTCCCTACGGGCAATGTGCCAGAAACCTCCCAGCTGCCCCTGGGAACTGAGGTTGCCCCCTGCCATAAACTTGATGCCCTGGCCCTGGCCGACTGTGTCGATTGGCTCAGCTTTCACCGTCTGTGGGGCAGGCTTTCGGACTCGGCGCTGCACCAGTTGGCCCAGGCCCTCTGCCGGTTCAGGGTAGACACCAATACCGTCGTTTACCATCAGGGTCAGACGGTTGCCGGACTGTATTTCATTAAATGGGGCACGGTAGAACTGTTTCGCCAGTCTGCCGTAGGCCGCATCCATATTCTGTACCGCAATGCGGGGGATGCCTTCGGTTACCTGCCCTGGGTAGAGGGGCAAACCGAGACTTTCTACGATGCCGGGTCCTCGTGCCTGAGCCCCGGTGAAATCTGGTTCTTGCCCAGGGCCGATTGTCTGACTCTAGCCCGGGCCGATGCTGACTTCCAGGCTATTCTGAACCAGCTCCTGACCCAGGATCTGGCGGAACTGGCCCAGCGCATATCCTGGGAAGAAAGTCGCATTCAGGCACTGCAGCCCTATATTCATTCGGTTCCTGCAGAAGATGCCGTGGCTGGTCAGAGCCGCATAGGCCGCAAGCTGGCCCAGCAAATTTCCACAGCGGCCCTAGATCTGAAGCCAGTGGTCCTGCAGGCTCCAGCCGGTGCCGGCAAAACCTTCGTGGCCGGAACCATTCACCGTCAATCTGGAGCCACGGATCGCCCCTTTGCCGAGGTGGACTGTGCCCAGTTGCCCAGGGACGAAGCGGGACAACTCCAGACGGAGAGCCTATTTGGGGCAGCAACCACCCCCGGTATCCTGCAACTCTTGGAGAGAGGCACTCTGCTGTTAGAGCATGCGCAGGTTCTGCCCCAGGAGGATATCCAGCGCCTGCACCAGTACCTCAAAACCGGCAGCTTTCCGAGCAGTGGCCAATCTGCCAAATCCTGGGTGCGGCTGATTCTGGCCAGTCCCAGGGCCTTTCCGCTGAAGGATATTGACCACCACGCCATCAAACTGCCCAGTCTGGCCCAGCGCAAGAGTGACATCCCCGACTTCGCCCAGCACTTTCTAGACCGCTATTGTCGAGACCAGGGACGTCCCCCCCTGCGCCTCAACCAGGCCGATCTACGGCGGCTGATCAGCTATGCCTATCCCGGCAACCTGCATGAACTGGCGGGGATTCTGGAACGGGCGGTGCTGATGACGCCGCCGGGGCAAACCATTCTGCCAGAGCAGGTGCTGTGGTCGGTGCAGTCCGAGAAAAATACCTTTCGCATTGATCTGCTGAATCAGGTGCCCTGGCTGCGGCGGTTTTTGCTCAGTTGCTGGTGGCCCGAGGGCTTCTGGGGGCCGATGATAGCCCTGTTCATCCCGGTCGTGGTGATGGGCTACCTGGGACCCCAGGAGCGGGAAGCCAGCTTTACCCTGAACTTTTTCTGGGCCTGGTGGTGGCCGGGGTATCTGTTCTTTTTCGCCTTTTTAGGACGGGTGTGGTGCGCCGTTTGCCCGTTTATGATTACGGCGGAATGGCTGCGCCAGCTGTCCCTGTGGATCTGGCCCCGGGAGCTGCTGCCCTGGCCCACCCAATGGATGAACCGCTGGGGAGCCTGGCTGCTGTTCGGTGGATTCCTGGCCATTTACCTGTGGGAAAAGCTGTGGGATTTACCCCATCGGGCTTCCCTCTCGGCCTCCCTGCTGCTGGTGATTACGGCGGGGGCGGTAATTTTTAGCCTGATCTACGAACGCCGCCTCTGGTGCCGCTACCTCTGCCCCATTGGCGGCATGAACGGCATGTTTGCCAAGCTGTCCATGGTGGAGCTAAGGTCCACTCAGCAGGTGTGCGGTAGCCAGTGCAGCACCTTCGGTTGCTACAAAGGCAGTGACGCCACGCCGGTTCTGTTCCCCGACGCCCTGCCGACTGAAGGACAGGCGACGGAAGGGTGCCCCCTCTACTCCCACCCGGCCCAGCTGCAAGACAACCGGGACTGCATGTTGTGCATGACCTGCCTGAAGGCCTGTCCCAACCGTTCTGGACAACTGAACCTGCGCTTCCCGGCCACTGATTTGCTGGAAAACCATAAGGGATTTTGGCCAGAAGCGGCCCTGCTACTGCTGCTGCTGGGTGGTGTGTGCATGCACCACAGTGATACCATCCTGGCCTGGCTGCGCTGTCCAGACGTACCGGTGGATTCTGGCCATTTGTGGATTGGGGTACCCGTTGCCCTGGGGCTGCTCAGCATCCCGGCGGTAGGGATTTTTGGACTGCATCAACTTTCCCGCCTGGTGGATCGGCAGATGCCGGACTTCCTGACGGTTGTCTATGCCTACCTGCCCATCACCCTGGCGGCCAACCTGACCCACTACATCCCCGCTGCTATGACCGAGGCGGGGCGCATTCTGCCCGTTACCGCCCGTACCTTTGGCTTCAGCGGAGCAGGATTACCGACCCTGACCTGGAGTATGGATGTGGCCAATTTTCTCCAGGGGGTGACGCTGCTGTCGGTGCTGGCGTTTAGCGTGTATCCCTTACTTCGCATCACCCAGCGTCCACGCTGGAGCAATCTCCCCCATCTGGTGGGCATTTTTGGGCTAACGGCGTTCTTTTGGCTGCTGATGGTTTGATAGTAGGTGCTTCACAAATGAGAATTTAAACCTTGTCCAAGTCCAGAAGTGGAGTTTTGCCTTCAAACTTTAGCTGGACGTGATTTGTTTGTGTGGTCATTCAATATTTTGTGGGATCGGCATCCTGCCTGTCCCACAAGGTCTGTGGGAATCTTGATGAATTGGTTGTTTAGCCTTTACACAAAAACTTGATCACTCTCGGCTCATACAGCTCTATGGTCCTCAATTTGTTGAGAGATAGCTGAGAGATAGCAGCCTCGATCTTACGGTCAAAATCTGGGTCATCAATGGTTGTCACGATGGTCGGTGCAAGCTCTCTGCGCCTGTCTAAATAAGCCTGCAAGGCCGCTTTGTCTGTACGATGGGTTAGGAAATAATGCCTCAGCTCGTCGTAAGACATAGCATCATAGTCAACTGTGCTCACTTAGAGTACCTCCCCATTTAGAGTAATCTCAAATTCAATTTCCTCGTATTGCCCAGCCAGTATGAACAAGCGTTGATTGCGACCGTCGATACATACAAGATGAATAGGCTGAAGCAGGTTATACGTTAGATAATAACTAATGGGATACAAGCACTCTAGCTGTTTGACCGTTGGCATTCTATCAAGAGACAAGTTAGAAACATAGACTCCTCCACCATAACGTGAGACGAACACTTGTTCTACTGTGATTTAGCCTATTTCGGAGCACTATCAACCCTTGCCTATCCATTCTGATATCACCGGGACCATCGGCCAGACTCCCCTGGTGCGATTGCAACAGCTGCCTCAACAATACGGCTGCGTGGCCGATGTGGTGCTGAAGCTGGAGGGCATGAACCCGGCCAAGTCGGTGAAAGACCGCATCGCCGTCAGCATGATTCATGAGGCTGAGCAGGCCGGGCTAATTCAACCAGAAGTATCCACCATTGTGGAAGCCACTTCGGGCAATACGGGGATTGGGCTGGCCATGGTCTGTGCCGCCAGGGGCTACCGGCTGATTCTCACCATGCCTGAACACATGAGCCAGGAGCGGCGGCAGATTGTACAGGCCTATGGAGCCGAGGTGGTGCTGACTTCCGCAGAGCTGGATATGGAGGGCGCGATCGCAGCCGCCAACGAACTCCTTGCCACCATCCCCAATGCCTTCTCGCCCCAGCAGTTCAGCAACCCCGCCAATCCCAAAATCCATTACCAGACCACCGGCCCCGAAATCTGGAACGACACCGATGGCCAGGTGCGAGTCCTGGTGGTGGGCATCGGTACCGGCGGCACTTTGACTGGCGCTGGACGCTACCTGAAGCGCCAGAATCCTGACCTCAAATTGATTGGCGTAGAACCTCTCAGTAGCGCTGTCCTCAGCGGAAAACCAGCGGGCATGCACAACATCCAGGGCATCGGGGCAGGATTCATCCCCGACGTTCTGCGGGTTGATCTGCTGGATGAAATTGTTCTGGTCAGGGACGAAGACGCTTACACCGTCGGGCGAGAACTGGCTGAGCAGGAAGGCATCGTAGGCGGCATTTCTACCGGAGCGGTGCTCTGGGCGGCTCTGGAAATCGGCAAACGCCCTGAATATGCCGACCAACTAATGGTGGCGATATCCGCCAGCGCCGGGGAACGGTACCTGAGTACGCCGCTTTGGAGCGTCAGTTCAGGGTGACGCTAATCGTCAAGAATCGTTGCGAGATCCCCTCCTCGGAGGGGAAATTACAGAAAACTTGCCAATGTCTGAGCTGAGTTGTAACTCCGGGTAGTCACGCTGACTCACCACCAAACAACTGATTACTCATCAGCTGCAGCTCTGGAAACTCTTTTGATGATAGGCTTCCATCCTCTTTCGCCATCTGAATCGGGTTGTAGTCCCCATCTTCCCAAACCAGAACCAACACCGTTTCGGCTTCAGGATCAACCAGCCAGTATTCCGGAATGCATCGTGCTGCGTACTGCGCTCGCTTGCGGATGAGATCCCGCTCCCGGTTCTTTTTTCCGGGACTGAGGACTTCCACTACCAACCGGGGGGGCGGCATATCGAGGGTGATGGTCAGTCGTCTCTGAGTCAGGGCGATGTGCTCCTCCCGCAATATCACCAGGTCAGGATAGCGGTTTGCACTGTCTCCAGCTTTGAGGACTGGCACCTGCAGCTCAAGGGAGTGAATCACAATTTGTCGCAGAGGAATCTGGCCCAAGGTTGCCAGGGTAAACATCAAACAGCGAGCAATCCAGTTATTCGGCTCTGACTCCGGTGGCACTTCCACTAACTCCCCATCAACCAGCTCAAACCGACCCTCCAGATAATTGGCAGGATCATCACTCCAGGCCAGGTAATCAGCGAAACTGACAAATTTGAGCTTGGCTTGAGTCATAGTGCGCCTCTTGGGAAGGGCCAAACAGCCGCGAGGGATTTCTTTGATCCTAATGTAAGAATAGAGCCAACCATAAATGAATGGCACTGAAATAAGCTGAAATCAACCCTCGCAAATGGCCGAAAGCCTTGATCTACGGTAGGGTGGGCACTGCCCACCAGCCTTAAATCAGTGACATTCATGCCCAGTTAGCTGCTGGGAGTGAGCCGTAGATCCTGATCAAGCAGTGACGGAAACCCGTGCCAGAGGTGTGAAACTATGATTAATATTGGTCCAAGTCCAGAAGTTAAGTGTTGTCTTAGGGGAAAACACCAATTCTTGGGCTGGACTTGGCATAGACCACCCCAAGAGTACCAGCGGGCATGGCAGACGAGGCGCTAAACATCTTCATTTCTTACTCTCACCGGGATGAGAAGCTCAAAGATGAGCTGGTGAATCTGCACCTTAAGCCCCTCAAGCGGGAAGGCAAAGTCAACACCTGGCAGGACCGCGACATTGCAGCCGGGGCCGAGTGGGCGAAAGAAATCAAAGAAAATCTCGAAAAAGACCGGGGGTAGGGGCGATGCATTCGGGCGAGGTCTGAACGTCTTCACCGGGGTTAAAGGGCCGAATGCATCGCCCCTACGGGGATGTGTTGTTTTCCTGGTGCCCTGGCTCTGTCTGGACATTTCATTTTTGCGACTCTGCCGCTGGTGCAGGAGGCAGAGCCTCTTGGTTGCGTTCCCACGCAGAGCATTGGCACGAGGGTAAAGCAGGGTTTCATTGGGGTTGAAAGCGGATGTGACGGAGCGCTCTAACCAACATGGCGAGTTTGACGGAGGGCTTGATAGTCATAGTCATCCGCCAGTTGCACCCTACCGGCCAGATCTAACAAGTTCTTGCGCTTTTTGGCTTGAATTAAAGCCTCTAAAGCCTGGTGCAATAGTTCCTTTTTCGTTTTGACTGATGTTAGGCGAAAGGCTTCTTCGACAAGGGCGTCGTCTAATTCGACATTAGTACGCATGGTTTAGCCTGCATCATCAATGTGTATGAGTGTACACCACCACACCAAAAGCATTGTCATTCTGTTACAACTTTGGTAGGTTCGCCGAAAATTTGGCCGGTCCTCATCTGCTTTTCTGGTGCCCTGGCTCTGCCTGGGCATCTTGGGTTTGCGGCTCTGCCGCCTGTGCTGGAGGCAGAGCATCCCGGCTGCGTTCCAACCCAGAGCATTGAAACGAGGGCGAACCCACGCTACAGATCCCTCCCTCAACCACCTCACCCACTCACCTACCCACCTACCCCTCACCCC
>CAZPYG010000220.1:0-7634 GCA_964590465.1 uncultured bacterium | reverse complement strand
CCCATCTCCTCCCGACACCCACCGCTCCGAAGCCGTAGACCCCAGTATCCCCCGCCCCATGCCACCCTTCTGGGGCACCCGCGTTCTCGGTCCCGATCAGATTCCCCTGGACGAAGTTTTCCGCTACCTGGACCTGCAGGCGCTGTTTGTTGGCCAGTGGCAGTTCCGCAAACCCAAAGATCAGTCGCGGGAAGAGTACGACGCCTTCTTGAAAGAGACTGTGCATCCGATTCTGAAGACCTGGAAAGCGCGCATTCTGGAAGAAAATCTCCTCCAACCACAAATTGTTTATGGATACTTCCCCTGCTTGGCGGAAGGCAACTCCCTGCACATCTACGATCCCTCGGTGGTGGATGGTGAGATAGTCGAGGGGCGAGATGGTGGGAAAGATAGCACCCACCCTCCCATCACCCCCATCGCTACTTTCGAATTCCCCCGGCAAAAATCCCTGCGGCGGCTCTGCATTGCAGATTTCTTCCTGCCCAAAGATCAGGCCAAGCCCGGACAGTTCGATGTCTTCCCCATGCAGGCGGTAACGGTGGGCGAAATTGCCACAGAGTTTGCCCAGAAGCTATTCAAGACAGACCAGTATACCGATTACCTCTACTACTACGGTCTATCGGTACAGACCGCAGAGGCCATGGCGGAATGGTGCCATGCCCGCATCCGCCAAGATCTGGGCTACGGCGAGCAGGAACCCGCCACCATTCGGGAGGTGCTCCAGCAGCGCTACCAGGGGTCCCGATACAGCTTCGGCTACCCGGCCTGTCCAAACATTGAGGACCAGTATGTACAGCTTGATCTGCTGCAGGTAGACCGGATTGGTATGCACATGGATGAAAGCGAGCAGCTTTATCCTGAGCAATCCACCACGGCAATTGTGGCCTATCACCCGGTAGCCAAGTATTTCAGCGCATAAAGTATTTCAGAGCTGAAATACCGCTGTAGCCAGCTTTATTCGGATTTGGGATTGAACCTCACCAGCAAGGCCTGAATCAACCTGGCTGGTACTGCATGAAATCAACCAATAAAAGCCTGAGTAGAATTACTACCCAGGCTTTACCCTCGAAAACTGATTAAGACCAAGGGACAAAGTGGTCTACATACCGCTAGAAATTGCTTCAATCAGCTTATCCAGATGGCTGTTAACAATCATGGCCTGCTGCCCAGATAAGGACGTTTTAATTTCCTCCTGCAGGGCCTGATAGGCATCAATGGCAGAGTCTTCTTTGTGGAGGGCACGGGTGATATTTTGCATCCAAACTACGTACTCTTCCACAAAACCTTCGGTATCATCGAGCAGAACCGCTTTTGCAATACATTCAAGGGTGTACTGCATGTCCCGCTGGCACTTTGCTCCATGTTCCTGAATTGCCTTGCGGTGCTTAGTTTGAATGACTCGCCGCAGGGCATTAATCACCAGGGTTTTGGCTTCGCTTTGCAGTTTCTGATACACGGCAAGTCGGACCGTGTAGGACTGAACTAAAGATTCAAACGGGCGAAGCTCTTGGTCATCGAGATACCGACCATCTGCATACTGGATGCTATCTACCAGGAGGTTGCTCATGCTGGGTTACGGTTATTGATTAAAATTAACGGTTGTTAACAGAATGCCCAGGGAATATTGAAATATAACGATATCCGTCATTCAAATGTAACGAATAACTACTGCGGCCATGACCTGGGGGCAAATTCTGAAACCTCATAGAACCGGGCTATTTGGTCAAAATATTGGTAAACGAAAAGTTCGGGGCAGCCAATACGGTGATGGAGGAAGGCAAGTTTGCGGTGCGCTGTTGCAGGGATTCGTAATAATTCTGAAAGTGGTCTCCAGGAGGGGCCATACCCAGAAGAACCATATCTGCCGAACGGGAAGATTTCTGTAAAATTTCGTCAAAGGAGCCCTGGGCCACCAATACCTCAGGGGTAGCTTCAATGCGAAGGCGGGTTAGTAAGGCATCGAGATTAGCCTGGGCTTTTTCGGTGGCCTCTTGGTCGGCGACCACCAGTTTGAGATGAATGGTGGCGTTACGCCAGGCAATATTGCCCCGCAGCAGATCTAGTAAACTGCCGTTGGCATGGAGCCTCCCCCACCAGACATCGACATCACGGTTACGATGCTTTTTAGGGGATTCCTGAGCTCGAAAAATTACGACATTACGCTCCGCCCGGTGTAGATGGCTGATTGACTCGCAATAGCGAGAGCGACTTTCGGGGGCCTCACTGTCCCCCAGCAGCACTGTATCAGGGACCACCTGGCCCAGGCCATAAATTTCCACCAGGCGCTGGGCTCCTTCAAACGGGTCCGGGGCCGTCAGGACCCGCACTAAGGCCTACACCCCTCGCTTTTCCAGGTATTTGCTGATAGTCGCTTCCATCTCCTGCTGGTGGGGAAGATCCCGGGAACCACTGGGCAAAATGCTGGTCACGGTAAATAAGCCCCGGTTATGGCTGAGGGCATCGGCCAATTCAATCAGGCCCCAGCGGTTCATGGGGGCCCCCGATAACACCAAAATATTAGGACGCCAGGTTTTAGCCTCGGGCTGATGGCCCAGTTGAAACAGACTCGTAGGCAGCAACAGCATCCAGCACCCCGGCGAACGTCACCCCAGGTAGTCACCAACTCCCGCTGTTGTAGCCAGATGAATATGGCGGCTACAACCAAACCAGCCACCACCGTCGCCAACGGGTTAATTAGAAACATGACGGTTGGGGGTGCCCCAGGGTTCTATCTGAGTATTCTCCAGGGGAGAACTCAGCACCAGGGAAATGAGCGACAGGGCAATCGCCGTCATAATGATGTACTGGGTTTTAATGGCAACCTCGGCAGAGGTTAGCGCCAGAATGGCGACCAGCACCGTCACCCCGAGGATGGTCAGAATAGACGGGGTAAAGATTCCCCCAAAGGTGCCGAGTCCGCTGTTACTTCCTGATTTGACGGTTGTAGGGGTTGGTGTTTCGCGGTTAGAAGGTTGGGGCATTAACTTCGCTGAGAACTAAGGAAAATGGGTTTGCCAGGGCTAAACTTTGCAAACATTCAAACCATGCCCGAGTTCTAGCTCTTTCGCATCTTCCATGGGGAATGACTGTCAGGGCAACTGGCGTTTCCCGAGCCTTCGCCCAGGGCAAAGAATATTACTCATAGGAAATCCGTATTCAGAAAAAACTATGCAAAACGGGTATCGCTCAGGGGCAAACGACCGTTTGCCCCTACAAATGGAGGGATGCAACTCGGATTCGGTATCCAAGCTCAGGGAAAAAAGCTAAAGCATTTCGTGCTCCAGTACCTTCATCAGCCTCAGAATCATCAAGGCTAATGCTGCACCAATTAGACCCAGTTGCCACTGACCGAGGCCCACCGCAATACCTAAACTGGAGGAAATCCAAACAGCAGCGGCAGAAGTCAGCCCTTGCACGCGGTTTTTTTGCAAAATAGACCCGGCCCCAATAAATCCGACCCCGGTAATGGCCCCTTGAATCACCCTGCCCAGGGCGGATGGTTCCTGTTCAAACAACCCGCTTTGGATGGGGGCCAGCACAAACAAAGCCGATCCCAAAGCCACCAGCATATTGGTCCGTAAACCGGCAGCTTTTTCACTCAGTTCTCGGTCCATGCCAATGGCAGCACCCATGCCGACAGCTAGGGCAAGACGCCCCAGCAGCGTTATCCATGACAATGGGGCAAAACCATCCATAGTGTTTACCAAATCGTGAGCAGGGAGAAACCTTTAAGCGTCCGCGTTGGGATTAGCCTTAGCCTCTTGCTCTGGCCTTATAACTTTATGGCCGCGATAGGTGACTTCAGAAGTATCAGAGGAATGATTTGCGGTCCCGGCAGTCGGAGGACGACGCTGCCAATGCTGCCCCCGATAGGTTCCTTCAATCAGGGTATCCCCTTGGGGGGCTTCGGTTTCATGGTGTTTCGATACCCGATACCGAATCCCGCGATAGGTCAGGGTTTCATCGTCATGGGAAACTTGTTCCTCAGACGGTTCCGGGAATTCAGCCCCATGGGAAGGGGGTGTGGCTGATTCAGTGGGACGCTGAGGAATTTCAAGATCGGTCAGCGAATCAAACTTCTGGCTTTCGGTCAGTTCCCGCTGCAGTCCATAAAAGGCCGCCAGTAATCCCACCAATAAAACTGGCCAGGGAGCTTCCACTAGGCCAACCAGGACCAGGGATAAAACGAGCAGCACACCTATTGCAATCGCCAGTAGGGCAAGGAAAACCATAAGACTTGCCTTAGATATCCATTGAGAATGATCATTACCCTATCGAACTGGCCTCCAGGTTGTCATGCCTTTGTCATGAGACTTTTAATAAAAAAAAGAAAGCGACCGTCAGATGACAACTGCTCTCTTATCTGTCGAACTATACCCCCAGGGGAATTCGAAACACCTTAGCCCATTGGTAGAATCCTTGCCCTGTATGCGTTGTAGCGTTATGCCTTTTGGGCTTGCCTAAAAAGTGGCCTAAATTTGGGCTTAGGTTCCCCTGTTTGGTGGCGTGCTCACCCCGCCAGGCGCTGCCAGATTTGCTGAATCTGCCCCGACATTTCCCGCATCCAGGCTCTAAACTCGCGGTGCTCTGCCCGGTTGGCCTGGCGGTCTGCTCTGCCCTCTGCCAGCAGTGTGTTAAACCGCTGGTCGGTTTCGGCCTGGCGCTGACCCAGTTCGCCGATCATTTCAACTACATCAGTAATTGAGTCTGTTAAGTCTTGCTGTGACTGGGCTTGAGCCTCACGCATGGCGGCTATGGCTTCAGCATTGGCCTGTACCAGTGCTTCAAGGCGGTCAAGGCGGTCGCCGGAATTAGTCATAGTCTTGCCCCTTTGATGACGGCGGTATCCATACCAAGATTTCGTTGGGCTGAACTTCGTAGGTGTCACAAATCTTGCTCAATACCGTCGAAGACGGAAGCTGCTCAGGTCTACCAGCCAGGTTGTATGCCGTACTGGGGGCTATCCCTGTGTCTTTCTGAAACCGATAGACGGATAGCCCTCTTTCCTCAAGAAAAGCTTTAACTCTGTTCTTCACTGGCATTCCTCCAATTTACGAGTGTTAACGCCATTTTAATAGCACTCAGTACCGAGTATTAGTATATAGTGGGACTACTACTCACAAGAAAGTAGTACAGATTAATGGGAATACTGATTAGGAGATAACTATGGCAGACCCAATCCAACGCAAACTCGCTGAAGTCCAGCAAAAACGGGATGACCAGAATATTCAGCGAGCGCTAGACCGCTCGAAGCAGAAAACGGATCGGCGTAACGGTCGTTAGCCCATCCACTAAAAAGCCCCGGCCAGTTTCCTACCGCCAGCCGGGGCTCTATCCCTCTAGCAACGAACTACGCCAACTAGAAAAGGACTACGCCAATTATGGATCTCAATGACTTTCTGAACCAACCAGAGCCAACGCCCGACCAGGTGAGAGCCGCGCAGATAGATGAACTGCGGGCCAAACTGCAGCGGGTCAATCGTACTTACTCACCCACCCAGGCCGGGGCGCTTACCTGCCATGTGCAGGCCGTGCGCCTGATGGATTCCGTACAAAACGAATCTGAGCAATAGGAGAGACATGCCCTATGACCACCAACTTTCCTCACTGTGAAGATGCCGCCGTCACTCTCAGCACTGACAACCAGGGGCGCGACTGGGAACACTTTTGGATCGGCGACCAGTACAAGTTTTCTAACCAGATACCCAACCGGCAGTCATTCAGCACCACAACGCCTGGTTGGATCATCGCTGACCGTGGCCTGTGCGGTTGGGCCGGTGAACCACCACCCCGCCAGCCGGTAGCCGTCACCGTTGCGCCAACCCAACCACTCAATGCCGCCGCCAGCGACCTTAACCAGCAAGTGGGCCCAACCGGCGGAGTCGGTCTGCTCATTGTGTTGGGTCTGATTGCAGCCGGAGTATGGGCGTACTACCACCGGGGCGGTGACGACTTCACGGACGACTACCACCCCATGGCTGATGTGCCCAACTACCCGCCGCTGTACACCCAGTCAGACCCCAGCACGCAGGAAACTCAATTCGACTCCCGTGAAACCCTTCCCGTTCGAAAGGATGGGGCGATTTATGGGGACCATGCGGGAACGAATTCGACCCCCGTTGCAGAGGAGGATGAGCCCATCACCACCGATGGGCTATCGAATGGGGAATGGCCACCGAAATGGATGGGTGCCCCATTCGACCCATTACAGCCAGAACAGCCGGGAGAGTTTGACGCCTACCGCCAGGCGCTAGAGAAAGATGGGTTGAGCCCCAAAGGCAACGACGTTCTCAAAGTTCTATGGGGCGTCACTGGCGGCAAGTCAAAGAAGTATCAGAACGCCCGAAAGCGTCGTGATGAGTTCGCCAAACGATTGGACTACTACCGCTATGAAGGGGCATAACTGATGAACAGTAACGGACAAAACTCACAAACCCGCCGCGCTCGGGCTCCCTCACCACCAACCGAGCGCATTTCTAGCAGCCGGGTCAAGCTGATCAAGACCGTGGCCATCGTCGCCGCCGTCGCCCTCACCATCTTTGACGCCAAAATCAGCTATGACGGCTTCCGCCAGTTGGAGCTACCGCAGTATGTTCCCCTGGTACTGGCCGGGCTGATCTTCGTGATTCAGTTGGCCAGTGGAGCCATTCAGCAATTGGGGATGTCGCCTTTTCGAGGCGTTGGTGGCAGTGAGGCGATGGACTGGTTCTGGCGTTGGTGCCTGGTCAGTGTGTATGTGATTGATGTCGGCAGCAATGCGATCGCCTTTGGTGTGGGCCGTGAACTCACCACGGTCAACCTACGGACCCAGCCGGTTGAAGCCATCACCATCACCGTGGTCTTAGTTGCCCTGGCCTGCCTGCTCACCTTTGGAGATGAGATCCTTCTGCGCCTGGTCGACCGGCTTGATGTTGGAGCCAGGGCCAACGATATGGCCGCAAAAAAGGGAGGTATCGACCGCCGCGCCTATGAACTGTTCTTAAGGGAGTACGAACAGCGTGCCAGGACGCAGGCCACTGAAGCGGGCAAACAATCGCAGGTGGATTTTGAGTGGCTGCGTCATGGGGGGGAAATGTAGCTGTGCGACCCTAAGGGTCCGGTTTTAGCACATGCAACTTCCCAAGTTTGCCTGTACTTAACATACGCCCTATTAGGTCGCGTATTAGCACATGCAACTTGACCCCGGTTAACAACGTCTGGGGCAGGCAATTCTTGAAAATCCACAATTAGAAATCACTATCTACACCTAAAATCCGTCTTTTTCTATTAGTAGAAAAACGGCTTATTTAGCACCCGAATCATAGTGTACAAGATACACAGTGGATTCTGAAATCTTTGCTGTAAAAGGGTTGTAGAGTTCACGTTCCTGTGTTAACTATTGAGTTCAGATGCATTAGTTGGGCTGAAAAATGGAAACTGAATTTGCTAAGCCCTTCACTTCGCCGCGAGAGTTGGCCGAATTAATGGGTATTTCTAAACAGACTTTTTGGCGACTTCGCAAGGAAGGAGAGTGGAAAGAGGGTATTCATTGGAACTACATCAGGCCAGATACCCCCCGCAGCGGCATTCGCTATAACACCGACCTTTGCTTTCACTGGATGGCGACCAGGTCATGCCCTGAAGAGCACGAAAAG
>CAZPYG010000219.1:0-7642 GCA_964590465.1 uncultured bacterium | reverse complement strand
CTTCAGCCCAGCAGGTGGTGGCAGCTACCTGAGGATTAGCCTATGGATCCTGCCTCTACCAGCACTTTTGGAGTAGTTACGATGACTCTAGCCAGCAGAGCACCAATCAAAAAGAGAAAGTTTTCTTTTTGATCAAGAGTCTGAAATAGTTGCACTTCTGATGCAATGGTTTGAGTGACTTCTCGATTCATAATTCTAAATTTGCTAAGGATAGTAAACTCAGGCTGAGCAAAGAACCTGAACCCGTGCCTAAGCGCGCCCTCCCTGCTTTACATCAGGATACTTGGCTGCATCGTCTCGCAGCTTGCGAATTGAGATGAGGTGCATCAATATCGCCTAGTTAGGCTTTTCACTATCATAACTGCTACAGCCTAAGCATCGTAAACGTAGGATGGGCAAAGGGCCTGAGCCCGTGCCCATCACCAACCAATGTCCCATAACGATGGGCAAGTTCCACCTTACAGTGGGCTTGATCAACCAACAGTAAACCCTCAGGAATCGCGAAATCCCCAGGGGCTTACGGTTGGATTTTGTTACGAATTTATTCCGTTACGGGCACATATCGCCGGGTGTGAATTGAGATGTATTCCCCTTCTCGCCCGGTGGGCATGAGCCTGGTCCATTTGTTGGGGTCGGCGTAGCCCAACGCGCCCAGCTGGTTGATGGTGTCGCGTACGGCGGCATAGTCGCCCAGGGCAATCAGGCGCACTAGCTCCTGCTGCCGCACGGGCAGCTTAAATTCATAGGTCATGGTTTCACCTTTGTTTTAAGGAAAACGGGGAACGTTGCTAGCACTCCGTAAAGGTGCGAAACCGATAGGCTAGATCTAAAATAGCCCTAGACATTTCGGCTTAGCTTGGATAAGCGGAATGTTCAGGGGATTGGAGGAGCTGCTATCTCCTCTCTTCCCCGCCTAGAACTATCCCCGCAAGTCTAAATGTACTGCAACCGTTCGGAGAATTCAACCGCAAACGACAGCAACGAGGTGAAGAACCTACATGAAAATTCAGTACTTCCCTGAAACAGATACCCTCGCGATTGAGCTAACCACAAAACCAATTGCCGCAACGGATTCCATCACAGATGACTTGATTTTAGATTACGACAGTGAAGGCAAGGTAGTTGCCATCACCCTGGACAACTATTCTAAAAATGTGGATACCCTTAATTTGCAAACTCTGGACATTCCCCTTTTAGCTGCCTGAGGTGAAGAAACAACTACTAGTTTGAGACGTTACTGTTTCAGCGGCTACTAATTTATTCTATTTTTTGTAGTGAGAGTATGAGGAAATGGGCAAAAGTGGAACCATCTCATTTTTTCATGAGGACTGAACTAACTTGTCAACCCACTAGTAGCACTACAATGTCCTCTTTTCCCCGCCTAGAACTATCCCCGAAAGTCTAAATGTACTGTAACCGTTCGGGGAATTCAAGCGTGTGGTGATATGCCTAGAAAAGGCAGAGACAGACAAAGCCATATGATACAAAATTAACTATTGAGTAGAAATGAGTGAAGAAAAGGGTAATATCATCTCTCAAGAAAAAGCCTATGATCTAGATCCCGAAAAGCTACAAGTATTTCGTAAATCCTTAATTAAATGGTCTTCCAAAAATCTTCGAAAATTTCCATGGAGGACGACAAGAGATCCTTATAGAATAATGCTTGCAGAGTTTTTCCTGCAGCAGACAAATGCAGCTAGTGCCGAAAACATATATAGGAGTTTTCTTGAAAAATATCCTAATATCCTATTACTTTCTCAAAGCTCTATCGAAGACCTATCAGTAATGATGGGGCCATTAGGTCTTCATTATCGTGCCGGACGTATTCATAAGATCGCACAAATTATTGTGCAAGACTTTGATGGAAGGATACCTGATAGCGAAGATAAATTGCTTATGCTGCCAGGTATTGGTCCATACATAGCAAGATCAATTTGTGCTTCCGCTTTTGGACAACAAAAAGCCGTTCTTGATACAAACGTAGTTCGAATCGTGAATAGGTTTTTTGGGATAAAAAGGCATCAAAAAATGCGGGAGCGTGATGATTCTAGATACTGGCAGTTAGTAGAAGAGATTGCCCCTAGTATTAACACATGGAAATGGAACTTAACCCTGCTTGACTTTGGAGCTTTGGTTTGTAAAGCAAAGTCACCGAATTGCAAGATTTGCGAACTCAAGAGATTCTGCAGTTTCTATGGGGAAACTTTAAAGCAATCTTGAGAGAGCAAACTGACCTTTAATTTATTAGGTGGCAAACATTCGCGGACCTAGTCAGTCTTCTTCTCATCAGGTAGAAGGTATAAATTTACGTGGTCGCATATGTCAGTACAAGATGATAGTCGCGAAAAAGAACTTGTTCAACTCTTTCAACTCCAACAACCTAAAGATCGAGGCAGGTCTGATACAGATGCTTACTTAGAGGTTGACAACAAACTTATTCCATTTGAGTTGAAATCTTCAACTAAGTCTTCTGTCACTACGGTTAGGGATTTCGGACCTGATCATGTAAAAAAATGGAAAGATAAACATTGGCTGTTTGGCTTCTATAATCCTACAGGAAGTCGGCTATTAACCTGCCGTTATGGTTCTCCTAGCCAAATGGAAGGTTGGATCGAAGAAAAAAAGAAATATGTTTTACCGGATTTTGTGTTTGCCCAAAAACTACCAGAATGCGTTGATTATGACTTAATGCTGGAGGTCCTGGGGCATGAGAAGTTAAAAGACACATATACTTTGGAAGATGCTAAGAGAATACAGAAGAAACAATATAGTAGTGAATTTTATAAGACATTTATGGATCTTGAAAATGGATATTCAAAAGAGAAGATGCTAGAGATTATAAGAGATAGATGCAAATATATTCTCAAAAGAGGCGCAACTCTCAACAATCCTCATATACCTGCATCATTCTTACAAAAGCTTCCGAGAATTGCGTTAGGCACAAGCAAAGGGCATAATCCTCAGACAAGATTAATCGAATTAGTAAAAGCCTATTTGTCGAGCAGTTAACTGGTAAGAACCCGGCTAACTGACAAAGCGACATGATATGCCATTGGAGGAGCAACGGAATTACCGATTTGGCCAAGCGCTTTATAAACAGGTCCACAAATCGGCCAATCACTTGGAAAACCTTGTATTAAAGCACAATCAGGAACAGATAAACGAAAGTGCTTATTCTCCGGCACAAACTTGTGTGCTTTTTCTCGCGTTAGAGCGACACCATTTGGCCATATTTGTAATCTTTCCCAGACTTTCTGTGCCGAGGTGCTATTTAGAATCGAAGTAGTGTGTCGAGGACCTGTAAATCCACTTCTTAATGTAGGGGTCAATGTATCAAATCCTATGTCTGGCAAGCCAAGAGCTTCTCGAATTCCCATGCAACGCTTAAGGCTTCTATTTGGCAAAGACTCTTCAGTGAACAGTCCTAACTGTTGAGATGAACTACCTTTAACCTTTTTCTTCAACAAAAGATGATTGCAATAATGTGTAGGCTTAGGAGCATTGTAGCTATCACTCAAGTGCTTATCTAAAAAGCCAACAAAAAAAACTCTTTTCCTGATTTGAGGAACTCCAAAGTCTGGAGCACTCAGCTCGATTTTTACAAGCGAATAATCTTTGGACAGTGGAGCCTGTATAACACGCTTTACATAGTCAGCAAATTTTTTACTGCTGACAGCACCAACGTTCTCGGCGATGAAAGCGAGTGGTTTTATGTCTAATACTGCTCTAACAAATTCTGGGAACATGTCTCTTTCATCACTTTCGCCCTTCTGACGACCAGCGATCGAAAAAGGTTGGCAGGGAGGACCACCATGTATAACGTCCACCATACCTCGATACTCTTTCCAGTCTACTTTTCTAACATCACCAGCTTCGCCAGAAAATACAATCCAGTCAGGACGAGCTTCGTTTAATGTTTCTCCTGCAACAGGTAAAACATCATAAGAGGCAACATGCTGAAACCCAGCTCTCTCAAAACCCAAGTCAAGCCCGCCACAACCACTAAATAAAGAAAGTGATCGAAGGCCATTTGGTTTACATTGAGGCATCAAATCTACTGGCTCTAATAATGGCGTATTGATTGGATGTATAGGTGGAGGCCCCTCTCCACGAAGGGCTATAGCCTTTGCTCTGCTGGAACGCTGCGATCTTTGACGATAAACTTCTCGTTCTGCTTCTGAAATATCCCATCCTTGATACCAACTCTGCTTTTCAGTAACTCTTATTGGCTCTAGCGTTCCATCTTTCATAAGGCAGCTCGCTGTTAGTTAGCAGAATCAGGTTAGATATTACATGCAAATGGTAGCAATGTCATATTAATATTTCGCGATACCGACACAAAACAATACATATGAACTAAAAGGCTCAGGGTGAGTAAAGGTTTGAGCTAGTCAACGTAGGTTGTCTGCAGCGAAGGGGAACCCAATACCAGAATACAAACCAAAACAATGCAGCCTACGCTTACCCTTGCTGTAAGCCAATCAGAAGCTTACAGTCTGTAAATGTCAGCGAAGCTGGATCAAGAAAATCGGCTAATGCCATCTCCAGCATCATTTTGGTAGAGTATTCAGTCTGTTTGGCATGCTCCCATAGGCATCACGAACATATTCAGGCAGTACAGCCAGCAACATCAATCCAGTATCATGGCTGAGATGCTTTCGCACCGTTGGGGGAGAGTCTGCATTTTTACTTCCTCATTCACCAACAAAGACTCCAGAGGAGGCAATACTTATCCTGGTAACTGCCATAATAGTAACCACAAGCAATACCCAGCGGCCCAAATCAGGAACCTCAGCCCATGAACCTGTCTCGACTCGAAGCTCAGGTGAAATATGTCAATAATGCCCAGGGCGAAACCACAGAGGTCATCGTTCCAGTGGCTCTCTGGCAAATGCTGATGGATAGGCTAGGCCCAACCATCAGTGGGCTAGACCCTGTGGATGAGAACGAACCCAAAGAGCAAATCCTAGCCGATTTGCAGGAATCACTCAGAGCAGCGGCAGCGGGCAACCACTACCCAGTTTCCGAACTTTGGGAAAATCTGGATGAGTAGCCGTTATGGTAGAAGTCCGATTCACGCCTCCCTTCAAACGGCGTCTGAAGTCGCTGTCTAAGCGTTACCGAAGTATTCAAAAAGACATTCAGCCAATTCTCGCTGATTTGCAGAAAGGAAAATTTGTTGGCGATCGAGTCTCCGGCTCAGATTTCGTTGTCTTCAAAGTTCGAGCCCAGAACAGTGACATACCTACTGGCAAAAGTGGTGGGTATCGCCTGATTTATCAGGTGCTTTCTCCTGAATGTATTTTACTTTTGCTGATTTACGCAAAATCAGACCAGGCAGATGTCAGCATTGCGGAGATAGAGGAAGCCATTAACAAATCTCTGTAAACTTTGCAGAGATTTCCTTCCCCCCCCCTGAACTTCCTGAATACTCAGTTTCCACTCTCTAGAAGACACGAATTGCATCCCTTAAAACAGGAGTTCTCAAGTGTTCCTTTAGGGAATCTGCAGTGCCCAAATCAACTTTGCAACCTAGTAAGTCTTCCAGAAAGTACCGAACGCTGAACAGTTCAAAGAACCCAACGGGTTTAGCAAACTCAGCCAAAAAATCTACATCACTCTGAACCTTAGCTTCGTCACGAGCTACGGAGCCGAATAACTGTAAAGACTTAACCCCCATCCTTTCAAGATCAGCCTGATTTTGCCTGACTTTTTCTAGTACTGATTCTCGATGAAGTGAGTTGATCATGATGCTTTTTCCCGAAATTCAACGACTATGTAGCATTCCACCAAATTCGGTGCTGAAATTAAGTGAGTTACGGCGGCTGCAATTTTTTCGTTAAATGATGCTCATTCTGGCTCATCGAAGAGAATAGCCATGATCGCTGACGTATCGATGACCATCAGCCAGGCAACCCATAGTTGTCATAACCCAGAATGTCATCTGCGCTGCGTTGGTCATAATCGGGTAAGGCAGCACAACGTAGTGCAATTTCGTTAAGCCGGTCAACCAGTGGGCGAGGTTGATGAAGGACTTGATTCGCTTGAGCTTGATCTAAAGCCTGTGCCACAGCCGTTTTGATGGCATCAGTTAGGCTTTGTCCAGTTAGGGAAGCTAACTGTTTCGCCATATCTTCAACTTGAGGGTCTTGAATGTTCATACCCGTGGAAACTCTGATTGACTTACCTATATACAATCTAGCGAACATAGGGTGAGCAAACGCAAAATCTCTGGAAACTGGTCCCTCAGCCTACTCGCAAGCCCATGTAGGTTGGGTTCATGTTGATGATCCCTGGTTCGAGGATACGAGCGATATGGCTTGTTTTTTGCTGAATCAATCGGTTACCGAATCAGCCCTGAAGATGGCTCCAGTACTCCGTTATTTTATGGAGAGGTGAAAATTGATGCAGAAAATCGATACCATGTCATCCCCCGCACTCGACCCAGTTAAGAGTGAATGGAACTTTGTTGAAGTCTGGATAGATCCAATGCTATCTCCTCCTTATGTCCTACTGTTGCTAGGTGATCCAGTAGGACATTGTCGTGTACATGATCCAGCCGAGAACTATAAAGTTGTTTTCAGCAGCGCAACCTATGATGAAGCTCAAACGTGGTTGTTAGAAGATGAGTATGAGCCAGTTGAAGGACGGCTTTCAGCCTCAGAATTGTAGACAAGGCAATAGAGCTAAGCAGTGAAAGGGCGTACACAACCCGGTCGGAGCGGACTACAGAAAGTTCCCGGTGTGAATGCAGAGGTTGCTGGCAGCCGCTGACCGCAACCGTTAGCCTGACGCCTAGACCAGTCAATGTAGGTTGGGTGAAACGAAGTGGAACTCAACATCAGACTACAACCCGTGAGAAATAATGCAGCCTACTCTTCCCCGTGCTGTAAGCCAATCTGAGGCTTACGGTCTGTAAAAGTCAACGAATCTGGAGCAAGAAAATCGGCTAACGCCATCTCCATAACCATTTCGGTGGAGTAGTCAATCTACTTGGCCTAATTCCCATAGGCATCACGAACATAGTCAGGCAGGACAGCCAGCAACATCAGCGCAGCATCATGGCTGAGGTGCTTTCGCTCCGTTTGGGGAAGAGCCTGCATTGTTAATATCGTTATCAGATAAAGAGTCAGATATGATCAATGTATCCATTGAATCCCAGTTAGGTGTTAACTATGTTACAGGAAACCTTGAAACAAGAGATCGATAACCTCAGCGACAGTCAACTGCAGAAAATTGCTGATTTCCTCAATCTGGTAAAGGCTCAGTCCCCGCAAACGCTTGCTACTGAACCATTCTGGCAGCAGGCAACCTCAGTTGAGCGAACTGAAGATTTCCGCAGGTGGGTAGCCCAACTTCCTGAAACGGGCTTAAGCCTGCCAAACGAAGCGTTTGATCGTGGCGACATTTACGAGTAATGACTAAATATTTGCTAGACACTAATGTTGTTCTGCGGTTTAGCAATCCTTCCGATGAGCAGCATGGTTTAGTGACTGAGGCAGTCGCCACAATGCTGAGTCAAGCAGATGAGTGCTACTTGACAGCG
Source organism: uncultured bacterium (assembly GCA_964590465.1). Classification (GTDB taxonomy): domain Bacteria; phylum Cyanobacteriota; class Cyanobacteriia; order Phormidesmidales; family Phormidesmidaceae; genus CAZPYG01. The sequence continues at coordinate 96 of CAZPYG010000219.1, read as the reverse complement.
CAAGTGTTGATTGAGCTTTGGGTCGTCGCTACACGTCCTTCGGATGTCAATGGTCTTGGCTGGTCGGTGGAAAGAACACGTAGCATTATCGACCAA
>CAZPYG010000218.1:0-7651 GCA_964590465.1 uncultured bacterium | reverse complement strand
CTCGCCCTGACGGTTCCACAGCTTTACCGTACTATCGCCACCAGCACTGGCAATCGTTTCCCCGTCTGGAGAAAAACTCACGCTGCCGCTGCTATGGTAAATGGTTCCTTGCCCTTCGAGAGTTTGCAGTTCCTCGCCCTGACGGTTCCACAGCTTTACCGTGCCATCGCCACCAGCGCTGGCAATCGTTTCCCCATCTGGAGAAAAACTCACGCTCCTGACCTCGCGCTTATGTTCGGCGAGGTTTAGCAATTCCTCACGCGGTCGATTCCACAGCTTCACCGTACCATCAGAACTGGCACTAGCAACTGTTTCCCCATCTGGGGCAAAACTCACGCTCCAAACAACACCCGAATGACCTGTTAAGGTTTGCAGTTCCTCGCCTTGTCGGTTCCATAGCCTTACCGTGCCATCATCACTGGCACTAGCAATTGTTTGACCATCCGGAGAAAAACTGACGCTTCTGATCCCATCCTCATGACCTTGCAGAGTACTCAATACCTTACCGTCAAGGTTCCATAGCTTTACTGTGCCATCATCACTAGCACTAGCAATTGTTTGACCATTCGAGGCAAAACTCACGCTTCTGATCGCACGAGAATGACCTGCTAAGGTCTGTAGTTCCTCGCCCTGTCGGTTCCATAGCCTTACCGTGCCAAAACTATCGGCGCTCGCAATTGTTTGACCATCTGGAGAGAAACTTACACTCCACACATCACTTGGATGCCCGGCGAGCGTTTGCAATTCCTCGCCCTGCAAATTCCATAGCTTCACCGTACCATCAGAACTGGCACTAGCAACTGTTTCCCCATCTGGGGCAAAACTCACGCTCCAAACAACACCCGAATGACCTGTTAAGGTTTGCAGTTCCTCGCCCTGTCGGTTCCATAGCCCTACCGTGCCATCAGAACCGGCACTAGCAATTGTTTGACCATCTGGAGAAAAACTCACGCTCTGGATTGCACCCTCATGACCTTTCAGAGTACTCAATACCTTACCGTCACGGTTCCATAGCTTTACTGTGTGATCATCACTGGCACTAGCAATTGTTTGACCATCTGGAGAAAAACTCACACTTCTGACAGTACTTGAATGTCCTGCTAAAATTTGCAACTCTACTAGGTATCGATATCGGTAAATATTATGAATAACTGAAACCGCTTGCATTCGTCTACTGCTAAGGATCGGGCTTCTCTCGTTAATCTTCACCGACATCACATATTTAGAAATGCCAGCTTTTTGTTCTTCTGCCTTGATTAAACGCCCTAGTTCTAATGCTCTTAGCATGGCTTTTAAATACAGTCTACTTACCCTCATCTGTTCTATGAAAAGCGCTTTTGAGCGAATCTCAGAATTCAAAGCTAGAATTGCGACTTCTTCAGATTTAAGTTCTGCTCGTCGAGTTTCATCATTTGCTCTTTCTGCTTCCTGATTAGCTCGCTCAGCCTCATCCTCGGCCCGGTCAGTCGCCGCTGCCGCTGCCGCTGCATTCTTTTCCGCTACGAGGGTTTGCTCTCTAGCAATTTCCGCCTGCTGCTGGGCCTCGGCTTCACCCGCTTCTGCCCGTTGCCGTTCCTCCGCTTCCGCTTGCTCAGCTGCTTCAGCCGCCGCTTGCTGTTTTCGGGCTTCGTTCAGTGCCGCTTGCGTCTCTGCTTCCGCTGCTGTTGCCCGATCTCGTTCTGCTTCTGCTTCTCGTTGGGCTTGTTTAGACTCCTGGGCAGCCGCTAATGCTAACTGCCGTTGCTCCAGCGCGTATCCGGTCAATCCCGCCATAAGCAGAGACACCGCTGACAATCCTCCAATCAGAGGCATGGCTGGTTTTAACCGCTGCCAAAGATTCTCCGGCCACTGCTCCCGGATCCACTGTCGATCAAACACCTCCCGATAAATCGGGTTGCGCACCTGCAGCACCGAACCCATCCGCTTAACCACTCCGGCCAACTTCAGGTGAGCCTTCACTACAGACTGGTCTTCGTCATAGACCCGCTCTTTTTCGGTATAAATCTCACGATAAGCTTTCAGCACCTCTAAAATCTGACGATCTGGGGCACGCTCCAGCATCATGTCTTGTACAAACTTGAGGTGATCATCCTGGTCTTGCTGTTCGCCTAAAAAGATTTGGGCTACCAGTTCATCCACATCAGCCTGGGTGCGTTCTGCTTCGGGTAGTCGTGATAGTTCAATACAAAGTCGCTGGGTCAGGTAAGGGTGACCATCTGTCCACCGCAAAACATCCATAAATAAACGCTGCTCGGCGGCAGGTTCTACCCCCAAACCCGCCGCCAAAGGTGCGGCTTCTGTTGGGGTAAAGTCGGTAAGATCGACACGCTGGCCAATATTAAACGGAGTACGACGGGTATCGGCAATGAGGCGGTTTGGAGTCGCCACCCCAATCAGCACAAAAGAGAGCCGCTTCAACACCTCAAACTCGGTGCGGTTGGTGTAGAAAGAGCGCAGAGCGATGAAAAAGTCATCGGTAAAATCTAAAGTCAGCGTTGTGTCGATTTCATCAACAAATATCACAACTGGCTGGGTGAGCTCGGCCAGCAATACCTCACGAAAAAAACGGGTGAATCGCTGGGTAATTGATAAGTGTTGCTGTTGCTGCCACCAGTCATAGACATCGGTGGTTAAGCACTGGTCTTGCTCTTCTAGTTTGGCTTCAAGTTCTAGCAGAAAGCCCAAATACCAATTTGCAGGGGTAACACCTTCTTTACCGATATCCGTCAAATCTACACTGATTGAAATCGTGCCTGCGGCTCTTAGTCGCTGGGCAGTGGCAATCATCAGGCTCGATTTACCCATCTGCCGCGAGGTCAGTACATAGGCGTATTCCCCGGCCTGGCAGAGCTGCAGCAACTGATCATCAGCCTGGCGGCGAATGTAAACGCCGTTGCCGACCTGTACCGTTCCTCCCGGAGTGTAGATCGTCTGATTAGCCACGGAGATTCTCCCGAAAGTAATCGGCATACAGCTGACAGCGAGGTACTACGGCCTGATTATCACGGCGAATTAGACCGGCCCCTCGCAGGCTAAAAAACAGATGACGATCTGGGCAGGTGTGATTGCGGATGACCTGTAGCAGAGCGGTCACCTGGTCGGGGCGCTCGTAAAGCCGAGTCAGGTGGTTGCGCAGATGGTCGCCGAATGGGCCTCGATCTTTAGCCGCTGACTGAAACAGTTCAGTCGGTGTCAACCGACCACTGGCAACCAGGTAAAGGGCTCGTCTCACCAGGTAAGGATGCCCATGCAGCAAAGCCATGAGCTGCTGGATATGTTCAGGAGTTAACGGCTCACCATGGCGACGGTTGAGTTCTTCTACCTGGGTCGGGGTGAAATCGTCTAACTCCAACACTTCGCCTACATTAAATGGGGATTGATTAAGGTCATCAATTAGCTGATAAGGTTCGGTAGAGGTTACCAGGGCCAGATCTAGCTGCTGCCAGAGGGGGCTGCTGGCCCGTTGATTGTGCCAGCTCCGCAACATGCCAAAAAAGTCGGTACGGCAGGGGGTATCAAAGATACTTTCGACCTCATCCATGGCTAAGACCAGAGGCGAGTTAATCTGCTTGAGCACGTGCCTTCGCATGAAGCGATTGCACCGTTGACGATTACTTTCCTGGGGGCGTTGCCAGTAGTCGGCCACGCAGTCTTCTAAATCCAGCTCATCCACCAGGAACAGGCAAAACTGTTGAAAAAACAACTCTGGGTCTTGGGCCATTCCCTGGTCAAACAGCTGAAAGTCGATAAATACCACCTGCTTCCCCGCCTGGTGAGCGGCAGCCTTAATGCGATTTAAGAGGGAACTCTTACCCATTTGGCGAGCCCCTTTGATGGTAATGGTGACCCCCGGTTGCTGAATAGCGGTCAAGGCGATGTCATCTTCGGGGCGCTCGATGTAGAACTTTGAGTCAAGCCGCATCGTCCCCTGATCGGGTTGTTCTAGTTCAGTTAGTGCGCCCGTGCGACTAATCGGCTGGGCTGAAGGGGTGGGCACTTCCCATCCAGATATATCAGCGGTCTGCTGTAAGCGGCGTTTTGTTGATTCCGTATCAACGGGGAGGGGGTCCCCTGCCAGGGATTTTCTCAGTTCAATAATCAGGCGGTGGGTGTCTGCTGGTGTTTCCCAGCTTGCCCAGTTGATGGAACCTAGATATTCATTGAGGGGATAGGGAAAAGGCGCTTCGTAGGCTAACCGTACGGGTAGAATCAAAGGCAGGCCCTGGCGTTTTTTCTGGCTCTGCATCGCCAGTTCTATTTCGGTACAGACCATTTCACTGTGGGTCGCGGCTTCTGATAGCAGCACGATGATGGCATCGGCTTGAAAAATTTCCTGGTGAATGGCCTTCACCCAGTCGCGCCCCAGGGGCATAGAACGATCTACGAAAACGTGGTGCTGTTTTCTCAATGCCTCGAAAATTTCGGTGGCGACCACCTCGTCGGGGGCGACGTCGCGCTTGTAACTCAGGAAAATTCGCGCAGATTCTGGTAAAGTCGGCGACTGCCCTGAAGGAGTAGCATTCGTTTGCTCAATGAAGGTGCAGTCTTTGTAGACATCACGGGCTTGTCCAACGATGGTGCCATCCTTGTTCGTCTGCACCTGTTGTTCAATTGATGAAGATGGGGGCTGACCGCCAGGGGGCTCTGGGGGAAATGCCATAGGTAGACTCTGCGTTTGGATGATCCGGGGTTCGGGGATATCTACGAAAAATTAGAACACACTTCCTGAAACCAGTGTGCCAGTTTTTTAACTGTTAATGGTGAGATTGCCCTCAACCACCGAGATCACATTGCCGCCATTGTTCTTATAGACGGTTTGGCTGATCTGATGGCCCGACTGATTGACGTCAGAAGTTTCTGAGCCAGATGGTTTAGGAGTAGCCTCGCCAGAATTTGACTCTGAATCTGCCTCATCACCTGCTGAATGGGATGGACTCCCTCCCTGGGGATGACATTCAGCCCATTTAGCGTCAAACTCGTCGCGTCGTTCAGCCGTTATCTCTGAAAACCAGAGACTGACCGTGAAATGCCAGTTACCTTTACCTCCTCTGGTAGCGGCCCGGTTGTCGGTAAAAATGTTTGTAGATGCAAGAAAGTCGCGTAGCTCCGTCAGGCTTTCTAGCACCTGGCGAGCGCTCAACCCCCGTTCTCCGTTGGCCATTTTTGTCAGGTTGGCCAAATCATGTTTATTCACATCATTCGCCACAATTTCTTGACCGTCTGGGTTGCCATCACGCCAGCGAAGTTTCTTGCTTTGTCTGAGTCGTAGAGTATCTTCGGGGTCAAGATCACCGTTGGCATACTTTACCAGAGCCGTAATGAGTAGCCATACGCGATCGCGAATCTTATCTCCGTGAGCCAGGCGAGACATAAACGTACCTCCGAGAACTTCCTGTCACTATCATCATTTAAAAGTTGCAAATCCGCTTCCGGATCTGTTTACGGATGGGGCTATCCGTAAACGTCTCTTTCTTTTCTACAAAGGGTTTCAACGCTTTTCCGGAGGTATTTGACGTACAGGACTATCCCAAAACTACGCTGCAAGCGTTGATTTAATTGGAGGCATGAAGCCCATGTGTAATAACGGATGTGGCTGTAATTCTTGCGGTGGTAACTGCGGATGTTCTCAACGCTGCTGCCATAACAATTGTGGTTGCAACAACGGGGGCTGTTTTTGGCCAATGGCCGGTGCCATCACAGGTGTTGTGTTATTCGCTGCCGTACTTATTTCGGAAGAGCGCTCGCAGGACTATCGCAGCGGGTTCGATCAAACCCCGTCCGTGGTCTCTCTAACTCAGCCTACAGAGGCCAAATTAAGCCAGGAATGGTTTTTTCTCAAAAGTGCCTGACATCAGCCTGGTTTCTGCCGGGGTTTACCCGTAGAAACCCCTGAGCTATCTGCGCTGAATACAGATATCGAAACCCCTGCCCTGGTAATGAAGCACCGGTTGCCTGCCAGGGCATGACAAACAAATGCCAACTTTTTGGAGGACGTTGTGATGAACTTTGACGAGTGGATGCAGGACTACTTTGGCGACCTCGGGGACCTCGCCTACCCCTTTCAGCAGTTGCTGCACCGAGTGAAACGGCAGGATAAATCTGCGATCGCACTGATCAAGAGAGTGCCAGAACTCCTGAAGGTGGGCGTCTTTCACGAAGAGGTGATGGCGTTTTTAGTGGCGGACAAAGCCAACCTCGACGAATTAACCAGGACCGTAAGCGTCAGAAGCTACCTGTTGCGCGATTTCAAAACGGCATCGAACCTGCAAGACTACCTGAACTTGTTCGTTGCATAAGCTTCAGGAATACCCGAGGAGTCGGTTACCTGCCCGGATGCCGGTGCTGATGCAGCTCTGATGGGCAGAATTACCGGTTGACCAGAAGCCCGACAGAGTTTTGCCCTGAATTAAATCGAACAAATGACTCAGGAGACGCGATTTCGCTCGATCGCACAGGTCTTCTGACAGCCTCTGCTGCCGCTGAGTTGAAAAGACCTACCTGTCTACGGACCTTCTACCGAGCAATGCCCGCAGGACTCAGAATTTGAGCTGCAACGGTTAGGGCATGGGTGCGCTACGACCACGCTCTTGAATGAATTTGAGGAAAATTGAATGACCCCACGTAACCAAACCGGGCAGAATGAAAGTTCTGTCCAGACAACCCATTCTGCGTTTGATGTAACTCTGCCTGACGCAGCGCGGGAAGCCTGCTTTATGAGCTTCTTGTCGTTTTCTGGCATGGGTCGGGAAGTGACCCCTCGAAGCTTAAGACGAGAAGCGCACAAGTCAGCTGTTCACCTTGCAGCAATTGAGCCTGCTCTCCGTACTTTGCAGATGCCCGGTGGCCACGGCTATGGTGTGATTCGAAATCTGCCGACTGACCCGCAGGTGCCCCCACCGCCCACCGATGGCAAACGCCCAGACAATAAACAGACCTGGGTGAGTGAGCTGGTGTTATACGCCGTCTTGTTTATGGCCGGGCTCAAGCCCATGGCTTACCAGCAGCTGCGGCAGGGGGCTCTGATTCACGAAATTGCCCCGACCACAGCAAAGGCAGAGTCCGCGTCATCCCTGGGGCGAGTTGACTTTGGGTTCCACACCGATATGGCAATTTTTTCCCGCTCTTTCCGTCCCGATGTGCTGGTGTTGACCTGCGTTACCAATCCGGGTAAAACGCCAACGCTGATTGCTCCCTTAGACGCGGTGCTGGCCTGGCTGAGGGCAGAGGCTCCGGAGGTGATTGCTGTGCTGATGGAACCTCGCTTTCGATACCCCAACCCCGTGGCCTTAAATCTTGGTAATGGCAAATTGGTTTACTCTAAGCCCCGCCCCCTTTTGACCTGCACCCTCGATCAGGGCTGGGAAATTGCCGGAAACTTTCCTGCCATTGAAGCCCTGGATAGCGCCGCACAAAATGCCCTGGCAATCTTGCAGATTGCCTTTGAGCACGCCACCCAGTCGATTGTGCTGGAACCGGGCATGATGCTGATATTCAACAACCACCAATGTGTGCATGGCCGGGGGGCGTTTAGCGGGCAACGGTGGCTGCAACGGCTGTATGGTCGCTGGTCGCTGGAGGCGTTGCAATGTGCAACGGGGCAACATCAGAGCGAGCCTGTTTTTGATGCCCGTTTACTGCTGGGATAGTTGCA
>CAZPYG010000217.1:0-7716 GCA_964590465.1 uncultured bacterium | reverse complement strand
GGTAGACCCCAGCTTATCTACCAGCTTGGAGTTATCCACCACCACAATGAAATACTTGGCCAGGCCATCCACAATTTTTTCCCGAGTGTGGGCCGCCCCGCCCCCTTTGATCAGATTGTGTTGAGGATCAACTTCATCGGCACCGTCAATGGCCAGGTCGATGCCGTCAATTTCGTCCAGGGTGGTGAGGGGAATGCCGTACTGCTTGGCCAGCACCGATGCCTGAAAGGACGTGGGCACCCCTTTAATGTTGCTGAGTTCTCCAGACTTCAGCCGGTCGCCAATGAACTGGATGGCAAACGCCGTGGTAGAACCAGTCCCCAGCCCAACTACCGTGTTCGATTCCACCCGGGCAGCCGCCTGACGCCCCACTTCCTGCTTCATCAGCTTGACTGGATCCATTTCAGCAGCCATGATGATTCTCCTTTTGATGGTCATGCTCATTCTTCGGTTAATAGCATGACCTAAACTGGGACGCCTGCATAGGGTTGGTGGGTGAGGTGGGGTAGGTGAGGTAGAGACGGTAGCGGGGAGGTGGCTGCCACTAAATTCTGTGAGGGATAGGTTGGGTCTGAATCTATAGAGCTATTTCGCTCTGCTCACCATGACCCGCCATGTCATTCCGACCGGTAGCGGCAGAAAAAACGTTAGGATCGGCGGAGAGTCGTTCAGTTTGAAGCTATGCCACTTCCGGTTACCCTGCGGAGTCGTGCCAATGGAATCAGCCAGGCCGGGCATCAACGCATGTGGTACTGGCGGGGGTGGCGAGTACGGTACTGGTTTTCTACCCCTCCCGAAACGAGTACAGACGCAACGCCCATTGTGCTGATTCATGGGTTCGGGGCCAACTTAAACCAGTGGCGACATAATTTGCCGATGTTGAGCCAGGCTGCTCCGGTATATGCCCTTGACCTGCTGGGCTTTGGGGATACGGAAAAGGCGGCTACCCTCTACAATGCCGACCTGTGGGCCAGCCAGGTGGGGGATTTTATTCAGGCGGTGGTGGGTCAGCCGGTGGTGTTGGTGGGCCATTCCCTCGGTGCCCTGGTGGCCCTGACCGTTAGCCATGGGCGACCTGCCCTGGTCAAAAAGCTGGCGATGATTACGGTCCCCCTGCAGGCTTCCCGGGAAGATTTGGTAGCCGGATGGGTAGATGTGCTGGCTCGACGGGTCGAGAGCGTGGTGGCTAACCCGTTTCTGATCCGGCTGATTCTGAACATTGCTCGGCGTCCCAACTTTTTGCGGCGGGCCCTGGGCGGCATCTATCTGGTGGCCGATCGGGTAGATGAGGAGCTGGTGGATACCTTTGCCGTGCCCCCCTGCGATCGCGGGGCCGCCCGCACCCTGTGTTATCTGGTGCGATCTCGCACCGAGCTTGACTTCAGCTCCTCGGTCAAAACTATGCTGGCAGAGCTAACCATGCCGTCTCTGCTGTTATGGGGGGAAGCAGACCGGGTGATTCCATTCAAAATGGCGAAGGATTTAGCCGCCCTCAGCCCCAATATCCAACTACAACCCCTGCCGGATGTGGGCCATTGCCTTTACGACGAACAGCCCGAAGCCTTTAACCGTTTGCTGTTGGCCTGGGCTCGGACTTAGGCTATGGAGAACTCTGGGAAAGAAAATATCCCCGCGTAGGGGCGCAGGCCCTGCGCCCTTGGTGAGGGCCTGATAAAGTGGCTAATTTTGTTACAAGAGATTTCCTAAGCCAGGGACAAACGTAAAAAGCAACCTCCGGATGGGGGCTGCCCTCAGAGAAACTAAACGTGGATTGACCAAAATTCCCTGGAATCTCAGTCCGGTACTGCCTTTCGAAAGCGGGCCAACCCATTATCCCTGGGCCGACAGGCCCTGGCAAAGCCGACTCACGGTTTCATGGGAAAGCCAGCCGGGTAGCTGATCTCCTGCCCCAATCACCTCAAAGCCATGGGCCTGGGGGACAACTCCCATTAAGTTGGCCTCCCTAAGCACAGACTGGGCTCTATCCACCTCAGTTTGCTCCAGACCGGGCAGCAGCACCACGGGCTTTGGAGCTTCCCGAAAGACTCCAATGCGGCTCACTTCCAGCTTAAATGCTCCGGGTTGAAAGGTAGGGTTGAGTGCTCCGTCGTACTCAAACTTGCTCAGCATCAGCTGCATTGAGCAAATCCGGGATGGGTTGAGGGACGAGGCATCAGGTTTTGACTTGGCCCGAAAGGTGGCCACCATGTCTCGAAAGGGAGTTCGCACGGTGATCGGGTTGCCTGCTTCGGTGTCAAAAGAACGACTGTAGGCCAGGCTGTCCCAACCGGGGCTGTCCCTCAGAATCCACTTGTACCGTTGGCCATCCCCTTTCACCTGCAGTACCGTGCCCTGCCACTGGGCCAGATTAATCGGCGGCTCCACATTGCGGGTGCGAATCGACGCAAACCCGCCGGAATTGGCTGTAGACACATTGCCTGTAAAAACCAGGCCATCCTTCCATTGGGCCTGGCTGGAGCTGACCCCACCCATCACCACATCATCCAGGGCACCCCATAACTCCTTTAAGGCTGGGGTAGGATGGCGCAAGTCAACCAGGGTAGCTTCGGTAATGGCGTGAACCCCACCCAAATAAGTCACCAGGTCAGCCAGGCTGGCAAAGGTGGCCTCAGAGCCCTCGACCGATGACCAGACTACGAAGGGAACGTTTACCAGGGAATGATCGGGCTGTTCCAGGATTTCATCCCCCCCGGGGGCCATTTCCACCCGGTACCCCAGTTCAGCAGCAGCGGGGGCCAGACGCTCTCGAAGGGCGGCATCTGGACTGGTGATGAGCAAATGTTCTGGCAGCAAAGATGGAGTTAGCACAGTTTGTAGGGTATCAGAATCCATTCCAGGGGAAATAAACGGCAGGTTGTTCAACACCGAGCGCAGGGGACCCGCTACCCGAAAATGGATCAGAGTTTCAGCAAACCGAAGGGGGTTCCAAGTCATGGCACAGGCCCGAGTTTTTACTCAAGAACAATCAGGAAGGTTCTGCATACTCTACATCGGCATTGGCTTGGGATGAGGGTTGCAGGATCTCGCCCGATCTTCCGTTCGCGGCATGGTCCAGTTCTGCCCCAGCCTCAACCTTGCCATTGCCGTTTTGAGGTTCAACCCTTGCAGCGGCAGACTCCACATCAACTCGCTTTGAAAATCCCCAAAGGAAAATAACCATAATCGCCGTTACCATCGCCCATTCTGGGGGGACCAAAGTGGGATCTACCACTCGGGTCAACAGACGAATACCCACGAAGGCAACGGTAATAAATCCGGCATCTTCCAACCGCTCAAATTCTTCTAGCCAGCGGATGAAAAGCCCCGCCATGAAGCGCAGGGTAATGATGCCGATAGTCCCACCCAGGAGGATGATAAACATTTCTTGGGAAAGGGCTATGGCCGTCGTCACGCTATCCAGGGAAAAGGCCAAATCCGTAAAGGCAATGGTTGGAATCGCCTGCCACAGAGACGCAAACCGGGGCCCATGGTGGTGTTCTGCGCTATCGGTTGCAGCCGTAAAATGCTTAAATACCAGCCACAAAAGATAGGCCGCCCCCAGGACTTCAAACTGCCAGAACTGCAGCACCCATCCCGCCGTCAGAATTAACCCTACCCGTAAAATAAAAGCAATTAACAGGCCAAAGTTCAGGGCTCGCTGCTGTTGCTTTTCGCCCTCTAAGCCCTGGGCAATGGCCGCCAACGCGATCGCATTATCTGCCGATAGTACCGCTTCCAGAGCAATCAGGACCGGCAACAGTAAGAGGGTATCGACCCCAAAATTGGTAGATATATCTAAGAGTCTATCAAGCATTAATTTTAGTCCCGCTGCCGCAGCAGCCATTTGGCATCATTGAAGAGCTAGCCATAGTGTATATTGCCCCACCTCCTTAGAATAGTACGGAAACCCTTGACTCGCAGGAGAGTAAACCGGCGTGCCCAGTTCCCTTGTGACCGCTTTCCGTCAGCAGTTTCCCGAAGGGAGCCTCCTGTCTGAGGTATTGACTATCCAGGATGGTTTGTTTGTGGTGCGGGTGTCTGTGGCGAGCAGGGGCAGTGTTCTCAGTCAGGCCCTTGCTGCCAATAACTCCCTAGAGCTGGCGGAGGATATCGCCTGCAATCGAGCCCTGGAGCGGCTGGTACTGTCTACGGGGGGCAAGGCTGCTCCCTCCCCACCCACCGTGCCCGTGCAAAAGCCTCAACATCCCCCATCCTCCTTGCCAAATCCGCTCACCGCTCTTGATATAGACCAAACCGTGGCTACTCCCCATTCCCCCCCGGAGGAGGCAGAAGCAGCCCTCAAGCCCAGGGCAGAACCTGAATTATCGGTCGGGGGGCCACCAGATATCACAACCGCTGAGGCGATGACAAAAAATGGAACGACGTTATCCCAGACCCCCAGTCAAAACCATGGAGACTCAATCCCCTTAGCATCGCCTGAACAGCCCCAGCCAAACCTGAAGCTAGCAACTCCCCCGGCGCCTAAATCAGAACCGGTTGCTCAAGACCCCGAGGCAGAGGCTGACGCCCGGGAGGACTTGTCAAATTTTGGCAGTATGGCGGCTGCTCCCATTGACCTGTCAGACATCATTGCCCAAACCGACATGGAGCTACAACGTTTAGGCTGGGATGTGAACCAGGGCCGAGAATTTTTAGAAAAGACCTACGGTAAACGGTCCCGCCATGACTTGACCGACGAAGAACTGTTGGAATTTCTGCTGTACTTAGAAGGTCAGCCCCGGCCTTCCGCCTGAGCAATCGACCCAGAGCTTCGCACCGGGTCAGCCCTGGACGAAACGAGGACCCTCCGTTCGGGGTGAGCCTGGCGCATCCCATAACCCTGCGCTATTGCCCCAGGGATGGGCTTTCCCCGCTGGGGAGGCGGCACCAACGACTGCGCTCAGCCTGAACGATTTTAGATTCGTTGCTTAGAAACCTCAGAACAAACCCAGGTCCTCAGAAACCAGGGGCTGACCCCGGAAGTCGGATTCACCCGTGGTTGGGCTGGACATTTTGCCTCACCCCAACAACCAGACCCTCGGAACTATGCACTCCCCGCACCAAAGATGATCCTTATTTCACCGCCACCGGACGACTACCGACGGAGGTCCGTTCAATCACCTGATCAATCAGGCCGTATTCCACCGCATCGTGGGGGCTCATAAAGAAGTCGCGCTCGGTGTCTTCGGCAATTTTTTCCAGGGGTTGGTCGGTATTCTGTGCCAGAGCCTCATTCAGACGCTGCTTCAGGTACAGAATTTCCTTAGCCTGAATTTCAATGTCAGTGGCTTGTCCCTGGGCACCGCCGAGGGGCTGGTGGATCATAATTCGGGAATTTGGCAGGCTCATGCGCTTGCCCTTTTCCCCAGCCGCCAGCAAGAAAGCTCCCATGCTAGCTGCCAGACCCACACAAATGGTACAGACCTGGGGCCGAATGTGGTTCATGGTGTCAAAAATGCCCAACCCGGCTGTTACAGAGCCACCGGGGGAATTGATGTAGAGATAAATGTCTTTCTCTGCATCTTCGGCTTCCAGAAACAGCATTTGGGCCACGATCAGATTGGCGGAGTCGGCGGTCACTTCCTGGCCAAGGAAAATAATCCGCTCACGCAAAAGCCGGGAATAAATGTCAAAAGCGCGTTCGCCGCGGCCTGACTGTTCAATAACGGTTGGGATCATGGAGGACAAGCTACTATCTCACTGCTGTTAACGATTGTAGCGATTTGTGCCGATTTAGGGCGACCCAGACCAGGGGGATATCCGCCTAGCCCCCCGACGGTTCGGAGGTCTCTGAAACAACCCTAACCTGTGCTAGGCTGAGAAGGTTGTCAAAATCGCACATCCGAAATTTCGGGTCTCTTAGCCCAACTTTTATGGGCTGCAAGGGAGCGTTCGGATGGAGGATAAACCCGAAAGGAGAAAACTGAATGCCGGTAATTACCTTACCCGAGTTATTAGAATCTGGGGTTCACTTCGGGCACCAAACCCGACGCTGGAACCCCAAGATGGATCCCTACATCTTCACGTCCCGCAATGGGGTTCACATCATTGACCTGGTGCAAACCGCCAAGTTAATGGAAGACGCTTACAGCTTTGTGCGTAACTCCGCAGAGCAGGGGCAGCGCTTCTTATTCATCGGCACAAAGCGGCAGGCCGCAGGGATTGTGGCTCAAGAAGCCAGCCGTTGTGGGTCCCACTATGTGAACCAGCGCTGGCTGGGGGGAATGCTCACAAACTGGACTACGATTAAGTCCCGGGCCGAGCGCTTGAAGGAACTTGAGCGCATGGAAGAAATGGGGGCGATTGATCTGCGTCCTAAAAAAGAAGCCGCTGTGCTGCGCCGCGAACTGGAAAAGCTGCAGAAGTACCTGGGCGGTATTAAGACCATGCGCCGCGTGCCCGACGTAGCCATCATTGTGGATATCAAGCGGGAATATAACGCCGTATCTGAATGCCACAAGCTGGGCATTCCGATCATTTCTTTGTTAGACACTAACTGTGACCCTGATTTGGTGGATGTCCCCATTCCGGGTAATGATGATGCTATCCGCTCTATCAAGCTGATCCTTGGTAAGCTGGCGGATGCCATTTATGAAGGTGCTCACGGTCAAACACCCACCGATGAGGACTATGACGACTACGAAGGGGCCGACGACTACGACGAAGACTATGAAGCTCCATCGGCAGGTGGGGACGAAGAAGAGTAGTCCTAGGCTAGGCTGAGGGCCAAATCTTGCGGAGAAGCTGCGGCTTCTGGAGCGGCAGACTCTATGTTATGGGTCATCATACGGCAAGATTTGGCTGATGCCCTGGGTTTGTGTTCAGTTCGACGATAGCGCGTTAGGAATTTAGGTCATGGCAGAGATTTCTGCAAAATTAGTTAAAGAACTGCGCGACAAAACCGGCGCGGGCATGATGGATTGTAAAAAGGCCCTGAAGGAGAACGACGGCGACATTGATAAAGCCGTTGAGTGGCTCCGTCAGAAGGGCATTGCTTCTGCGGCCAAGAAAGAAGGTCGGGTGGCTGCTGAAGGTCTGGTAGACAGCTATATTCACACGGGCGGACGAGTCGGTGTGCTGGTTGAAGTCAACTGCGAAACTGACTTTGTGGCTCGCCGGGACGAGTTTAAGTCCCTGGTACGGGATGTGGCCATGCAAATTGCGGCTTGCCCCAACGTGGAATATGTGCGCACCAGCGACATTCCCCAGGGCATGGTGGTAAAGGAAAAAGAGATTGAAATGGGGCGTGAAGACCTGGCCAGCAAGCCCGAAAACATTCGGGAAAAAATTGTGGTCGGTCGTATCGAGAAGCGGATGAAGGAATTGTCCTTGATGGATCAGCCCTTCATCAAAGACCAGAACATCACCGTCGATGAGCTGGTCAAGCAGAGCGTGTCGCAACTCGGTGAGAACATTCAGGTACGTCGCTTTGAGCGGTTTGTGCTGGGCGAAGGTATCGAGAAGGAAGAAACTGACTTCGCCGCCGAAGTCGCTGCTCAAACGGGGCAAAAGCAGGCCGAGGCCGCGGTGGAAGAGACTGCTCAAAAAGCCGCTAAGGATACTGCCAAGGAAGCCTCCAAGGAAGCCAAAGGCAGCAAAAAGAAAGGCGGTAAGAAGAAGTAAACTTCACCCCTTTTAGAAGTGGTTTAAGGGAGTTGCTTAGAGTAATCCAACTTAAAAGTTATCCAACCGAGATTCCTCCCGTTGGTTCTCCCC
>CAZPYG010000216.1:0-7722 GCA_964590465.1 uncultured bacterium | reverse complement strand
CCCTATCGCAGCTCCAAAACCCTTAATTCTTCATGAACCCCTGAAGGCTTACAAAAAATTTAAGCTTAGATCTCCTCATTCCCAATCTGACAGAAGACGTACTGGAAAATTTAACTCCTGAACAACGTGAGAGATGTTGGCAAGCCCGTAAATCATATATTGACAGGTGGATTTGCGATTACTTTAAGTTTTTAAGGGAAGACATAGACTCCAGAAGCCCTAGCACAAAGCGATTCAAAACCCACGCTCTTACAGCACTAGGTAAATTTCAATATCGGACTGAGGTCAGTACTCTTAGTGAGTACAAAAAAATTCCTGTCCTAAAAACTTTAAGTAAATATAGCAGCAATGTTCGGACTGAGGTTAAAAAATGGAACCAGCAAAAACGTCGGGTCGTTGCAAATGATAAGAAGTGGCCTCATGTTACTGAAGGCCAAACGGCGCTAACCACCGTACGAAAGACCGTTGTCGAAGCATTACGAACATTCTGTAGACCTAAATATTCTTCCAACTGGCACTTCCGTAGTGGGTCAGCAATTGCCTCAAGTCTGCGAGATTATTTGGCCTGGAGCACAATGACCGACATGCCAGCTAGGCGGCAAGAGGAAGCCCGAAGTTGGCGCATTGCGCTCACTTGCCCAGTTAACCGCCCTGCAGAAATCCCAAACAACGGAGTTTATCACCCTTTACCTCCCAATTTTATCCGCGAGCGGAACGTCGAAAATGAAATTGTGGATAACTACATACATAAGACATATATTCGGAAAGGAAAATTGTATCCTGAGGGAATTTGGGTTCTCGATATTCATGATTACAAAACCCGAAAAAAGTATGGTCCACAATCAATCGTCATCAAAAATCGACAGTTCTCGGATGGTAGCTTTCTTTATGACTATATTGAGCACTATTTATATGGCTTGTGGTACCCGAAGGAAGGTAAAAGATATTCACCCTATACCTGGTGGGATTCATCACTTATAGGCCAGAAAGGCTTGTGGATCAGCCTAGGGCGTGCCTCATTTGAGCCATTTGACGCTTGTATACCCAAACATAATAAACAGGATGATTTCTGGACGTGGGGATATTTTTTCACAATGCCGCGGACAGGGAAAGGATACAGTGCCTCTGACTTTGAAGCCTTTTTCAGCACCGCAGCTCATAAAGTAATAGGCAAAGAAATCAATCCTCACATTATTCGTGATATGTGGGCAACCTGGTCTTATCAAGTTGGCCTAACAGATGCACAACGGGAGTCCTTGGCTTATGCAATGGGCATGGATATTAAGACATTAGAAAATATTTATGAGCACTGCTCGCCTGATGAAAAAAGACGTCCCATTGAGGATGTTATCGACACAGTCTTGTTTGGCGAATTGGAAAATGAATATCACCAATCAAATTTTTATATAGAAAAGTTAGCCCAGGAAGTATTAGGACTATCAAAAACAGATCAACTACACTGCATAAGCATCATTTCTAGCCAACAACACCAGTAAGCATTCATGGAAAATAAACCTAATAACTTACTAGATGTTTATGAACTTTACATTGAACATCTGAATTCCCACTATAGTGGCAAGCGTTGTAAAACCTATGTTCAGGAAATTGGATATACCTTTACAAGCAATGTTTTGATTGGATTAGGGTATCCCCATATACCTAGCGGAACTAAATCAACACTTGCTGAAATTGAAGCATCGAGACTTTTCATGAAATCACAGAATCTCAATAAGTTAGTTAAATTACGAATTGCCCAGCGAGAGGGATTTAGATTAGTGTATCGCTCCCATAAGATGCAGGAAATTTATCAACGCAGTTTAGAAAAGTTTTTAGCCTGGTGTGAAAATCAATCCTGGTGGCCTGAAGAAAGGTCTTTCCAATACTCTCCAAGCTCTCAGCAGTTTTGTTGTCCAACATTACAGAGTGAGTATGGTAGTAAAGCTAACAAGACTTTAACCCATCGTCAGGGAAAACATATTATTTATAAGTTACAGCCCAATGAGAAATCACCTAACTTAAAGGCTGAGCTAAATGAGTTTTATCAGTTCTTAACTCAGCCAGAACATCCCGAACGTATTGGTAATGGCATCAAAGACTCTTGTGCGGACAACTATCTGCGTACGATTTTATTAATTTTTGGGTGGTTCTACCGATTCGAAGAAGTATCTCTCGATAAGCTTAGCCTAAGTCTACTCATCCCTAAGGTATGCAAAGAAGATTTAAGGAAATTGAGTGAGAGAGAACAAAGAAAGTTATGGAATAAGCACCGAAAGTACTTAGAGTTGTGGCTCAATCGCTATTGGACTTTCTTACGGGAGTCTATGCAGTCCACTAGCCCTAGAACGAGAAACGGAAAACTCAATGGCTTAGCCGCATTAGGAAGATTTCAGTATCGTACAGAAGTCGAAGTCCTGAGCGATTACCAAAATATTCCAATATTGCAAGTCATCGAAAACCATCATAAAGAGAATTCTCGAAAGGTTACAGATTGGAATGTTAATAAACGGTTTGTGTCAAATCAGGAACAGAAATGGCCGGACGTGAAGGAAGGGCAAACTGCACTGTCAGCCGTGCGGCAGAATATCTTGGAGCCACTACGGTTGGAGTGCTGGCCCAAATACAAGGGAAACAAACCACGGGGCGGTAGTGCAATTGCAAAAAGTGCACAGCGATTTCTAGCCTGGTTTTTCCTGGCGGGATTACCAGCAAGACGACAGGAAGAGTATCGAGACTTAAAGTTGGCTCTATCTTGTCCGGTTCAGCGCCCACCCTTCTCCGAGTTACCCGAGAAGGGTGTATATCATCCTTTACCTCCATCTACCATGCGTGACCAGCGCCATGACGGTACTATTAAGGATAATTACATTTATAAAACGTACGTACATAATGGCAAGTTTTATGAAAGCGGGCTTTGGGTCCTCGATATTCAAGAATATAAAAAAGTAGATAAATATGGTCCTCAATTAATCATGATTAAAAACCGTTTGTTTAACGATGGCACTTATCTCTACGACTATTTCGAGCACTATCTTTATGGTTGGTGGCTTCCAGGAGGCCGTAAGAAGCAACAGATTTATGATTGGTGGGACCAAAATTTAAAGGGTCGTCGAGGACGATGGATTAGCATGGGACGCGCTGAATTAGAACCCTGTGATGCTTGCTATATAAATCATGATGAGCAGTACGGGTTTGGAGCTTGGGGATACTTCTTCGTCCGCCCCCTTTCAGGGCAGCGTAACAAGGCTAACCAATTTGAAGACTTGGTCGAAACAGCTGCTCATCACTATACAGGCAAACAAATTTCACCTCACACTATGCGGTCTGTATGGGCAACTTGGGCTTACCAGGTTGGACTTACAGACCAGCAAAAGTCTTCACTTGCTTATGCCATGGGCCATGGGTTACGTACCTTGAGGGCTTTATACGAACGAAGCTCTCCAGATGAGAAAAGACGCCCTATTGAGGAGGCGATTGATCAGCTCTTTTTTATGCAGCAAGTATCTAGTCAATCAGGTTTAGATTCAACTAGTTCCAGTTCTCTAGAGCACAGATTGTTAGCCCTACCTAAAGATAAACAGGAAGAATTGATTGCGATACTCGCTCAAAAAGGTATGAATTTAAATTGATTTAGTATTTTACTTCATTTTTTGGTGCAAAGCTAAGATTACAAGGACACGTAACATAATCCTATAATCCAATCATCACGCCTAAATCTCTTAGCTTTACTACTTACCCGTGGCGGCTCGCAAACGGGAGCGCCCATGCTCGCAAATGGCCCAATTTAGGGCTTACTTTAGTTAACTGTAGCGGTTGTTCTTGAACTTCACTGTGCTCAACGCCTTACGGCATCAGTGGTTCGGCAGCCACCAGAGCGGCTTAGCAGCCGATATATTCCAGCATCGCCGGAAGTGTTCTTTTTTGAAAAATAGCGGAAATCTGTACTTCAACAATGGCCGTAAAGGCTTATTTAGAAGGCTTTTGAGCGTTTTGTTCATGTAACACTGTATAACATGGCGTTATATATTGTTCTATTAGCTAATTATGAGCATTTTAAGGCTCTAAAACTGCTGGACGGCTTGTAACTGAATCTTTATCCTGATTCCTTGCTTTATCTCAATCCTTCTACCCAAAAAGTCCCAACATAGAGTGCTCAAGCCAATCTCCATAGAGGTACAGTACTCTCAGAGGACTCAATGCCAAGGACCCCAACGCCCCTTCAATCCACTCCACAAAACAGATCTGCGATGGCCCATTGACTTGCGCCAACGCATATCAACATCAGCACCTCAACTGCTCGAGTCATTTAAGCCAAATCAGGTGCCTGCTGCAGCAGATAATCCCTCAAATCGTGCTCTGCAGTAGGATGCCAGCCGTCATGGTTCAGCTGAGGAATGGGCCATGGCTGCCGCCGGACCTCATAGGATATCGGCTGATTCGTTGCTACAAGACGACCCAGGTGTTCACAGTTCCACCCCAGTAAGCCGTAATCCCAATTCTTAAAGCATCTGAGGGCATGGATCAGGCGTTTGATGGTTTTGTCGGGTGCGTAGGAAATCTCGTCAATGCCGAGGACAAATTTCGTGTCTACATAGTGGCGTTCAAACGGCTGCCAACCCCGGCCTGTGTCAAAGATTTGGGTATCTGACAGGCCAATACCGTAATGCCAGAAGCTATCCGCACCCTGCCAGTTAAGCAACCTGCCGTAGAACTGGCTTGTCGGGTCCACATTCTGCAGAATGCCGTTGATTTTGGTTTCCAGTTCGTCGTTGCTGATAGCCATGGTGTAAAAACTTGCCAAGAGCGCACCCTTTAAGGATGCTTGCCTTTTGATGAAGCGGACGGCAATCCTGGTAAAGCTTTAACGATATTTGAAGAACCGATCCCCAACGCCCTACTGTCAGGCGCTATCACGGAGTAATAGCTACATCTGCCAGGCTATCAGGTGATTCTGCCAGTCTTGTTTTTCCAAGCAACATAGAGGCTTTTATGATTCCGCTGGTGTTGGGCGCGATCGCACTGGGGTCAGCTGCTTACGGTGCAGCTGCCGGGGTGGATGGTGTGTCAAAGATGAAGAAGGCGGAGGGCAAGGCCAAACGGGCTAAGAAACGCCACGAAGCTGCCGTTAGAGCCTTAGAAAAGCGCTGGGATGACGTGAACTCGCGGGCAAAGGACTACGGTGAATTCCAACTCGGCATCCTGCAGGACACGGTGGGCCGCTTTGTGCGCTTCATCGAATCCACCGGGCGGCAGGCAGCCATGTCGGATAAGGAATTCCTCGAAGGGCTGGAGGTCTCGGTCCGGCAGGTCAAAACATACAAGTCTGCGGCTATCAAGGCTGAGCAGTATTTCAAGGGGGGAGTCTCGGCGGTGGCGGCTTCGGCGGCGGGCTATGGCGGAGCGATGACTCTGGCCACCACGGTAGGGGTCGCCAGCACGGGAACGGCGATTTCGTCCCTCAGCGGGGCGGCGGCCACCAATGCCATTCTGGCCTGGTTTGGGGGCGGCTCTCTGGCGGCGGGCGGTGGCGGTATGGCACTGGGGTCGATGGTGCTGGGAGGCATTACGCTGGGACCCGCGATCGCAATCGGCGGTTTTATGCTGGGCAGTGAGGGGGAAAAGGCCCTGACCAAAGCCCGCAAGTATAAGGCCAAGGTCAAAGCCGCAATCGCCAAAATGGAAGCAGCCCAGGCGTTTGCTGACCAGGTAGAACGCCGCATTACTGAGCTATGGGAAATTCTGGAAACACTGAATGGTCAGGCCCTGAAAGGGCTACAGACGCTGGAGTCCCAGCCCTTTGACCGGCAACGGGATGCCCAGTTGTTTCAGCAGGTGGCGTTGTTGATTAAGGCGATCGCTGATATCACCCAGACGCCGGTGCTGGATGCTAAAGGGCAACTGAACCCAGGTTCCCTCGATATTCAGGCCAAATATCGGCCTCTGAGTGAGAAAGACGGCAACGACGACACGACCAGCGAGGCTGCAGCATGACCTATCGGCTCTTCCATACTGCAAATAAGGTCGTGCCGCAGCTCAGCCCGGCAGTTTGCTTTGGTCAGCTGGTGGATGCCTATGCCGAGTACCAGCGGGTAGTGCAGGAGGAGCGCACCAAACGTCGGGAAATTGCCGCCTGGGAGAAGTCTGCTCTGGCTACGATTGAGCAGCGGCGGGATGTGATGATGCAGTTCCTCGGCAGGGCATTCAATGAGCGGGCTGAGAACTTCAGGGAATTTTTTGCCCTGGCGGACCAGGCGATTGCCACTGGAGATAATGACCAGCTGGCGGCGGTGTTGACCAGCATTGTGGAGCTGGCTAAAACCAGCCCGTTTAAGGATTTGGCTGACCTGGCCAGGGTGGAAGCCGCCCTGGATGACCCAGACCACACCTGGGAGTTTTAGGAATATAGCTCTAACCGTAGAATTCTTTGCACACCTTATTAATTGGCCCTTCCCCTCCTAAGTTTTGCGACATCGCTGCCACGGTCTCCTGTGACCCTGAGAAAATATACTTAGTGAATAGTCTGTGGTGTGAGATGTTCACTTTCAGGCAGGTTTATCTGTCTTAGGGTCATCTACTGACCAGGAGTCATTACCATGACAGACTCAACTCAAGTATTAAAACCGGATTTTACCGAACGAGTAGTTCGCACTTTAGCAATAGTCTTAGCAGGGGCTGGATTAATTAGTGCTGGCTGGTTCGGCCACTCGTTCTGGACACAAAATGCATTGCAAGAGCGTTTAGCACAATTAGAGTCTCACGAAGCACGATTAGACGCTTACGAAATTGAGCTGAAGCAATGGGCTATCCAGGCGGCAAATGAAGAATTTGTAGCAAAACGAGAGGCATTAGTTGACGAGCTTTATAACCAGGAATGTGTTATTCCACCGACTGTTCCTTTTTTGGGGGGAGAAAGGTCAGGGGTGTTAATTAATGGGGTTTGCTACGTTCCAACTGACTATGGTGTAGCTAGCCAGATTAGAGCCCAGATACCTTCACCACCAGAACCATAGCATCAGCACGGTAGAAGAACTCTTAGCGGTGCCTCTACCCTTCCTCGGCTACCAGGCTCACTTCAACCTGTTTGAGTTGGTAAAGAGCTTCGCGGCAAATGGCAACAGCAGCCGTTTCGCTGTAGCTCCAGGTTTTGGGGGCAAAGCCAACCCCAAAAGGCTTGTCAGGAAAAGCTTCTTCCTCGGAGCGGAAGATGGCGAAGTAGGGATATTCGCCGTGCTCTAACGCCCAGACGACCAGTTCAAAGGCAGCGCGAATGTCGGTGCTGTAGGGGCGGAGCGGCAGTTCAAATCGCTCGGCAACAAGGCGATCCAGGTCTGCCAGGCTAGTAAGCTGCAACCGCTCAAAGCCGTACTGGTCAATGTCTCCTTGCATGGCTTCTTTTTGGCGAAATTAAATCGGGTTCCCGATCCCACCAGATGAAAATGTGGGTGTCGAGGAGCAGTTTCATGCTTCACCCAGCCAAAATTCATCGGGAAGGGGAGCATCAAAGTCATCGGCCATGGCGTAAGGGATGTCTTTATGTAGGCCCGGTATCGGCTGCCTGGTAGGCTTAGGTGCTCTCTGGCTAAGAAAGGCCGCAAAGTCTAAGACGGCTTGCTGCTGCTCTGGAGTCAGTGTGCGCACCTGCTCTAATAAGGCTTGCTCAATACTCACCGCATCCTCCCAATTCAAACAGCCACACTTGCTACCACCACTCCCAAACTACCCCAT
>CAZPYG010000215.1:0-7751 GCA_964590465.1 uncultured bacterium | reverse complement strand
CATCATGGAAAACCAAGAAAGCAAGTTTGGCTTCGTTGACTTTGCCGAAACCTGGAACGGACGTCTGGCCATGCTGGGTTTTGTGATTGGAGTGGCCACCGAGTTTCTGACCGGGCAGGGTATTCTGTCTCAAATCGGTTTAATGTAAGCCTGCGTCATCGCCATTGATAGTTCACGATAGTTTGATATAAACCAGGATAAGTTGCCTTATCCTGGTTTTGTTTTTGGCCCATAGACCAGGGCATAAAACTCCAAATCGCCCCCATTAAACTGTTCCAATTTCAGCTTCAGCCGAAAATATTGGGGGGCTATCAGTTAACCGTTGGATGGTGTGTCCCTGACATATTCGCGTCAGCAGGGGCTTGTCGTGGCTGATGGCAATTACCCCAACGTGATACTCACGGGCAAACTTTAAAACTACTTGCCATATGAGAGCTTGAGTATTGGCATCCAGCATGGCGGTCATTTCGTCGGCAATCAGGTAGCGGGTGTTGCGGTTGAGGACGCGGGCGATCGCAACCCGCTGCAACTCCCCGCCGCTCAACTCATGGGGGTAGCGGGTCAGCCAGCCGGGATGAATGCCGAGGGCATCCAGATAATGCATCTGGGGCGGGTGCCCTTCCCGCAGAACCCGGTCGATGCGCCAGCGAGGGTTGACCGATAGCTCTGGATTTTGGAAGACCAGCTGCACCGGACAATACCCTCGGATGGGGAGCGGTTGTTCGTCCAGGGTGACTCGCCCTCGGGTCGGTGTCAGATAGCCTGACACCAGTTTTCCGAGGGTGGTTTTTCCGTAGCCGGATGGAGCCATCAGGCCGACGACTTCCCCTGGCATGATTGTGAGTGTTTGATCGCGCACCACCCATGGCGATTTAGTCCCGTAGCGAAACCACAGCCCTTCACCCTTCAGCATAAATACACCTCACCCAACCTTGACGAACAAACCTGGCTGCAGGACGTGCCACCCTGCATTCCGACGTCACCCAGGGACAGCGATCGCTAAACAAACACCCTGAAGGCAAACTTTCGGGACTGGGCTGATTGCCCGGCACCGGCACAAACTCGTTCTGGGGCAGCGATCGCCACAGAGCCTGGGTGTAGGGATGGCGCAGATTACCCGTTGCAAAATCCCTGGCTTCAGCGATTTCGACCGTAGTTCCGGCGTAGAATACCGCCACCCGATCGGCAACCTGCAACGCCGCTTCAATGTCGTGGGTAATCAGAATCACCCCCCGCCCCGCCCGGGCCAGTTCCCGCAGATGGTTCAGGGTTTCGGTCACCACGTCGGGATGCAGCCCTGGCGTTGGCTCATCGGCAATGACGAGATGGGCCTGGGTCATTACCGCCGTAGACACCAGCACCCGCCGCGCCATGCCCCCCGAAAGCTGGAAGGGATAGCGTTGGGGAGTGTAGGTCGGCAAGTCGTAGCGGGCAAAAGTGCGATTTCTCAACGTTCTGGCAGCTCCCGAAGAGAGCCCATTCAGCTGCCCCACCCGCTGCACCTGACGCCCGACAGACATCAGCGGGTCCAGGTAGCCAACGGATTGGGGGATGAGGGCAATCTCCTTCCCCCGCAGTGCCTCGCACCGTTCTGGAGTCAACGGTGCACCCTGAAACTCCATCGTTCCTGATAGCTGAGCATTGTCAGGCAAAATTCCCAGAATGGCATGGGCCAGAAGACTCTTCCCAGAACCGCTGGCTCCCACGACCGCCACCAGTTCTCCAGCCTGGACGGCTAAATCCAGGTCAGTGATCACAGTGAGCTGCTTTCGGTGCAGCCCCTGGTTGTATTGGGTGAAGGTGATGCTGAGGTTGGAGATGGTCAACATGGGTAGGCGGGTGGAGGGGTAGGGGGTGGAGGGGTGGAGGGTTTAAAGGTTTACGGTCTAGGGCTTACGGTCTAGGGTCTAGGGTTTAGGGGTTACAGTCCGGGATTTACCCTGCCCCTCGCACCGTACACCTTGCACCGTATACCGTTCCCCCTTACCCCTGACTTGTTTTGGGATCGAGTAACGCCCGCACATTCTCCCCCAGCCAGTCAAATGCCTTGACGGAGAGCAGCAGCAGCAGCCCCGGCATGACGCCCAGCCACCAGTAGCCGGTGGAGAGGTGGCGCATGGATTCCGCCAGGATGATGCCGATGGCGGGGATGTGGGGAGACAGACCAATGCCGATAAACGACAAGGCCGCTTCGTGCAGAATGGCGTGGGGGAATAGCAAAATCAGCCCCACCAGCAGTTGCGGGATGACGTGGGGCACCATGTGGTGGCGGGCAATCCAGAGAGGAGATTGGCCGAAACGACGGGAAAGGTGTACATAGTCAGAGCTGTTGACCTGCAGCACTTCAGCGCGGATGACTCGGGCCAGGCTGGTCCAGTGGGTGAGGGCGACGGCAACAATCACCCCGGTGGTGCCGCCGCCCATGGCAAAGGCGATTAAAATCAGCAGCACCAGGTGGGGCAGGCTGAAGAACACGTCGATAATCCAGGTGATGACGGCATCGACCCAGCCGCCCAGGGTGCCAGCGGCCAGTCCCAGTCCGGTGCCGATCAGGGCGCTGATGCCTGCTGCCAGCAAGCCAATCCGCAAACTGAGAGACATGCCATGGAGGGAACGGCTGAGCATATCCCGCCCCAGCCAATCAGTGCCGAAGGGATGAGCCAGGGATGGAGGCTGATTGCGCTGAATCAGCACCGGACTGAGGCCAGCATCGCCAACGAACCAGGGGCTGAGGATGATGGCCAGCAAAAACAGCGTACAGAGGGCAATTCCCCACAGCGTTTGCTGCCGCCGATTGCTGCGGCGCTTTGGAATGGTAACTGTCGTGGTGGTCGTGAGGGTCATGAATAGTTTTGAATTTTGAATTTTGAATTTTGAGTTTTGAATTTTGAATTGATACTTTATCTCGAGAACTTAAAACTTGAAATTGAGAACTTGAAATTGAGAACTCAAACCTAATTCCCCCCCAACCGAATGCGCGGATCGACGATGGGATAGGCCAGATCCGCCAGGGTGTTGCCGGTGTAGACGAAGAGGGCGCTGAAGAACACGATGCCCACCAGCAGCGGTACGTCACTTCGCAGGGCGGCCTGCACCGTGGCTTCCCCCAGGCCGGGATAGGCAAACACCTGCTCGACCAGCACGGAGCCGCCAAACAGCTCGCTCAGGGAGGCAAACTGCAGGGTCAGGGCCGGGAGAATCAGGTTGCGAAAGCCGTGGTGGCGAACCACGCCCCAGAGCGGCTCGCCCTGGGCCCGGGCAAACAGGATGTAGTCGCTGTGGAGCACGTCAATCAGTTTCTGGCGGGTGTGCAGGGCAATGTTGGCGATGCCGATGATGCTGAGGGCGGTGGCGGGCAGCAGCAGGTGATGGAGGTGCTGCCAGAAGGTGATGTCTTGGGTCAGAACACCGGGGGGCGCGGCACAGCAGATCGGCGTCACCTTCAGCGATACGGAGAAGATGATCAGCAGCAGCAGGGCTACCCAGAAGGTGGGGGATGAGGCCAGGGTGTAGGCGTAAAGGCGAATCACGCGGTCAATCCAGGAACCGGCCAGGGCTCCCGATAGGATGCCGAGCCCCAGGCCGAGAATGCCGGAGAGCAGCCAGGCGATCGCAAGCATCTGCAGCGACACCCAGAACCGCTTGGCGATCACCTCCCCCACGGGCTGGTTAAATACCATGGAGGTGCCCCAGTTACCCTGCATGAGCTGCCCCAGCCAATCCCAAAACCGTAGAATCATCGGCTGGTCTAGCCCCCAGCGTTCGGCAATCAGCTGCCGCTGCTCCGGGCTGATCTGCAGCATATCGGCCCCGATGTAAGCCTGCACCGGGTCAATGGGCGACAGGCTCAGCAGCACAAAGGTAAATATCGCCACTGCCAGCAGCAAGAGTCCTAGCCGCAGCAGCTTTTGGGCTGCAAAGGTCAAGATCGGCCTTAATTGCATGTCCACTCCCACTCGGCGATGTTGGCGGTAATCGGCCAGCCGTGACCGTGGGGTTCTACCTGGGGTTGGCCAATATCCAGACAATCGCTGACGAAGTAGGTGTGGTCCAGGTTCACCAGCCAGGCCCAGGCCGCATCACCCTGGGCGGTAAAGCCCCGGTTGCCGTCCCACTGGGCGGCTTTCCAGAAGGCGATTGCTTCGGCCTCCGAAGGGGCTCCCATGGCCAGATCCAGGGTTTCGTCTATGACCTGGTTGGCGTAGTACCCGGCGTTGTTGAAATCTCCCTGGGCCGATTGACTGTGGTAGAGGTTGTAGATTTCTGTCTGGTCGTGACTACCCCAGCCGAATAACACCACGTTGCTGTGCATATCCGGTTTGATTTCATCCCAGCTTTTGCCCTCCACGTTGACCTGAATGCCAATGGGCTTTAGCATTTCTGCCGTGGCCAGGGCCAGGGCCTGCCGGGTGCTGTCGTTAGCCGGGTAG
This sequence comes from uncultured bacterium, assembly GCA_964590465.1. Taxonomy (GTDB): domain Bacteria; phylum Cyanobacteriota; class Cyanobacteriia; order Phormidesmidales; family Phormidesmidaceae; genus CAZPYG01. The sequence goes on along the minus strand of CAZPYG010000215.1, from coordinate 3,321 downwards.
AGAATGGTGAACTCGGCCTTCAGACCTTCTTTTTCCAGAATGCCATCGCCATCGCTATCGGCCCAGCCTCCAGCCGCCAGAATGTCCTGGGCTTTTTCAGGCTGGGCATCTTCAATCGCTGCACTGGGTTCTTCCCAGGCCAGCCCGCTGACCGGGCCGTAGGCGACGGAGCCATACCCTTCCAGAATGCCATCTACCAGAGCCTGGCGATCAATGGCGTAGTTTACCGCCTGCCGGATGGCCAGGTCCGCCGTCACATCGTTACCAATGGGGTCGCCGTTGGGCGTTTTTTCCCCCGCCGCCGCCGGAATGTAGGGAAACATCAGCCCCCGGTTATCGACGCTGGTTACGTCGTAAAGGGTCATGCTGTCGATGGTCTGCACCGCCAGGGCCTGGGGTACGCTAGCCACCTGGGCCTGTCCCGCTTTGGCGGCGGCAAAGGCGGCATCCTCTTCTAAAAATAGAAAGACCAGGCGATCGATGCCGGGGGCTTCCCCGTAGTAGTTGGGGTTGGCTTCCACAATCAGCTGTTGCCCCTCATCCCACTGCACCATCTGGTAGGGACCAGAACCGATAGGGTTGCGGGCATAGTCGGGGCCATGGGCCTGTTCTGGCACAATCCCCAGGGTAATCAGGCGGTTAACGAAGGTGCTCTGGGGTTCCTTCAAGCGCAGTTCGACGGTGGTGTCGTCTACGGCGACGGCTTCTGCCAAGACGGTGACATCCGTCAGGCCACCGCTTTCTGCCGCTCTGTTGAAGGTGTAGGCCACATCCGCTGCGGTCAGGGGTTCGCCATCGGAGAAGACGGCATCATCGCGAATGGTCACTGTCCAGGTCAGGCCATCCTCGCTGACGGTGTAGTCCGTTGCCAGATCGTTGACGATGTTGAGGTTCTCATCCCGCTTCAGCAGGGTGCTCTGGAACAGGGGGGAACCATAGCGGCCCCAGCCCAGGGTCGGATCGTAGCCCTCTTCGCTTTCGCCGCCGATGGCCAGCACGATTTGCCCAGCCGAGCCTGTCTGGGGTGGAGTCGCAGTGGAGGCCGAACCCTCTACCGATTCTGATGATCGAGAACCACAGCCGACCAGCAGCTGTCCCAACAGCAAAGTTGCCAGAGGCCAGAGCGGAATTTTCATAAGCTAATGCATTACCTGAAAAGTCAATAGGTCACGGCGCCATCCGAAAGCGCCTAAACCTGGAGGCTACCACTGCCCCCTTGAAGGAACAATCCAGGGGGGAGGGATAGACAGCGGGAGAAAATCTAAAATTTTCGCCATCAAAGGATTTATTCCATCGCCTGTGCTGGAAGCCTGGCCGGTCCCTGCGGAGGGTTGCCAAAAAATGAGGATGCAGTATTATCTGAGAACAATAATCATTCTCGTTTTTAATTAATGACTTGCCATGGTCAACACAGCTATCAACACAGTGCCCGTGACCGTCCTGACGGGCTATTTGGGGGCGGGCAAAACTACCCTGCTGAACCGCATCCTCACCTACGAGCACGGCAAAAAGGTGGCGGTCATTGTCAACGAGTTTGGGGAAGTGGGTATCGACAATCAGCTGGTGATCGATGCCGACGAAGAAATTTTCGAGATGAACAACGGCTGCATCTGCTGCACCGTGCGGGGCGACCTGATTCGCATCATCGGCAACCTGATGAAGCGGCGCGACAAGTTTGACCACCTGGTGATTGAAACCACGGGGTTAGCGGACCCGGCCCCCGTCATCCAGACTTTCTTTGTGGACGAGGCCACTACCTCGCCGCCGGAGGCCAATCCGGCCAACTCCTGATCTGGCCCCTGAGTTCACCGTATGCCCTCCGGTCAGGCGCAGCCTACGACTCCGCTCACGGCAAGCCCACCCACTCACCTACCCACCAACTCTCCTACCACCATCTCCCACCCCCGCACCTGGCTCGACCGCCTCGCCTGGAACCCCACCGGCAACGAACTGGCTTTCAGCCTTGGTCGCTACGCCCAGATCTGGGATGCCGAAACGGAGGAAATCGTTGCCACCCTGCAGTTTGAAAACTCGTCGGTACTCAACTTAGCCTGGCATCCCCAGGGCAAACACCTGGCCGTCAGCGGGCACCAGGGCATCAAAATCTGGCATCGAGACGACTGGGACGCCGACCCTGAAGTACGGGAAATTGCCGCCGCCAGCATTGCCATCGCCCTTTCTCCCGATGGCCAATACCTCGCTTCCGGCAACCTGGACCTGGACCGCACCCTGCTGGTGTGGCCCTTTGACAGCGACTATCCCTGGCAGATGCGCGGCTTCCCCGGCAAAGTGCGTCAACTCGCCTGGTCAGAAATCAATGTGGGTCAGGCTCCCCTCCTCGCTTCCGCCAGCGACACCGCCGTCGTCATCTGGCGCAAGCAAAGCGATGCCAGCGACGGCTGGGATGCCCAGGTCCTTGACTTGCATGAGCAACGAGTTAACGCCATCGCCTTCCAACCCGGCAGTACCCTCCTCGCCTCCGCCGCCGAAGACGGCTGGGTCTGCCTCTGGAAAAAGGCCCAACAAGCCACCCAGATCCTGGAAGGTGCTCCCCAGGGTTTCTCTACCCTCGCCTGGAGCCCCAACGGACAATGGTTCGCCGCCGGTGGGCAGCAGGGAGAGTGGTTGGTGTGGAAGCAGCGGAGTCGGGGGAGGGGGTTTGGATGAAGGCGGTTTACGGTGCAAGGTGCAAGGGGTACGGGGTACGGTGCAAGGTGTACGGTGCAGGGTGAGCCGTAAACCGTAGACCGTAAACCGTAAACCGTAGACCGTAGACCGTAAACCGTAGACCGTAACCCGTAACCCCTGCACCGTAAACCTTTTCCCTATGCCCTTCCTCACCGATCCGTTCGCCTACGACTTCATGCGCTATGCCCTGGCGGCTGGTGTTCTGGTGGGCATTCTCTGTCCGGTGGTGGGCGCTTATCTGGTGGTGCAGCGGATAGGGTTGCTGGGAGATGTGGTGGCCCATGCGGTTTTGCCGGGGTTAGCGATCGCCCATTTCTTTCAACTGCCGCTGACGGTGGGGGCTTTTGTGTTTGGTATGGCCAGCACCTTCGCCACTAGCTGGATTCGCACCCAGTCGAAGCTGAAGGTGGATACGGCGATGGCGATTACCTTTTCCAGCTTTTTTGCCCTGGGGATTGTGCTCGTCACCGTTTTGAGAACACAGTTTGACCTGGAAGCGCTCTTGTTCGGCGACATTTTGCGAATAACTCAGGCTGATGTCTGGCAAATCGCCCTGATTACGGCGGTCATCCTGGTTTTGATTAAGCTGTTCTACAAAGAGCTGCTGTACTTCACCTTTGATGACGCTGGGGC
>CAZPYG010000214.1:0-7883 GCA_964590465.1 uncultured bacterium | reverse complement strand
GAAAACTATTTTTGACGGCAAACATTTGGACAAAATTTTAGGCTACTTACTCTAAAGGCTGAACACATTCGTTTTCTTAAAAATTCCTGAGAAAAACCTTAACCAGAACTGAGCTTTCTCAGTAGAGCTAGATCACTATCGATAGATAGAGGACGACCCCCGCGATAATTATCAGGATTGAGATAGATCAGAGAATAATATAGCTAACTTTATCTGATTAGACCTTTTGAAGACTCCCACTTGAAAAGCTAAAGATATAGCGGATTTCACTCGAATGAAGTACGCCTCAAAGATCCCCCCTGCCCCCCTTATGAAGGGGGGTAAAGGTTGAAACTTCAACACTAAGAAACTGGGGGGATTCTAAGCTAATCAGGTTTGTACCTCACTGAATCAAGAACCGCCATATCCTCACAAATTTTGCACCATTAGCAACTTATTTAATCAGTCAAGACCAGTAAACCATAGGAGATTCTTACGATGAAATGGATCAAAGCTATCGTCGCCGGATTAGTCATGTTTATCGTCCTTGCCATGGGCACCAACACCGGCATGGCACCCATTAATGTACCGCCCTCGGCGGCGTTTCTAGGGGCAACCACAGGTATTCAATCGCCCCTCTTAGCGGCCCTGTTGCACTTTGCCTATGCGGCCTTTGGGTCAGTCTTATTAGTTTAGTGGCCATTTTTGGTCGCCGTACCAACATTACCAAAGGCCTGTTGGTGGCATTAGTGCTGTGGCTGATTTTGATGGTGGTCTATTCTCCCATTATCGGCTGGGGCTTCTTCGGAGCGGGCGGACCGAACCATGAGCTGCCGCCCGAATCCCCACTTTTCATTGGTGCAGCCGGTCCATTCGTACTGATTACGCTGGTGCTGCATGCCATTTACGGTCTGATCATCGGCTGGATGGATCAAGCCTGGATTGACTGGAGCGACGAAGCCAGAACGCCTGAATCCGCCCGGGAAGCCCAGGAAACTGGCAGGTGGTAGTCGGTTGAAGTTCTGTTTCTCGTTTGAGATACCCAGCCCATGCAGATACATCCATAAGCCATGAGTCCACTGATTCAGCAGACCGCCATAATCGGGGGCGGCTTTACCGGGCTATACACAGCCATCGACCTGAGACGGAACAACTTTCCCCACTCCATCATTCTGGTGATTCACCTGATTCGGCAGGGCACCTATATGAGTCTGTTGCTAAACCCCGTCCACAATCTGCAGGCTGGCTTGAAATGGTTCAACGAAGGAGTCCTGAAGCGCTATCTAGAACCTGCGGAACCGGCATCTATTGCCAAGGGGACAGCAGGAGCGGTTGTTACGGCTGTAGTCGCCCGCAAGGTTGTGCATGCTCTAGGCAGCGATGATAAATAATTCTCCCCCGACCGATTGGCAAACCTTTGCCATCCACGCCAAACAGAAACAGAAGGCTGAAGCAGTGAAAACTAAGGTTGAAGATCACGGCTTTCGCTATCAGCCAAACTCTCCCGACTTCATCATCACCGTCGGCGGCGATGGCACTTTCCTCCAGGCCGAGCGGTGTTATCCCGGCATCCCCAAGCTGCCGGTGCGCGACAGTTTACGGTGCTACCGCTGCCACAATGAGCCGCTGCCTGTTTTACTCAACTATATTCTCGAGGGGCGAGGGATGACCCTGCCCAAGCTCAAGCTAGAAGCCCATCATGCCGATCAGGGGATGACGGCGGTGAATGATGTTGTTTTGCGCAATGCCAATCCGACTCAAGCCATTCGCCTGTGCATCCGTGTCGATGGGCAGACAGTTGAAAGTGAGGTGGTCGGCGATGGCATTGTGGCCGCCACTCCGTTTGGCTCAACGGGCTACTTTCGCTCTGTGACCCGCCTGCAGTTTGATGAAGGCATTGGCCTGGCGTTCAATAACTCTACAGAAGCGAAGGAACCGCTGATCTTAGACGAGCCATCCGAAATTACAGTGGAAATTACTCGCGGTCCGGGGCAACTTGCCGTGGACAATGCCCCAGAAATTCACTCCGTTGAAACAGGCGATCGGTTAACCATTCGGCAATCTGATGCGATCGCTCGGCTGGTAGTTCATGAGTAGTCTTTAGTACTCAAATTCTATGAATTCAAAACATTTGCCCTGGTGGAAACAAGGGGTTATTTATCAGATTTATTCCCTCTCCTTTGCCGATGGCAATGGCGATGGCAAGGGGGATTTAGCGGGCATTACTCAACGGCTCGACTACTTAAATAATGGCCAGGCCGACAGCGAAACCAGTCTGGGCATCGATGCCATCTGGATTACACCGGTCAACTCGTCCCCCATGGTCGACAATGGCTACGACATCAGTAACTATTACGACATCTGCCCCACCTTTGGCACCCTGGAAGATTTTGATGCCCTGGTAGAAGGTGCCCATCGGCGCGGCATCAAGGTAATTTTCGACCTGGTGATTAACCACACCTCAGACCAGCACGACTGGTTTGTCGAGTCCTGCGCCAGCCGAGAGAATCCTAAGTATGACTGGTATCTGTGGCAAGACCCCGATCCCGATGGGGATGTGCCCAACAACTGGCGTTCCTACTTTGGCGGGTCCGGATGGACCTTTAACGAGCAGCGTCAGCAGTACTATTTTCACTCATTTAACCAGAACCAGCCCGATTTGAACTGGTGCAATCCTGAGGTCAAAGCTGCCGTGTTCGACATCGTTCGGTTCTGGCTAGATCGAGGGGTCGATGGCTTTCGGCTCGATGCCTCCAGTGTGTACAGCAAAGACCCACATTTTCGCGACAATCCCCTCAAGTTTGAAGCGACAGACGCGATGAAGTACCGAAATTTTCATCACCTTTATACAAGAGATCTGCCAGAAAACCACGACATCATTCGCGAAATTCGCTCCATTCTGGAGGAGTATGATAATCGCGTTTTAATCGGGGAAACGTTTATCGATGACACCACGATTGAATCCAATTCGTTTTATGGTGAACACCTTGATGAACTGCATCTTCCCTGTACGTTTAAGTTTGCTTTAAACCCCTGGCATCCGGGCTTTTTACAGCTTGAGATGCAAAACAAAGAAAGGACCACCCCAACGGGGGCCTGGCCGCTTTACTTTACCGATAATCACGATATTCCTCGCCATCTGTCTCGCTGGTTCGACTGCAGTTTGAGTAACAATGCCAGCGACATCGCGAAGGGGATCGCGGCTCTACTGCTGACGGTGCGGGGCACGCCCATCCTCTACTACGGGCAAGAACTGGGCCTGTTCAACAAAACAGATATTCCCCCGGAACAGACCTCCGACTATGCCGTGATGGATCGGGATACCGATGAACCCACTCCGCCGCCCCGCGATGGAGCCCGCACCCCCATGCAGTGGGATGCTTCTCCCCAGGCAGGCTTCAGCTTTGGCAAAGACAGTCAACCCTGGCTGCCGGTGCATGAAGATTATGCCGAGAACAACGTCGAGACTCAGCTAAAAGATCCCCATTCGGTGCTGAATTTTTATCGGGCACTGTTGCGGATTCGTAAACATAGCCCAGCCTTACGGCAGGGAAAATGGCAACCCTTAATCGACTATCCCCACGAGCAGTTTGCCTATCTGCGAGAGGCAGATGATGAAACGGTTTTAGTGGTGATTAACTATGCCGAAGCCAGGCAGTTAAAGACTGACAAACCGATTCAGCCGGAATGCTGGGAAGTTCTGCTGTCAAATCAGTTTGATCCTGGGAAAGTGATGAATTTGCCAAGAAAACTGGAGCCTTTTGAGGTTTCGATTTTGAAAGCCTGTCCCTAGAAATTGACCGCCATCCAAAGTTTTATTGACGTAATCAAAGGAAGAATAATGCCAACTTCAACCAAACTCATGCCGGGTACTTCAGCCCCTGAATTAATGGTGAAAACCATCGAGGGTAAAACCTGGAGTCTGGCTAATCAAGCCCCTGAAAACTTTACGATGGTGGTGTTTTATCGAGGCTTGCACTGCCCCATTTGTAAGACTTATCTGGAAGAACTCAATCAAAAACTCGACCACTTTGCCAGGCTCGGCGTTGAACCCCTTGCCATCAGCGGCGACAGTCAGGAGCGGGCAGACACAACTCGGGCTGAATGGGACATTCCAGCGTTGACGGTGGGCTATGACTTTAGCATTGAAGACATGCGTCGCTGGGGACTGTACATCTCCAAAGGGGCTGCCGAACAGGAGCCACCCCTGTTTGGAGAGCCGGGCTTGTTCTTGATTCGGCCTAATCAAGAGATCTACTACATTGCCCTCAATAATGCTCCGTTTGCTCGGCCTACGTTTGATGATCTGCTGTCAGGCCTGGACTTCATCTTGCAGAAGGATTACCCCACTCGCGGTACGGAGTAAATTATGAATAACACCTCCTACGACATCATCATTATTGGCACCGGAGCCGGAGGCGGTACCCTGGCCCATGAGCTGGCCCCCACTGGCAAGCACATTCTGATTCTGGAACGGGGCGACTTTTTGCCCCAGGAAAAAGACAACTGGAACCCCACTGAGGTTTACCAGCAACAGCGCTATTTCACCGACGAAGAATGGTACGACAAAGAGGGGGAACCTTTCATTCCCCAGACCTGCTACTGGGTGGGCGGCAATACCAAGGTCTACGGGGCAGCCCTGATTCGCATGCGGGAGCGGGACTTCGAAGCGGTGGAACACAAGGGCGGTATCTCTCCCGCCTGGCCCCTCAGCTACGCTGACTTTGAGCCTTACTATACTCGCGCTGAAAAGCTCTACCATGTCCACGGCCAGCGGGGAGAAGACCCCACAGAACCACCGACGAGTAAGCCCTACCCCTGCCCGCCCGTGCGTCACGAGCACTGCATGCAGATCACCCGCGACTGCCTGGAGCAGCAGGGGTTTTACCCCTTTCACCTGCCCCTGGCCCTGCGGCTGAATGAGGTGGATCGCACCCTAACTGACTGCATTCGCTGCGACACCTGTGATGGCTACCCCTGTCTGGTGCAGGGCAAGGCCGATGCGGATATTAACGGAGTGCGTCCGGTGCGAGACCTTGCCAATGTCACGCTGATCACCAGGGCAAAAGTAAACCGGCTGTACACCAATGATTCGGGTCGGGAGGTGACGGCGGTTGAGGCCGAAATCGACGGAGAACCGCGCCAGTTCAGGGGCGATATCGTGGTGGTGGCCTGTGGAGCGATTAATTCTGCTGGGCTGCTGCTAAGGTCGCGCAATGAGACCCATCCTAACGGACTGGCGAATAGCTCCGACCAGTTGGGGCGCAACTTCATGAAGCACCTGGCCACGGCCATGGTGTCCCTCGGCACCCGCCCCAACACCGATATGTACCAGAAGACCATTGGCTTTAACGATTACTACTGGGGCGAACCTGACTTCCCCTACCCTATGGGTATGGTGCAGAACACCGGCAACATCAAAGCCGGAATGATTCCCGCAGAGTCCCCCGCTTTGCTGGCCCCTTACGTAAAGCTGGCCCCCGAGTTTGCCCTGGAATTTGTGGCCCAGTACACCACTGGCTGGTGGCTGCAAACGGAAGACTTACCTGACCCCAATAACCGGGTAGAGTGCAGCACCGACGGCAAGCTGTATCTGCGGTATACCCCGAATAACCTGGAAGCCCGCGATCGCCTGATCCACCACTGGCGCACCGTACTGCGAGCGGTAGACGACAGCGTCAAGCACGTCATGCCTTTCAATCTTTATCCCCGCAATCTCCTGCCTCTGGGAGCCGTAGCCCACCAGTGCGGCACCTGTCGCTTCGGCACCGACCCGCAAACTTCGGTGCTGGATACGAACTGCCGCACCCACGATATCGACAATCTCTATGTGGTGGACAGCAGCTTCTTCCCCTCCCACATGGGCGTGAACCCGACCCTGACCATCATCGCCAACGCGATTCGAGTCGCTGACCACCTATCTCAGCGCCTGGAGGGACGCCAGCCTGCTGAACAGAATGCTAGAAGGGCAGTAGCGGGATAGGAACAGGGTGCAGGGCACAAGGTACAGAGTGCAGGGTTGTAGATCACCGATTTCAGACTCTACCTTTCCCCTTTGCCTCTATGCTTTACCCCAGCATCCAACCCTTACCGTTCACTACTCCCACAAAACCTTGCCCCTTGTACCCAAAACCCAACACCTTACACATCACACCCTCATCCAACCCATGACCAACCAACCCCCCAATTCCCAACCCCAAAAGGATCAATCCGATTCCCCCGAAACAACTGACACCTCAACACACCACCCTAAAGCCACTGCCATTTCTGCCGCTGGAGGTGGAGTTGCCGGGGCCACTATCGGTAGGGCCATCGGCGGCAAAACCGGAGCTGTTGTAGGTGCTGCCTCGGGTGCCGTTGCCGGTGGTCTCCTGGGCGACACCATAGCCGAAGATGTCAAAGCCCTGGAACGAGAGGCGATGGAAGCTCTGGGCATTGAGTTCTACGAAACCGAAGTGCCAGCCCACTATTCCCGTGAAGAACTCCAGGCCCGGTCGAAACCAACCTCGTAAGCTGCTCATTTACAGGAGCTATTCCATGACTGAGAACGGCAAACTCACAACCCAATCCGTCGGTTTTACCGTGGCTGAAATGGTGCGATCGCTGGACTTCTACACCCAGATCCTGCCCTTTCAAAAAGTTTCGGATCAGGAACTGTCTGGCAAAGCCTTTGAGCAACTGACCGGCCTATCGGATGTCACCCTGCGGGTGGTGCAGCTCCAGCTGGGGAACGAAATTCTGGAGCTGACGGAATATTCGTCTGGGGGCAATCCTATTCCTGCCGACACCCGCAGCAACGATCGCTGGTTTCAGCACCTGGCCATCGTGGTCAGCGATATGGAAAAGGCCCATCACCACGTCCAGCAGCACCTGGCGCAGAACGTTTCGACCCAACCGCAAACCCTGCCAGATTGGAACCCCGATGTCGCTGGAATTCAAGCCTTTTACTTTCAAGATCCGGACGGTCATTTCCTGGAACTGATTCAGTTTCCGCCCGACAAGGGCGCTGCGAAGTGGCATCAAGATAGCGATGACCTGTTTCTGGGCATTGACCACACCGCCATGGCCGTAGCCGACACGGACGCCAGCCTTCAGTTCTATCGGGACACCCTGGGGCTAGAGCTGGAGCAGAGCATCGAAAACTACGGCAAGGAACACGAACATCTCAGTCGGGTGCCGGGGGCTCACCTGAAAATTACCCGACTCAACCCTTTCCAGGGCATCGGAGTGGAACTGCTGGAATATCTCACGCCCCAGGATGGTCGCCCCATGCCTGATGATGTGCATCCCAATGACATGATGCACTGGCAAACCACCCTGGGGGTGAAAGATGTTCTGGCCCTGACCGAACAAACCCTGACCGAGCCCATTTCCTTCGACTCATCCGGAGTGGTCACAGTGCCGCCTGAAATCACCGGCTTTAAGCAGGCATCCATGATTCGAGATCCCGACGGACACGCCCTCCGCCTAGTAGAAGTCGCGGATTATAACCACACACTCAGGAGTTGATGGGTTTTAAGTTCACAATTTTGAATTTTGAATTGATCACTCAACTCAAAACTCAAAACTCAAAACTCTATTCAACCCATGCCCCCTCACTCCCGACGATCGCTCCTCCGCCTCTCCACCGTTCTCCCCTTCATGCCCATTCGATACCTGTTCACCCCCAATCCAGGAGATTTAGCCATGACCCCTGCCACTCAATCCAACTCCGCTGCCAAATCCACTGGCAACAACCCACCCACCCTCACCTACTGGCATGTCTGGACCGATGAACAAGGCATCAGCCACCAGACCCAGTGTGAGCTGACCAACTTCGAGCAAAGCAGTATCGCCGAAGGCACCGCCCCCCAATGGAATAACCGCCTGCTCACCGCTGGAGCCAACCTTATGTTCACGGAGCT
>CAZPYG010000213.1:0-7937 GCA_964590465.1 uncultured bacterium | reverse complement strand
AAGGATGCCGATACCGCTGTTGGTGCCGCCGAGCACCAGGGTTTGACCATCGTGGCTGAGCAGGGATTGGAAATAGGTATTTTGAGGGAGCCCCTGCATCGTCCGGGCGAAGGCATTATGGGTTTGCCAGAGGAGTACCATGTTGTCAGACGCTCCGGAGGCAATGGTCTGACCATCGGGGCTAAAGGCAATTCCCCAAATTGCGCCCTGGTGCCCCTTAAAGATATCCAGCAGGGTGCCATTGCGATGCCACAGGGCCAGGGTTTTGTCGTGGCTGGCGGACACAAATTCCTGACCATTGGGACTAAAGGCCAGGGCTTCGACCGGGCCCTGGTGATGGGTCAGGGTTTGAATCAGGGTGCCATTCCGGTTCCAGAGTTTGATAGTGCCATCGTGGCTGCCGCTGACTAAAATTTCGCCGTCGGGGCTATAGGCTACCCCATGGACTGCCGCTGAATGACCGGATAGGGTTTGCAGCCGCTGGCCGCTGGGGGTCCACAGGGTGACGGTGCTATCGCTGCCGCCGATGGCAATGCGATCGCCGCTAGGGCTATAGACCAGGGAACGAATTCCCGGCGGTTGTCTGTCCGTGTTGATGACCCCCACCCGCTCCCCCGCTACCGACCAGATTTCTGCCCGCTGGATGCCGCCCAGCACAAAGGTCTGGCTATCTGGACTGAAGTCTAGTCCCCACAACAACTGCGAGTCGGTCTGGATGGTTTTAACCTGTTCCCCGGCGGCGGTCCAGAGAATGGCGACACCATCATCGCTGCTGGAGACCAGCCACCGGCCATCGGGACTAAATTTAACCCCCCGGATGGTGGCGGTGTGGCCTGCCAGGATTGATTTGAGGCGGCCATCGCGATGCCAGAGACGCACCGTGAAGTCAAGACTGCCTGACGCAATGGTCTGGCCGTCCGGGCTAAAGCTGGTGGCCATCACCGTGGCGGCATGGCCATCCAGCCGATTGTGCTGCTGAATGTCGAGCACCACTCGTTCCAGCACGGTATCCGCCTGGTTTTGTAGTTCTGGATCAACATTCGGTAGCTTTTGAATCTGCCGCTGGCCGTGAATAGCTTCAATCAGGGCTTCAAAGGATTGATCTGAGGCGAACAACGCCTGGGCCGAGCGCACCACCGCCTGGGCTTCGCTGATGGCGGATTGGTGGTATTGCTGCCAGGCAAAAACTCCGAGACTAGTCGCCACCAGCAGGGCCAGACTGACTCCGCCCAGGAGCAGCCGTTGCAACTTCAGACTCCGTTGCTGTTCCTCGCTGCGCTGGTGTTCAATATTCAGACGGGCTTCTACTTCCTGTAGACGGTCGGCTTCGGCGCGGGTGAGGGCTTCCTGGCGATCGCGTTCTTGACTGGCGGCGAGATACCGATAGTCCAGGTCGCTCAAGTTTTGCTGTCTGGCCCAGATCAGGGCATTTTGCAGAGTTTCCCCCCGCAGCAGCAGCGAGTCTTCTTGAAAACCGGAGGTGACCCAGGCATTGAGATCCTGGTAGTAGGGACGGAGCCGATTCAGTTGCGCCTGAATCCAGCCAGGGGAAAAGATGGTCTGGTAAACGCGATTTTTGACCTGGAGCTTACCCTGGCTCTGGCTTACCAGGCCGGATAGGAGTAGTTCGGTCTGCTCCAGACTGCCATCAAGGGGAATACCGTGCTGTTCCAGAATGCGCTGATACAGGCCCAACAGTCGAGGCGTACGCTGCTCATCCATCAGCAGGCGATTGCGGATGGTGCGCAGGTGTTCGGGGTTATCTTGTGCTTCCCAGTGGTCAATGATGTGGGTTTGTACCAGGTCATCAATCCAGGCGGTTTCGGCCCCAGGGGGCAGGCTGAGATCAGCATCCAGGGCGTCCTGGCTTTTTTGAGTGACGACCTGGCAGAGCTTTTGGGTGAGTAGAGGTTGGCCGCCAGTCCAGACCAGGATGGCTTTAAGGATGGCTTCGGGATTGGGCACCTGGTCCTTAAAGCCAGCCATCAGGGGACGGGCTTCGTCTAAGTGGAAATCCTGTAAATCAATGGCGCGACCGATGTTGAAGGGGGTGCGTTTGCGATCGCGAATCAAGTCCGACGGTGTGGCCACCCCAAATAAAGCCCAGGTCAACCGCTCGTACTCCGGCTGGTTCTGCCGCTGCTCATGGCAGGCCCGAATAAAGGCAAAAAAGTCATTGACGGGGAACTCCAGGCTGAGGACGCTGTCGATCTCATCCACCAGGATGAACAAGCGAGTCTCGGGCAGTAATACCAGGATGTCTTCAATTAACAACCGCAGTTGCTGCACCGGAGGCAGGGTTTCCCAGCACTGCCAGTGGGCTTTGATATCGACTTTGCCCAACAGGCCCAAATCCCGCAGCAGCTCCAGCATAACGCCGCGATACCACTGCTGATGGCTGACTTCTTCGCTGCCCAACTGGGTCATGTCCAGGTAGATACAGCGATGGCCCAGGTTCTCTAACTGCTGTTGAGTTCTGGTTCTGAGGCTGGATTTGCCCATCTGGCGGGCGTTGAAGACGTAGCAGAATTCTCCCGCCAGCAGCGCGTTGTAAAGGTCTTGATCCGCCTGTCGGGTGACATAAAGAGAAGTCTCTGCTGAGAGACTACCGCCAACCTGGTAAACTGACTTGCTCATGGCAATCGATTCTCAAACCGCTGACCGAGGATGGAACCGATATGGGCACCGAGGGCGTTAGTCTGTAAGTCACTTCGCTCCAACGACGGAGATCCCCCTCCTGAGTTTTTATCCAAATCAGTCGCAGTATATCAGACTAATCTGACTGACATATCAGGCTAATCTGACTTGTCTTGGCGCATCGTGATGTAATGCAGATGATGAAGACCACTATCTATATGAAGGGAATGTAGGGCTTTTCTCCACTTCCTGGTATTCACCATTCTGCAGCACATAAATTCGCCAAATTTCGCCGACTGGTTGCGGAACGGGCTGGGAAATAATTGGGGCGACGTTTACCATGGCCAGAAATCGTAATTGCAGACCATACGCTAACAATAACCAACCTATCGTATCAGCGGCATTAATTTTGATCAGTTTACCCCCGAATCACCTTGACCTGCCGACTACTGGCGATTTGGACCTGTTCTGTGGTGGTGCGATCGGCAATCGGGGGCAGTCCTGGTCGCTGGTCAAAAATCACCAGCCAACCGCTATCTAACCCCAGCCCGGCCAGATAGCGATCGAGCTGTTCCAGGCCAGCCTGGAGGGGGTCGGGTCGTCCCTCTCGCCACACTTTCAACTCCATGCCCAGGGTGACATCGCCATAGCGCAGGCACAGATCCATCCGGTCGGAACCAATGGCATACTCCTGCTCCAGGGTGCCGCCACCGTTGATGACGCGATGCAAAAAAGCCATCAGCACCAGGTGCGGGGCAATCTCGTGGTAAGGCGCACTCTTCAGCAGGGGCAGCCCCTGCTGCCGCCAGAAGCTGAGGAAAGCCTGCAACAGCTGATCGGGGGCCAGCGGTGTTAAACCATTTGGGCATTGCTCAAGCGATCGCAGATGACAGCTTGCAGTATAAACCTTGTTGACTGAAAGGAGCGGTGCATTACGGCCCAATAGCAGAGTCTGTCAGGGTTAGCGCCAGTTGGTTGGCCGATAATGCCCCATGGTTTAGCATAGCTCGATTATACGTAGGGTGTGTTTTCGGCCTCAGGCCAACCCTGCGATAGTACAGAGGCTTTGCCTTGGCCGAAACGCACCGTCCGCAACAAGGGATAAGCCCAATACCGTAAGCGGTGCATTGCGGCCCAAAGCCAGAGTCTGTGAAGCATTGCGGCAATTTATGGGCCGCGAATGCACCCTACGATGGTCGCAGATTCGGCTTAAACCCACCTTGACCGGGCTGGCAGTGCCCACCCTACGGTAGATCAAGGCTTTCGGCGAACTGCGAAGGTTGATTTCTGCTTATTTCAGGGTCATGCCGTCAGACTGTGCAGTTACAGACTTTCAAAGTCATGGGCCTATTGGCCTATTAATTCAGGGCCGACCTTTAGGGCGTTACATTGACCTTACCTCCCCTCACTCCCAAAAAAAAGCCTGAAAAGTCAGATGCACACAAAAAAGTCTAAACAGCTGGGTGTGCACAGAAAATTTGCGGGTTAATTTAAAGGTTTGTTACATGGTCTTAGAAGAAAAAATCTGCCCGGTTTCTATCGCATACTGTTCTGTTTTAAATCCTTACCGAGTCTAGACTTTATTACTATGTTCCCTATACAGATCAGTAGGTAGGCCGGATTAGACGTAGGATGGGTTAGCGCAGCGTAACCCATGCTGGTCAAGGATTTTGTACTTTGTGAAGAGCCTACGGCGTTTTACAGATAATTGCGCCTCCCTATTTCTGCCGACTCTTCTTAGAAAAATCAGACTAATCTAACTTTTCTAAGAAAGTTCGGACTAATCTGACTTGAACTTGTCTTTTGTTCACCTGTATATTCATGTCCGTTGCCTCCAGGTATAAACCTTCGCCGAGTCCAGAAGTGGATTTTTACCTATGGGAAAGCGCAGTTTTCAAGCTGAATTTCATGTTACGAGTGCATCACTCCTAGTTGACGGACAAAACTGCTAGAACCCACACCCTGTATTGGGTCAGGAGACCTGGCCCCTACATTCGATGAAACACCGTAGGGGCGCGGTTTCCGCGCCAAATGCAGAATCTTTTGTCAGTCAACCAGGCATCACTCATATGCAATCCCTCCCTTTTACAACATTAAATGGCGATCGCAATATCTGCGTTGCAGTTCTCGACGGTCCCGTCGATCTAGACCATGCCTGCTTCCAAGGAGCAGACCTTACCGCCCTACCCACGCTGGTTCCTGAGGCGGCTCGCCACGATGGCAGCATGTCGGGGCATGGCACCCACGTCACCAGCATTATCTTTGGTCAACCCGACAGTTGCGTTCCGGGGATTGCCCCCCAGTGCCGGGGGTTGCTGATTCCGATATTTGCCGACGATCGCTGTAGTGCAACTCAGCTTGATATGGCCCGCGCCATTGAGCAAGCCGCCAACGCTGGAGCCCATGTGATTAACATTAGCGGTGGCCAGCTTACCGACTTTGGGGAAGCCGAAGGATGGCTGGAAAATGCCGTTCGCCTTTGCCAGGAAAAAAATATTTTGATCGTGGCAGCGGCAGGGAACGACGGCTGCGACTGTTTGCATGTGCCGGCGGCGCTACCGAACGTTTTAGCCGTTGGGGCGATGGATGCTCGCGGGCATCCGCTGGACTTTAGTAACTGGGGGCCGACCTACCAGCAGCAGGGCATCCTTGCTGCTGGACACGACATTTTAGGCGCTAAACCCGGTGGCGGCACCGAACAGCTTAACGGCACCAGCTTCGCAGCCCCCATTGTGGCTGGTGTTGCGGCACTACTGTTGAGCGAACAGGTCCGGCGGGGAGAGGATCCCGATCCTCAAAAGATTCGCCAACTGTTGTTGCAGAGCGCTCTGCCCTGCGACCTCGACCTTCCTGAAGCGACCCGTCGTTGCCTGGCGGGGAAACTGAATATCTCTGGAGCTTTCACCTTACTCACAGGAGCCAATATGTCCGAAGAATTGATGACGGCAAGTCCGTCTAATGTTGAGCCTTCCGGTGGGTGTGGCTGTGGGAGCACCGTTGCCCCTGCTACAGAACCCAGTGCCGAACCGGTCACTACCTCAAGGTCGCCTCAACCAGCGGCCACATCGGTGGCTGCTCCGGCATCGCCCGCCCTTGTTACTCCATCAAACCCTAACCCTATGACTGCAAACCAAGTTATGCCCAGCCAGGCTCCCAGCGACCTGGCCTCCAGTCAACTCGCCTATGCCCTGGGGACGTTAGGTTACGACTTCGGCTCCGAAGCCCGTCGCGATACCTTTAAGCAACTAATGCCGCCCTTCAACCTTGGGGAGGGCGTGATGGTACCCGCCAACCCCTACGATGCCCGCCAGATGGCAGATTACCTGGCCAGCGACATTTCTGAAGCCCGGTCTTTGATCTGGACGCTGAATATTGAGTTGACTCCGGTGTATGCCATTGAGCCCAAAGGCCCCTTTGCCCGCGAAGCGTATCTGGCCATGCAAGAACTGCTGGCGGGGCAAATCCAGCCGGAAAGCGACGACGACTACATCGAGCGGGTCAGCATTCCCGGTGTGTTAACTGGGCGCACCGTGAAGCTGTTCTCTGGACAGGTGGTGCCGGTGATCGAACCCCAGAGCACTCGCGGACTCTACGGCTGGAAGGTCAACAGTCTGGTGAATGCGGCCTTTGAAACGGTGCAGGCGGCAGAGGGTGAAGCCGACCGCGATGCCATGAGCCGCACCCTGGGTAGTTTCCTGAACCGGGTATATTATGACCTCCGCAACCTGGGCACCACCTCCCAGGACCGCGCCCTCAACTTTGCGGTGACGAACGCCTTCCAAGCCGCCTCCACCTTCAGCCAGGCCGTGGCCCAGGGCATGGAACTCGACAGCATCACCGTGGAAAAAAGCCCGTTTTGTCGGATGGACAGCGATTGCTGGGATGTGAAGCTGAAGTTCTTCGATCCGGAAAACAGCCGTCGGGCTAAGAAAATCTTCCGCTTCACCATCGATGTCAGCGATTTAATTCCGGTGACGTTGGGCGAGGTGAAGAGCTGGTCGTCGCCGTATTAAGAGATTATTGCCATGAAGAATCAAAAAATTATTGCCCCTACCCCCACTCAGCCCATCGATCGCATCCACTCTGGCCAACCCGGTGCCGACACCAACGCCGCCGTTCTCGCCAGTGAATTTGGTTTGCGATCGCAAGCTCTCGCCTCCTACGACGGCGACGAAGCATAAAGTTCAGGTGACAGGGAGACGATGACCTCCACGGGTCGCGCTCCCAGTCCCCATCTACAAACCTCACCAAAGTCAACCGATGACCTTTCCTAAACAAGCTCCACCTGTCGAGCGACCGCATTTTATTCAGCCTGCGACCTGCGTTGATTTAGAAAACGGCAGTATCGACAGTCTGGTGCACATTCGTATGGATCTGCTGCACGGTGCCAATTACAACGACCCGGCGGCGTTTGCCCAGCGCAGCTACGACCGAGTCATGAATTCCGGCGTTGGCGGCTTTAGCCCAATGGGTCGGTTCTTCTAAGCCGTTTCCAGCGTTTCCAGTTATCCCATCGCTTTGGAGAACACCATGCCGAGAAAAGGGACTTCAAAAAGCCCAGATGCTCAGCCTGAAGTGGCTGCCACTTCTGCCGAACCGCCGTCGTCGGCTCCCCAAAAGTCCTACGTTCCTACCACCATGACGGGGCTACAGGACTACTCCTACTGGTGGGCCTATGCCCGCGAACACGCCAGGGCAGCCAAACCCAATAGTAAAACCTTTCGCCGAGGGCGAATTTGGTGTTAATGCCATGAATAAGAAAACCATCTCCCCCAACCCCCAGCGACCCGTTGACCGCGTTCCGACAGGGCAATTACCCAATATTCTTGCCGAACTGAGCGAAGAGGCCTTAGATACCCAGGCTCTACCAGGAAATCTTTATGACACGTTTTGTGGTCCCAGCTATTGTGGCTGCTCCTACGACGGAGACGACGAGTAATAACGCAATAGGTTGCAGTCATTCTGCTGCTTGCATTGAGGTTAAAAATGCTGGACGGCTCTAAGGAGATATCCAGTAAAAACTCTACCAGCCCTGTTTCAGCATTTAGGGTAGGGGCGCGGTTGTCGCGCCCAAGGCAGGGATTTTCTTTTCCAGAAAATCCCTAAAGCGTCCAGGTTAGTCAGCTATGTACCTAATTGAGGAGAAAACCGATGAATCGGAAAACGATTTCCCCTAGTTCCCAGAAACCTGTTGACCGAGTGCCGACAGGAAAACTACCGGCGAAATTGGCGGAACTCATGGAGGATGTTCTATCTGGAGACAGCGCAGCCAATATTCAGCCATCAGGGGCGGACTATTT
>CAZPYG010000212.1:0-8076 GCA_964590465.1 uncultured bacterium | reverse complement strand
GGATGTCAATGGTCTTGGCTGGTCGGTGGAAAGAACACGTAGCATTATCGACCAATTGCTTGAACGCTTTCCGCTTATTGAGGACTTACCCGAAATTTTCACTAACTGGCTAAATTTAGTTACCGCGAATCAAATTAAAGGTAATCGGACTCATGATGCTCGTATTGTAGCAGTGATGGGCTCAACTGTTTAACGGCAGGATGGAATTCCCTCTGCCCACCAGATAATAATCAGTGAGCATTATCTGGCACTCCAGACTGATAAAAATCTGAAATACATTAATGCTCACTGATTATTGCGATTGCGTTTATTGGCCTACCTGACAACTGGTATTAGCAACATAGAAACCCAGAACCGAATAAGCGCAGCGCTACTGAATAACTTCCCAATTCGGCTCACACCAGCGAATGTTTTCAAGGTTAGGGGTGTCAGGTTGATAATGTAATCTTACTCCCCATGGGTAGTCTTCTTTTACACGGGTCCACTTTATAAACTTACCAATCGGTATACCGTAATATCGTTCAAGTTCATTGAGGTCCGAAAAGGGGGCTGGACCAGGACTATACTCATTGCCGTAAACAGGGTACTTTAGTCCAATTATTCTTTCTTCTGACATGCACTTCTCCAAAATAGAACCGAAAAACTCTCTAGACCCGGTAGAATCTTAAAAACTTGATGGGTCTAGCACTTCAAAACGTAGCTCTAGTTAATGCAGAGCAACCAAAGCCAAGACTAATAGAGACAATACTGCTTTAATCAAACTTTGGCAGTAGACATAGCTTCTGCTGTTGCCTGAATAATATCCGCCGCTACTGCTTGTACAAATTCTCCTACCTCATTTAGGACGGTGGCAGGGTCAAGATCTCCAGCATTGATCGGTTCAATATAAAATCCACCGCACTTATCGATCACTAACTTACAGTTAGTATCTCCACCAGTAAACACCGGTTGCCGAGCAACGGTTTTGCCTTCTGGGCTTACATAACAGATTTGGTCTTGACCGTCAATAATGGAGGTGTAAAAACGGATACCTGTATCGAAGGAATCGTGGCTTGGTTTGTTGGGGCTAAAGTCGATAATTTTATAATGGTGAATCTCGTTCAAATAAAACCAGGGAATACCACACCAACTACATTGGTAGCGCCCCCGGGGTAGCTGATGCCATTCTCTATCTTCCATGTCAAACCTGCTACCAACCACCCCATTATTGCGATCATCGCGAGATCTAATCCAAACTGGGTCCGGGCTGTTTTGGTAGATATCGGTAATCCAGGCAACACCCATGAAAATGTCTCCTTTGAAGGATAAAAATTAATTCGCAGCGAAAATTTCCAATTCCTAAAATTAGAAATCAGAACCATAGCGATATCCGGATGAATGCAGTATGCGAAGCCCTTTTATACAAGCAATTCAACGGACTTGTGTACTTCATTCGAGTAAGCACCGCTATGAATGACCTTCCACGAACAGAAGTTAATCTTTTCTGCTAACCAAAGCAACTCTAAAAAGTAACCAAAAGTTTAATGTCCGTCAAACTACAGGTTACCTTTTTGTTCGCCTTCCAGATAAACGGTCAGGATTTGTTGACATGACAGTCGTTACCCAAATTGTTCTATTTCTAGCTCAATGGCATATGCAAGCCTCAATTTGGGGTTTTTATATAGCAATCCGGTTTGACCTGTTCTAAGTATACTGAGGCTCAAGCCCTCGCCAGGGGGTGATTTCACTTCAAAATGTTTTCACGAATCAAATAGGATCGCTATACTAGTTCAAGTGCCAAAGGCTATCAGACAGTCCCATTGTGGGCATTTAATCTGCAGGAGAGTACTGAAGACACCTCCTTCAATAGAGTTAATAGCCATAGCCCCTATGCCCATTCGAATTGAGGAATGAAAGTCAATTTTAACAACCAGAAGCCTGAAGGTTCTTAGAGCTAGTAGGCATTATTGTCAAAAAAGCTAAAATCTAAAACCATTGAGTACTTTATTGTCTCGTGAAATCGACTAAATGTCAACTGTCTAAAGTTACCTAAACTTCCTATTTAGATCATTAATTTAAGAATCTTTTTCTTACTTTTGGTGCAAAATGACTCATATGGGTTCCTGATGTCCTCAGATACCTCCTAGCTGTGCATCTCTGCTTCTGATTTATCATGACCATAGAGGAGCTAACTGCCTTGCTGCGCGTTGTGCGACCGGGTTCATTGTCATCTTTTCAGGAATGGCTATTACAGCGCGCTTGGGAGGGCGCAACCTATACCGCCATGGCCGATGAGAAACATTACCGGGTAGAGTACATTCGGCGCATTGGTGCAGAACTTTGGGCTTTTTTATCTGAGTATTTTGGCCAACCTATTGCCAAGCCTTACCTGCGGGAAGTGCTAGCATCGCGAGATTTAACCGACGCTGAGCGGAAAATTTTAGAGAGGTCTAAGTCTCCTGATGCCGCAGTCAATTTTCCCAGTGGACCACTGCCCCTAGACTCGCCCCTGTATATTCCCCGGCCTCCCATTGAAGAGTCAGCCTTAGATTATATTGCCCGGCCCGGTAGTCTAATTCATATTAAAGCGCCTGCCAAAATGGGTAAAACATCCCTGGCACTGCGCCTTCTCGACCAGGCTCGGGTCCAGGCAATGGAGGTGGTATTCCTGAATTTTCAGCAGGCTGACAGCATTGTGTTTACCAGCATTGACCGGCTACTGCGGTGGTTTTGTGCCAATCTCAGTCGGCGACTCAAGCTTGAAATACGGCTGGATGATTACTGGAATCTAGAATTGGGCAGCAAAATGAGCTGCACTTATTATTTAGAGGAATATATCCTGTCATGCCTAGAGCAACCCCTGGTCCTGTTGCTGGATGAGGTCAATCGCCTGTTTCAATATCCTCAGGTGGCAGAAGACTTTTTGCCCTTGTTAAGTCTTTGGCATACCCAGGCGCACCAAAGTAAGGTTTGGCAAAACCTGCGATTAGTTCTAGCCTATTCGGCTGAGCCTGCTATTACCCTGGATTTTGATCATTCTCCATCGAGCGTGGGCCTGCCCCTTGAACTGTCCCCTTTAAATGCAAGTCAAGTTCAGACCTTGACACAAAAATGGGGTGTGCAAATGGGTATTAGTTCTCAATTTCAGAAATTTATGAAGCTAACAGGCGGATTGCCTTATCTGGTGCAAATAGGGTTGTATTACCTGAGCCAGAGCCATATCTCTTTAGAAGAACTACTCAAGGATGCCCCTACTGAAACGGGCATATACAAGCAGCATTTAAGGCAGCAGTGGGCCTATCTGCGAGCTAATCCACTGCTTTTGCAGGCCTACCATCGGGTCATTGCCGACCGCGAGCATCAGCCAGATGCTATTGCCGTCCATCAGCTCTACGGTTTGGGGTTAGTCAAGTTTGAGGGTAACGTTCCAGCCCCGGCCTGCGGTTTGTACCACCGCTACTTCGCCGAACAACTGACCTGCCAGGTGTAGGTAAGGTAACCTGAGTTCGGGTTAAGTAGCCTGAGGGAGAGCGAAGTCAAGATTGAGTGACGGCTTCTTGGGCTGATGACAGTAGGCTATCAAGCCACAGATGACATTGACCATGAAGTTGGTAGGGCTGCGATGTCTGGAATGCTCAATCTGGGAGATGTTCTTGAGCTGGTCAATGATGGTTTCAACAATGGCGTGTTTGCGGGCCAGTAACTTGTCGGTGAGCCGCATCAGGTGGTTTTTCATATTACGCTTGGGTTTGGCGAAGAACTCAATGCTGTAGGTCTCAAATAGCATCTCAGCGAGCGCCTTAGAGATATAACCGCAGTCTGCGAAGACCTTGCCATACAGACCTTGAAGCAAGTCCTCAACAGTTAGTAGGTTGGGTGAAACGAAGTGGAACCCAACATCAGACCACTGAAGCCCACTCTACCGCTGACAAGAAATTGAGCCATAATTAAGCTTAAGGTCTGTTTGGCAGGGATTAAAAGGGCATGGCCAAAGTGCTGCGTAGGCAAGCAGTTCTAAACGTGCTATCAGAGCATCGAGAGCAGCTCCAGCAGTTCTCGGTAAAGGCCCTGTTTCTGTTTGGTTCCGTCGCCAGAGACACACCCCATTCCGAAAGCGACGTTGACTTGCTGGTAGAGTTCGAGAAGCCGGTTGGGTTATTTACGTTTCTAGGCCTCAAGCATTATCTGGAAGACATCTTGGGCTGTTCTGTAGATCTGGGCACTCCTAATTCTCTCAAACCAGCTCTTAAAGAAACAGTGCTGCAGGAGGCCATTCGTGCCTTCTAGAGAGTTTGAGGCTAGAATTCAAGACATGCTTAAGGAAATAGAGGAAATTCAGCAATTCGTAGAGGGCATGAATTTTGATCAGTTTTGTCAAGATCGACGCACATTAAAAGCTGTCTTATACGGGTTGGCTGTAATTGGTGAAGCTACGGCTAATGTTATGGCAGAGGTTCAAACCGCCTATCCGCAAATGCCTTGGCTTGATATTCGTGGCATGAGAAATGTTGCTATCCACGAATATTTTCAATTAGATTTGCAAATTATTTGGGAAACCATTCAGGTTGATTTGCCAGAGTTAAAAACAGCCTTGAGGCAGATTTTGCTAGACACAAATTAGTAAACGGATTCTGGGCAAGGGGCCTGAACCCAGGACTATAATCACCAAACTTTAGTTCCCGTTGGATCGCTCTTCGATTACGAGTCCTTTTCCGGGAACGTAGCTGATGGCTTTGCCTTGTTCCAATTCTCCCTCGGCCCATTCGTAGGGTTCAATTGCTCCCAGGTTAGACAAATCCGAGTTGAGCCATGTTGACTCTTCTTGAGTAGGAACTACTTCAGAAGACTCCAAAGTTTGAGTATTTGCCTTTTGTTTCCACAGTAAAAAGTCAACAAAATCAAAGACCTGCTGCAGAAGTGAATCTGGCAACCGATCAATTTGTTGTATCAGGCGAAGCTTGTCAGCATTCATAAGTGTCTTATCCAGGCTGATCTCTAACTTAACGGCGATAGCTTTTTGCCAAAGTTATGAGGCTTGCTGACTCAACCATCGTTCCCTTAACTTTTCCATCCAAGCCCTAGTTCCAAAACATCCGCTGAGTAAGCCTGGGACGGAAAAATCAGCATCCAACTTTTCCCAGTGCAAACCTGCTCCAGAAGGAGTTATTTCAACTGCTGCCAGATCTTCCTCCGAAGCGTCAGCTAACCCCTGGGCAATATCCGGGGGAAAGCTAAACACCGCCCCGCTTCTAATAAACACTACTTAATAAAGAGACCAGGTGACACCTTGAAAAGATCACCAAGAATCTGCGCTTGAGATTGGGTTATAGGCTTCCTACCATCAAGAATCTCGGTCACCAAATCATTAGAACCAAGCAATCCCACCAGATCAGCAGGCTTAGTGCCACTAGATTCCAAAATATGATTGAGAATCTCCACTGGCGAGATTTCCGGCATGGGGTAGTTTTCCGCCTCGTAAGCTTCGACCAGCAAGACTAATAATTTGTATAGAGCTGTTTGTTCAGCTGTTCTATTTTTATTGAACGCCAAAGCCTCCACCTGAGCTAAAGTCTGCTCATATTCCGCCTCAGTCTCAATAACTTTTGGTGTGACCTGCGAAAGCAAGTCAGTGTATGCGGCTCGATCAAAAGTAAGGGTCATTTTTCCTCCCATCCCGTTTAATTTATCGAGTTGTGGAAGTGCTCTCAGCTTAGGGAACAAACGCTAACTTAATGCGCTCTGGGCTCAATTTACAGCAAGAATCCACGGAAGAATGAGGACTAAAAGAATAAAATGGGTAAACAGCAGTAACAATTCTCTCGATATCTAATGTAAAAAGTATTGAAAAAAAGACATCAGAGAAAACGACTAAAAAGACTATTTATCCGAAGACTCAAAAAGGAATATCATTATAGTTAGGGTGTACATCACCAGCTTCGACTTGGGCTAACAAAGCACGAATAATTTGCTTGGTTTTATCCGATTTTAATATTTCTCCTAAAAGGTCAATGAACTCTTCTTCTGATTGAACCCAAAAAGAATTCTTCCCCTCCGTAGAGTTTTTGTACTTCTCCAAAAGCCTTTTTTGTAAAAGTTCCTTCTGAATATCAGAGTCAAGTACAAAAAGAACTGGATACAAATTTATTGAGTATAGTACTGAAAAGAGTCTGTAAGAATAACCTATTACCTTTGATTCCAGGAAAAACTGATATTCAAAACTAGCTTTGCCGTCTTTCGTGAAATTCTTGACTTTAGCTTCAACCAGGTTATCAGTTTTTTGCCCAAGGAGAGCGGCTTGCGCCTTTAATACAGAAACAGGAGCTTTAGCCACTTGAGCATCGATATCATTGGGCCATAAATCAATCATCTCTATACCTCATTTTTTAAGTATGGTTCCCCATTAAAGTTCCAAATCAAAAACGATCGGCAGATGATCTGAGAAGTCCTTAGTGTTTGGCTCTCCAGAATCAAGGAGGAAATTGTTCAGACTGTTATGGGTTAATATTTTCAAGCTGCTAACATCAAATCGATTAATCAATTTTGGACTAACTAGGACCTGATCGAACATATTCCAGAAGAAGGTTTTGTACCCTGAATTTCTGTAAAAATAAGTGCCTGGTGGATAAGGAGTACAGTCACCGAAAAGATTCCACATAGGGTTGTAAAAGAAACCATAATTTTTATTTTGGACGATCCTTTCAGCCTGAGACGCTATAGCTTTACTTACTACTCCATGTAGCCCATCTGCAGTGACAACTCCATCTTCAAAAGGATTCATATTCAAATCACCAACTATGATAGTGTTACAATGACCTATCCTTGCCTCAGCAGTTCTAATATCGTGAATAAGATTAACGCACATGGATTTTTGATCTGACTCTGTGTAGTGCAGCTTACTCGGCATATGAACTGCTGCAAGGAGAATATCTTGAAGAGCAGGTAAAGCAAGGTGGCGAATAGTCCATCTGCTATCCTCGCTAATCGGTTTAATCAAATCAGAAACAAATTTGGTAAAAATTTCTATCCTTCTACACCCAATACTTGGAGCATAGTGATATTTTACCTCTCTCTCATGATTCAAGGCCTTAAGCAGCAGAGAGGGAGATATAGAACACTCAGCCAAAAGCACTATGTCTACATCATATTGGTGAACCAAGAGCGAGACATCAAGTTGTATCGGTTTTTGATTTAAGTTCCAAAAGAGAAAACTTGTCATCCAGTCAGTTCTTAAGCGAAGTCAGAAAACCTTTATAAAACAAGAGTCCCCTGGAGCAAACCAAGGGACTCTTTAACATTTACCTAACTAGCCTAACCCGTCAACCAAAGCGGCTCGACGTTGAGGCAATCAGGAAGGCCGCATAGGTGAGGATGTAGCCCACGGTGAAGTGAGCCAGACCCACCAGACGAGCCTGCACGATGGAGAGCGCCACGGGCTTATCCTTCCAGCGAACCAGGTTCGCCAGGGGAGTGCGCTCGTGAGCCCACACAATGGTCTCGATCAGCTCCTGCCAGTAGCCCCGCCAGGAGATCAGGAACATGAAGCCGGTGGCCCAAACCAGGTGTCCGAACAGGAACATCCAGGCCCAGACCGCCAGGTTATTCATGCCGTAGGGGTTGTAGCCGTTGATCAGCTGAGAGCTGTTGAGCCACAGGTAATCCCGCAGCCAGCCCATCAGGTAGTTGGAGTTCTCATTGAACTGAGCCACATTACCAGACCAGATGCTCAGGTGCTTCCAGTGCCAGTAGAAGGTGACCCAACCAATGGTGTTCAACATCCAGAACATGGCCAGGTAGAAGGAATCCCATGCAGAGATATCGCAGGTACCGCCACGACCGGGGCCATCGCAGGGGAAGCTGTAGCCGAAGTCTTTCTTATCGGGCATCAGCTTGGAGCCGCGAGCATCCAACGCACCCTTGACCAGAATCAGGGTGGTGGTGTGCAGACCCAGAGCGATTGCATGGTGGACCAGGAAGTCACCAGGGCCAATGGTCAGGAACAAGGAGTTGCTGCCGTTGTTGATGGCGTCAAACCAGCCGGGCAGCCAGGCGGCACCAGTCTGGGTGATGCTGTCAGGGTTAGACAGCAGGGTGTCGAAG
>CAZPYG010000211.1:0-8466 GCA_964590465.1 uncultured bacterium | reverse complement strand
CTGGTGTTCACCTTAAAACACTTATGTATAAGCGGCAGCCCAAGCTGGGAGAGGGGGACTGAGGGGGTGAGGGGAGATCTGCCTAACGGATAGCCTACGGGGAAGTACCATCCGGTCCCCCCAGCATGATTGAAATGGGACGACTGGCCTGAAACTCGTTGGCGAACAGGGTAATCGCAGCCGTCATAGGCACGCCGATGAACGCTCCGGGAATGCCCCACACCCAGCCCCAAAACACAATGGAGAACAGGGCCACGAAGGGAGACAGCTTCAGATACCTACCCTGTAGCCTGGGGTCAACAAAATTACCCAGAATCGTTTGAATCACCGCCAACCCGACCAGCACCGCGGCCCCAATGGCTGGCCCCTGAAATACCGTTGCCACCACGGCGGGCACAATGGCCGCAATAAACGATCCCAGGGTCGGGATAAAGTTCAGAATAAAGGCCAGCAGCCCCCATACGAGGGCCAGGTTGACCCCCAAAATCCAGCACCAACCGGCGGTGAGAACACCCGTCAAAAAGCTGGTGAAGGCCACCACCAGGAAAAATCGGCGCAGCTTGTTACCCATAGTGGAAACGGCGTGGATGATGTGGTCGCCGGTGCCTTCGGGAAAGGCGTTTTGGGTGCGATCGCGGTACTTTCCTACCTCCAGCAGCAGCAGCGCCAGAAAAGACGCAACCAGCACCAGCAGACTCAGGGCGGTCAAGACGGACCTGGCTCCCCCCAGGGCCTGCTGAAACAGCTGGGAAAAAGCCTCGCTGCCCTGCCCCCCCTGTCCGGTCGGTAATCCGTGATTATCCAGCCAGGTCTGGGCCGACTGCCAGAACTTCTGGGCCTGGTCGGCATACTGGGGAATTTGCGGCTCAATCAGTTCCAGACTCAGCTCTAGGGCCCCCCAAAACAGCGCCAGCACCCCCGCCAGCAGCACTATGAGGATGGCCAGGCTAAGCCACCGGGGCAGGCGCTGTTCTAACCAGTTCTGCAGGGGGTTAACCAGCACCGCAATGAAAAAAGCAAAGGCTACAGGCATAGTTACCGGGCGGCTGATCTTCAGGGCGTAGATCACCAGCAGAGACGTGATGATAATCAGCAGAACCGGAATGAGCCTGCCCTGAGCCTTGGTCAGGTTGGAATGATCGAGCTGCATGGAACCAATAGTTGAGCATTAGCGTTGCGGAGGTTGACCTAAAAGCAAACCCTCCTGACCAACCAAAGACTGCGGCCGCCCTGGGACGACACAGCGATTTGTTCCATTCAGCCTAGGCAAAGATCGGCCCCCCTCCGCCTATCGTTTGGAATAAGTTCAGCCCACCAGAAGATACAAATTTCGTGGGGGGATTGAAGTCATTACCTGAGGAGAATTCTGGGCAAGAAAATACCCCCGAGTAGGAGCGCAGGGCCTGCGCCCTGGGTAATGGCCTCACAAAATGGATAAATCTGTTTCAAGAGCTTTCCTGAGGCGAGGTGCCCATAAAAGACCCTGAGAATTCGGGAGGGCCGGACGCTCCCCTGGAGATAGGCATAAGGGTAATGGTGGGCCTGAACGTGGTCCACCGCCCCTCAGCATCACCAGGGAAACTGGTGCCGCCGCCCGTATCACCGCTCCAGTTCAAGCACAGAACCGGGGGTTGTACTGGCAGAAGTCAACGATGTCTAAAGTCAACTACATCCAGAATCAACTACATCTCAGCCCCCTGGGCCGCAGCAAAAATCTCAGGTAGGCCAATTTCGCTGCACACCTCGTAAAAGTTCGTTACGGGTGGGGTCGCAAACAGGTGAGCGATTTTAGCCAGGGTTTGGTCATAGATTTCGCTGTGGTTTTCATCCATATCCTCGATGCTGTCCCAGAGAATAAGGGCAATCCCCTTATCGGAGCCCGGCTCCTGGAGCAGATAGGCTCCCTTGAACCCCTTCGAGTAGGTGGAAACCGCCTTTTCGTACAGTTGTCGAGCCTCAGAGAAGCAACCAGGCTTAAACTCGCCGATGGCTACATAGGCGTACTTGTGCTTTAAAAAATCATCAAAGTCAGACATAGGGCATTGAGTGGTTTGCAACGATAACGTTCTAAAGCCCGAGCTTGTAGGGACGAAACCGGCCCACAAGCCGAGGGGCATCAGAATAGCTGAACTCAGTTTGTCTCAGATACAATCCCTTACCGTCCTTTCTAACTTAGGCTTTAGATTCCACCCCTAATCCTTTAACAATTGGCGACCAAAACCCTGTAGCCGACGTCCCAGCCAGTGCTTAAATTGTCGCCAACCCTGACCAAGGCGCTGTCCCTGCCGCCGGACTCTATCCCCAAGGGACCAGTCCCCCAGAGGGGGTTCGGGCCCAGACGCAGCAGATTTCCACCCTGACCAGAACCCCTTCGCTTTCTGCAGGGTAACCACCACTGCCCCCTGCCGATAGGCCACCTGGGTCTGCCTGTCGTTTACCTTCGCCGGCAGAGGAACCGTCTGCTGAAACTGGTTAATGCCCAATCCATCGGCCAACGAGCCTCGATACCCCGTCTGCCGTTGACCGTACAGGGTCAGGGACCCCGGCAGCACTCGCAGCTGCACATGCTGGGGATCAACCCCGGGCAGATAGGCGATGACGATGATCTCATCCGCCGTTTCCTGCAGTTCAATGGAAGGCAACTGCAACCGGCCTGAGGCAGACAAACTTACAGGCATCAAAGCGGATGCAACAGCATCCATCTGGGCCTGAGCCATGTCTAGATTCCACCAAGACTGCCAAGATGTCATCGGCATAATCGTCCCTCCTAGCACTTCAACCGAAGATCGGCGCAATCGGATCAATAATCGCCATACTTAATAATGGCAGTCAGAGACTGCGGATCAGGTCGGGGAAGCCGCCTCGCTGCTAGGGGCATAACCGTCCTTCCATACCATTGCCCATAGGCCTAATGCGTAAAATCATCCACGTCGACATGGATGCCTTTTATGCCTCGGTGGAACAGCGGGACTTTCCCCAATATCGAGGTAAACCCATCGTGGTCGGTGGACGTCCCGAAAAACGAGGAGCCGTTGCCGCCGCCAGTTACGAAGCCCGGCAGTATGGCATTCATTCGGCCATGCCCTCCCGGGTGGCCCAGCAGCGATGCAAAGATCTAATTTTTGTATCGCCTCGATTTGAGGTTTATCGGCAGATATCCCAGCAGATTCGGCAAATTTTCCATCGATACACCGATTTGGTAGAACCGCTGGCCCTGGACGAAGCCTATTTAGATGTCACCTGCAACAAGGTGAACGAGGGCTCTGCAACTATTCTGGCTCGACAGATCAAACAAGACATTCTTGAAACCACCAGCCTTACCGCCTCAGCCGGAGTCTCTATCAATAAATTTCTAGCCAAAATCGCTTCGGGACTGAACAAACCTGACGGTCTTACTCTCATTCGCCCTGAAAATGTGGAGGCTTTTATGGCAGCCTTACCGATCGAGAAGTTTCACGGGGTTGGCCAGGTCACCGCCCGCAAAATGCGCGATTTAGGGATTCATACCGGGGCAGATCTGAAGCAGTGGACCGAACAAGATCTGGTGCAACGATTTGGCAAAGTAGGTCACTTTTACTATGGCATTGCCCATGGGGTAGACCACCGTCCTGTGAACCCAAACCGCATTCGGAAATCCATTGGGGCAGAAAAATCCTATTCCCCAGATTTGAAAACCTTAGACTCCATGTTCTTAGAACTAAAATACATCGCCGATAAGGTAACCAATCGCCTGAGGGAAAACCAACGGGTAGGCCATACCCTGACCCTGAAGGTCAAATATGCTAACTACCGCCAAATTACCCGCAGTCGAACCTTTGGGGAACCCATTGGTTTTGATGCGCCCATTTTTGATTGGGCTAAGGACCTTCTGGTCATTCATCTAGACCGCAATCAGCCCGTCAGACTCCTGGGAATTGCCATCTCCAATTTGGAAGATTCAGCAGAGTCAGCCTACATTCAGCTGTCGTGGGAGTTTAACCTTTAGCCGGTGCAAGCTCGTTGAATGAGCTCTGAATTTTTAAATGCAAATGAGAGCTTTGTCAGAACTAAATTTTGGAGGCACGGATAGCTTAGGTGGTCTCTGAAAAAGAATTTACCGAGTATTGTGCATTAGCTGTAAGGGCGAAGCATCTGGAAGGAAATTGACGTGACTGCTCCCATGGTTTTTGCCCAGATGCTTCGCCCCTCCGGTTGGTACTTTCTTTCTCAGAGATCTCCTTAGAAGACTTTTCCCGGCGGGATCAACCCCGTAGGCAACCATGGCAGCAACACCGGAGGGTTTAGTTAGCCAAAGCAGGGATGGAAATTCGAGGCATCAAAGGGCGCTCTGGGGCATAACCTTAGCAATAATCTACGGTCACTTCTTTCTGGTAATGGCGGAGAACATTGACCAACTCCTCCACAAGGCTACGACGAATAGAAATATTTTTAGGCAGCAAAGGGTTCTGGTAGAACTCGTTGATGCTCTGCCCTACCAAAAAGTGAATCGAGTCCGCCTGCAGGATTTCCCGCGCCAGCAGGTAGGCTCCATTATTATCGAACCGCAGGCGCGACAGGTCGCATTGGCAGTTGCGCATATATTCCGTCGCCTTGGATAGGGTGAGAATTCCCTCCGTCACCAGGTCCACACAGCTCAACATGCCGATGGGAGGCAGCTCACGCCGCATGGTGGAGAGGTCCATTTCCACAATTTCCCCCAGATAGCTGGCGACGATGTTGCCGGTAGTGCCCCCGCAGATCACCTTGCGACCGTTGAACCCCAGCAGCTGATCGACATATTCCTCGTCATGTTCCTCATCCAGCGGTGGACCGGTGAATACCATCAGGGGGTTACGCTGGCGAATGTAGAGGCCGACGAAGGTGGCGTCATCACCAATAAAACCCTGATATAGCTCAGAGGTCTGGTCAATCACCTCTTTGACGATGGTCTGGGCGGTATGGGGCTTCTGGAGCAACACATCTTCAATGTACTTGGCGACGTTGTCCCAGCCCCAGCCGAAGTTCATGGTCATGCCCATGCCGGCGTAGAGCACCCCATCGCTAATGGCCCCCAGAAAGTCGCCCCGTTCCAGCTGTCCCTCCGCGGATTGAATTTTGCGCCCGAGGATTTCCTGGGTCTGCATCTCTAAGGGGCGCACATGGTTGTTGCGGCAGTAAACCGGCGGCGGATTATCAAAGTTGATCACTTTGAAGTGGTTGGTCTGACTATCCACCCAGAGAATTGTAAAGGTGGAATAGGCAATTTTCCGCACCCGACAGATGGGCAGGGTGCCGATCACCGTCTTCAACACCTCCTTGAGGGGGACATCGGCATTGAGCATGGTGATCAAAATTTCAGTGGTGAGGGTGGCCAGAATGTTGGCTTTTACCCCACTACCGAGCCCGTCGGACAGCACCACTGTCGTTTTTGTGCCGGTCTTCAGAAACTTGACCTTATCGCCGCAGAGTTCTTCGCCCCGCTTGTTAAGGCTGGCATTGTAGATGTCGATGAAGGTATCTACGGTCATTGTGGCAAGGGAGCAAGGGAGCAAGAGGAGTGGATGGGTAGGTGGGTAATTGGGAAGGAGGGGGGATGGGTGGGGAAAATCTGTAGCGTGGGTTAGGCCGTGACCAACTTAGTCTATAGAAGACGAGACTTGGTCCTGGCCTTAACCCACGGGGAATGCTGCTACATCATAGCTGGAGAGACCCTCTATGCTTTACCGCTTAATTTTCCTCTCCTTCTTCTACATCGACGGAGAAACCTGAAACCGACTCTACCGCTTCGTGCTGGAGCATCTGGATAATTTTGAGCAGGCTGACCTTGGTTTGGGCAGTGGTTTCCCCCAGCAAACCAGCGATTTCTTGGACCACCTTCATCTGGTTATCAACCACCTGGTTCACGTTTTTGATGGTTTCGTCCTTAATGGCCATCAGCTCTCGCCGCTGGTCGAGCTGGTGACTGTAGTCGGCCATAATGCAGGCGATAATGCCTTCTTCAGCGATGGAAAAAATGACCTGATTCACCAGTAGCCGATGTTCGGTGAATTCCCTCGGTTTGCCGCGGAACACTTCCCCCGTTTCCCACACCCGGCGAAAGTCGCTGATGTCGTCGAGGATGGTTTCGGCGGGTTCGCCCACCACATCTTGCGATCGCACCTTAAACATTCGACAAAAAGCCGGATTCACCAGCTTAATGTGAAAGTTGGCATCTACCACAATCAGCCCGTTGGGGTCGTATTCCCACAGCAGCTGCCAGAGGTGATTGTGGTTTTCGGCGTCTACGGTTTTCATTAATTTTATTGTGTCGGCCTGACGAGAAAAGGAGGAACTAGCCATGGTAAATACCTCACTACGCATGGGTGAGGACGTCTAGAATTACAGGTAGAATTTTCTCGTTAAAAATGTCTTCGACGTTCTGGGGACTAATCTTTGAAAAGCGCTCGTCTTGAAATTTCATGACGATGCCTTGACTGCAGGTCTCTAAGCAGAAAGACCCTTTTAGCTCAACTGCGTCTTCTAAGTTGTGTTCTTTGATTAGGGACTGCAGCTTTGGCAGCACATCGTAGACGCCCATCTGGTGACAGGCCGACCCCATGCAGAGAAACAGGTTTTCTTTAGCCATGGATAGCCTCCGGCAAGAACAGCGGTGGCAAAGATGATTCTTACTCTCTACCAGTCTAAATAACCTGCTCTCAATTGAGTCTGAATTGCCCAAAAGAAATGATTTTCTTAAGATTGAAGGAGGGAGTTACCCAGTTACTTGAATGAGAGAAATTCTAAACATTTCCTTAAATCTTAGAAAGGTATAGAATCGAACTATCGGCTACAGCATTGGCCTGGAGCAAAAATAGATCAGAGAGCACATTGAATCTGTATAAAAAAGAGGATTCAGCACCATAAAATTAGCCCACCAAAAACGATCCAGAATAGATCGCTTTTGGTGGGCTAATTTTATTAATGCGTTAAAAACCTACCGGTACACTTCCTGCAAAACTTCCCCGTTAGGCTGCAGTAACTCAATGTGCAGCGGCATCTGCCCCGCCGCGTGGGTCGAGCACGACAGGCAGGGGTCGTAGCAGCGAATACCCGCCTCGACCCGGTTGAGGAAGCCTTCCGGAATTTCCTCACCGTGAATGTAGTGCTTGGCAATCTGGGTGATGGTTTTGTTCATAGCCAGGTTGTTGTGGCCCGTGGCAATGATCAGATTCACCTGTTCGATCAGGCCATTGTCATCCACCTTGTAGTGGTGAAACAGAGTGCCCCGAGGGGCTTCGCTGACACCAACAGCTTCCAGGGCGTTGACTCCGGCTTCAGACCGCATCCGGTTAGAGAAAATGTCCGGATCATCCATCAGCGCCTGGATATGTTCCAGGCAGGTGAGGATTTCCACCAGGCGGGCGTAGTGGTACAGGAAGGAGGAGGTGGGAACGCCCCCCGCGAAGTCGCGGAAGGTCTGAAGTTCGCGGTCAGCCTGGGGAGTGCCGATGCGATCGCAAATATTCAGCCTGGCCAGGGGACCCACCCGGTAAATCCCCTCCGGGTAGCCCATTGGCTTATAGTAGGGAAACTTCAGGTAAGACCAGTCTTCCACCGCCTCCCCAAGGAATTCCTGGTAATCATCCTCGCTCAGGTGGTCCCGCACGATATTGCCGCTGCTGTCGCAGAACCGCAGGTGGCCATCGTAATGCTCCCACAGGCCGTCCTTGCTGACCAGACCCATAAACAGGGAAGGAAACTCGCCAAATACCTCCACTTCTTCCTTCATGGGACCGTGGATCAACCCTTTGAAGATATCCAGCGCCTTGTGGATGGTCTCGAAAGATTCCGGCAGGCGATCCACAATCCAGGCGCGACCTTCTTCAGTGATCGGCGATCGCACCCCGCCGGGCACCGTCCATGCCGCGTGGATCTTCCGTCCCCCCAGAATTTCGATAATTTTTTGACCAAACTGCCGCAGCCGAATTCCCGCCCGGGCCAGATCAGGATCCGAGGCAATCAACCCAAACACGTTGCGCTTGGCCGGGTCACTATCCCACCCCAGCAAAAAGTCAGGACTGCTCAGGTGAAAGAACGACAAGGCATGGGACTGGGTCAGCTGGGCCAGATTCATCAACCGCCGCAGCTTATCCGCCGCCGGGGGAATCTTCACCGCCAGAATTTTATCGCCGGTTTTTGCCGCGCAAATCAGGTGACTAACCGGACAAATGCCACAAATTCGGGCCGTGATCCCCGCCATTTCGGTATAAGGGCGGCCCTCACAAAATTTTTCAAACCCCCGATACTCCACCACATGGAAGCGAGCGTTGGAGACATTCCCGGCATCATCTAAAAAGACCGAAATCTTGGCGTGGCCTTCGATGCGGGTGATGGGGTCGATAACTACGGTTTTAGGCATGATTGCCTCCGGGAGAGTGGGTGGGTGGGCGAGTGGATGGGTGGGCGAGTGGATGGGTGGGCGAGTGGATGGGTATCGGGTGTCGGGTA
>CAZPYG010000210.1:0-8487 GCA_964590465.1 uncultured bacterium | reverse complement strand
GCACCGTTTGCGTCAAGGGAGGTTCTTGATACGTAAGCGGTGCATTGCGGCCCAATGACAGAGTCTGTGGGGTTCTATGCGGATCTACAGGCCGCGAATGCCCCTACGCTAGTCTGAAAAAACCAGCAGAGTTGGA
Organism: uncultured bacterium; assembly: GCA_964590465.1. Taxonomy (GTDB): domain Bacteria; phylum Cyanobacteriota; class Cyanobacteriia; order Phormidesmidales; family Phormidesmidaceae; genus CAZPYG01. The sequence goes on along the minus strand of CAZPYG010000210.1, from coordinate 8,351 downwards.
AGTCGAAGGATTGAGGTCCTGACCCCGCCTCAATCCCCACCCGTTGATGAGCCTAGCGGCAATTTTGGCGACGTTCCCGCAGAGCCGCTCGCAGTTCGGCCCGTTGTTCCTCGGTGAGCACTTCGCTGATGTTTCCACGGAGGTCTTGCATCGCAGCGCGAATCTCGGCTTTCTGGTCATCCGTCAGATTATCAATAGCCGCTGCTGCCGCCCGAAAATCTTGCAATTCTCGATAGGCGTCCCGAAATTGCGCCTGCTGTTCGTCGGTCAAAATGTCGTCAATATCGCCCCGCAAATCCTTAAAAATTTCCTGGATCTGCGCCTGCTGTTCGTCGGTCAGGTCAAGTTCCTCGAGCAGTGGAAAGTCCTGAGCACTGGCAGAAGGGATGGTGAATGGAGCAGCAATAACGGTGGCGGTAGCGGCAAGGCCAATCAGTGCAAGGTGAAAGAAGCGTTTCATCGGGATGTCTCCATTTGAGCGGTGAACCGTAACATGCTCAATCTACCCGAGGGCAAGGGGCCATCCCTGGCCGGAAAGTCATGTCTCACCCATGACTTTAGTCATGTTCCATCCAGACGGAAGTGGGTTTACATAGAATAAGCACCCCCTGGTCTTTTTCTATGTCATCGATACGCGCGATTCGCCTGGGTCACCATCCATTTCCGTTTTTGTTGTACGGGGAGTGGGTCCTGGTAGGACTGGCGTTAATGAGTGAATTTTCTCCCAGTGTGCTGCCCAGAAGTGGAGGATTTCCGGTTGCCGCGCTGGTGGCAATCCTGGGATTTGGGGCGTTGGGGATGTGGTTGCCGTTGAGGCCATTGGGGCTCCAGATTGTTCATGTCGTTCTACAGTTCGGTCTGCTGGTGCTGGCCGCCCGACTGAGTACGGTGGGACTGCGGCTGTTTCCCCTGCTGCACCTCGTCCTGGTGATGCGAAGCTGCCTCATATTCAGCCAGGGGGGGCGAATTCTGGTGACCAGCGTGACGTTTATGGTTTATCTGGTCATGCTCCAGAATCGGTTGCAATCCCTGAACCGGGCACTGCCGCCTCGCCTGAGCGGACGAGTGGTCTCTCAACTTGTCGGTATTCGGATCAGTCTGGTGGTGATGTTTCTGGTATTGCTGGTGTTTCTGCTGCTGTTTATGAACGCCCTGCTGTCAGAACGGGAACGCCGGAAAGAGCTGCGCCAGGCCAACCAGAAGCTGAGGGAATCCGCCGCCCAAATCGAAAAGCTGGCTATGAATCAGGAACGTACCCGCATTGCCCGAGACATTCACGATTCCCTGGGGCACGCGTTAACCGGGTTGAACATTCAGCTGGAGGGAGCCCTGAAATTGTGGGACGCCAATCCTGACCAGGCCAGAGCCTTTGTGGCTCAGGCTAAAGAGATGGGTTCGACCGCCCTCCACGAGACCCGGCAGGCGGTGGCGACTCTGCGGCAAACGCCCTTACCCCAGCAGGATTTGGCCAGCGCGATCGCCCCCCTCACCCAACGACTGCAGCAGGTGACCGGGATAGTTCCCAGGGTAGTGGTGGATTGCCCCCCTTTGCCAGAATCCGTGAAACTGTCGGTCTACCACATGGTGCAGGAAGCCCTCACCAACATCTGCAAATATGCTCAGGCCACTCAGGTCAGCATCACCATTCAGTCCCTGCCGGACGTCTCCCGATTACATGTCACCGTGCAAGACAACGGAGTGGGTTTTAATGCCCAGGACAACACGACCGGCTTTGGACTGCGCGGCATTCAGGAACGGGCCGAGGCTGAAGGGGGGCAGTTGCAGTTGAGGACCGCTCCCGGAAAGGGCTGCACCCTGAACATTTGGCTCCCATTACCACAGGAGGTGCCATGATTCACGTTTTGCTGGTAGATGACCAGGCCATCGTGCGCCAGGGGTTGAAAGCGCTGCTGTCCCTGGAAGCGGATTTGCATATTGTCGGTGAAGCGGCCCATGGACGGGAGGCCCTGGAGATGGCCCAACGGTTGCTGAATACTCCCGATGCCGTGGAGGTGGTGCTGATGGATATCCGTATGCCCGTCATGGATGGAGTGGCGGCGACCCGAGAACTGCTGCGCCAGTACCCAGCCATGAAAGTGCTGGTGCTCACCACCTTTGAGGATGATGAGCTGGTCCAGCAGGCCGTCCAGGCGGGGGCGGTGGGATACCTGCTGAAAGATACCCCCTCGGAAGAAGTGGCCCAGGCCATTCGGGCAGTACATCGCGGCTATGCCCAATTTGGCCCCGGCATTTTGCAAAAAATGGTGATGAACCAGTCCGCTCCTCCCAAAGTTGAGATTCCTCCTGGATTTGATGAGCTGACTCCCCGCGAGCGAGAGGTACTGGCCCTGATTGGCCAGGGAGCGAGTAATCGCGAAATTGCCCAGGCGTTGTTTCTATCCGAGGGAACGGTGAAAAATCATGTCACCCATATTTTGGGACGGCTGGGGTTGCGCGATCGCACCCAGGCGGCTCTAATTGCTGCGTCCTTGCAGATCAATGGGCCATCGTCCTAACGATTGGATGAACTGCTGGGTGTTACGTCGGCTTTAAAGCAGATGATCTTTCACCAGTCAGCCCGAGACCGCTTCGAAGAGAGACAGCCGGAACCCCCTCTCTTTGACCTATCTGTAAAATGTCGTGTGCCATCGTTTGAGCGGTAACATCCGCAATGCCCCTCTGGGGCGGCTACGCCAACGCCCTGCCAGTCCTCGGAAGTAAACATTTGAGCGAGCATAGAGACCGCTTGAGCCCGAATCACTTTACTCTTCCAACTCGCTGGGGTCGATACCCAGTTCCCGCAGTTTTTCCATCGCCCGATCTAACTTGCGCTGGGTCTGGTTGCGCTCCTGGTAAAGCTCTTCAGGGTCTTTGAATTTCTCCCCATTGGGATAGAACAGCGCCAGCCCATCCTCAAACATATCGAATGTGACCCCCAGCGTCGGGGAAGTCCAGGGCAAGTTGAGGCGGGTGAGTAGTACAAGCCGTTCATCAGGGGCCTGTCGCGTCAATCCCCAAAACTCAAGATTGTCAGGGTCATAGAAGAACATTTCCAGCACCCCATAGCGGTCATAAAATGCTTGCTTCTGGGAAATCTCAGTGGCTGAGTTACTGGGAGAGATAATTTCAAACACTACCTGGGGCGGAATATTGTCCTCTTTCCACTGCTTATAGCTACCCCGGTCGCCGTCAGGACGACCCAGCACCACCATGGCATCAGGAGCCTGGGAGGGAACGGGAGGGGCCTCCACCTGAACCGGATACCAGAGCAAATCCCCCGCGACAAAAGCCGTTTGCCCTTGCAAGAGGTTTCTCAGATTGCTGACCAACCGCACAATCCAACGGTATTGCTTGGTGTTATCAGCCATGGGCTGACCATCGGAGTCGGGATAGAGATCCGTGGTTACCGTTGCTTGAGTCATGGTCGGATGGTCCCATCATCATACGGCTGGCTGATGCTGATCTTTGCGGGTAAACCCCATTGTGGCAGCCTATCTCCATTCTGGCATTATTGACACGGCCCAGGAGCTGGAGTCTGATGAATCCATTGCAGGGCTCAACTACTGGCGACGAAAAACCCTCCTCTTTTTCTATGGTCTCCATGGTCTGGGGATACCCGACATGGTCGAATCCGTGCTGGTGGACGAGGCCGGAGAACAGGGAGATCTTTCCGACGCGGATATCGAGTTTTGTAGTGCTCAAGCCCAGGAGATTGTCCAGGCTCAAACCTATGGCGATTATCTGACCTGGGTGCCCCAATCTCCCCAGGTGTCTGACCTTGAACTGTGGAGTGACCTGGTTGAAGACTACCTGATGGACGACCGGCTGTTTCGCGATCGCGACTGGCTGATGAGCCTGCCGATTGCCCATCCTGAGTTACCAGATGCTGCCATTCTGGAGCTACAGCTCAAGAACCAGCAACTCCAGGAAGCCATTGGCATTGAAGCCGCCTACTTTGATAACACCCTCAGCAAATGCCTGCTGAAACCGTTGCCTGACCTGAGACGCGACCTTGAAAAGTACTGGATTGCTCCACACCTGCAGACTCCAGCCATCGTTTGCCGGATTTTAAGGGCACTGGGACAAGAGCAACTGTTGCATGACGATCTGGCCGATCAATCGATGCTGCCTGGATATCCCAAACGGGTACAAGACCTTTTGCAGAAAACAATGCTACGGGAAAACTGTCACCTGGCCCTCAAGGTTGTCGAACCTGACATGCCACCTCGCATTGTCCCCATCACCGGTATCCAGGTTTTGCAGGTAGAACCTGTCTATGGCATGGGTCATCGCATCTGTGAGTTTGACACCGAAGAAAGGGCACTGGCGCTGGGAGACCCGGTTATTCCAGAGAACCTGGAAGAGGTTGTAGTCCTGACCGCTGAGGACACTATCGACCTGGCGGATGAACGGCACCAATCGGAGTAAGCCAATAGCTCTGGCGGCTTATTCCTCTCCTTTAAGATGATGTTGAAGACGTTCTATAAAATGATGCATCAGCATGGTACATTTGCATTCTTCAGCCAGTCTCTTTTGGGCAACGTTCCATGGCAATAAACTGGGATATTCTCAAAACGCAGTATCTTCAGGCAACTCGGACTACTCAGTTAGATAGCCTGGCCCTGAACCTGACACGAATTCATCTGCTGGCCCGCAGTGGCTCGGATGAGTCAGTGGCGCAACACCTGGTTAGAGAGAGTCAATTTTTTATTGAGTGGGCTGTTCCCAACATCGATTTTGAGACTGAGATAGGTTTTGCGACTGAGCTAGTTGACCTGCAACGGTTACTTAGCCGTTGGAAACTGGGTTGGTCAGAGTTGTGGGCCAATGAGACGCAGCGTCAGGAGGTTGCATCTCTGGCCCAGCAGTGGTGCGACCGTATCCATGGACACTGCGAACTGCTTGCGGGATAAAGTCCGTAACCATTTGAAAGACTACCGGACTCATGGATCGACCTCTTGCCTGAGTCGTTGAAGCACTCGTTCGGACTCAGACGACATTGGAGGAATTTGCGGAGTTGATCATCTGTTGATTCAGTCTGACCAGGTCAAGGTTTCGTAGCATGGCCAACTCTATTAATGCCTGAAGTCGGTCTACCCGATGCTGTTCCAACACGTCTTCGTACCGGATTAGCTCTTGATGCTCCGCCTCAGAGAGTTCTTCCCGTTCACACCGCTCACGCAACTCGTTCAGGTGGGCTGCTGCTTCCTCCGGGAGTTGCCGCTGAATCGTTTCAACCAATCGCCGTTCTTCAGGATCCATTGATGTCTGAGGAACGGGTTCTGCTAAGACCTCCAATAATTGAACCACCGCCTCCAACTGGTTCTGAGGCAGATGCTCAATGATGGAAATCGCCCGTTGCCGGATATCTACAGAAGACATGGTGAAAGGTCTTAGACAAGCTTGCGTCAATAGTAGCAACGGGCAGGAGTAGCGCAGCTTGAAGGCCGTGGAACAGCATTTATCCAGCAGGTGACCGTCAGCACACCGGGGATGCGGTCGTAGGAATTCTTAACCCTGTCCAAATTGGGGTAGGTTTGGGGTAACGAAAATTTTTGAGTGCTGAAAGTCTTACGTGTCAATGGCTGACCCAAAGCTTCCCAAGCTGAATGTCGACGGTTCGAGTCCGTTCACCCGCTTTTTTGTACAATCCCATTCCCAATAGGGTGAAGGCCTTTGGGCAACCGATTATTGGCTCGCGAGAGGCCCAGGATTTTGTCACCTTCATGCTGCGGAGTGCATCCCCCACCACGATTAAGAAACAGGTGATTATCCTGAATGACTTTGGCAACTGGGTGCAGCACCACAAATGGGTAGATGCCGAATGGGAGAACCCCTTCACCGGACTCACCGAGATGTGCCGTCCAGTGCCCCCAACGAAAGTGCCGCCCTTCAGTAAATGCGAAATTGAGCAGATTATCGAGGCCTTTCGCCATGACCGCTACTACGCCCATTACACCAACTATGTGCGGTTTCTGTTTATGACGGGCTGTCGAACCAGTGAAGCCATTGGCCTGCAGTGGAAACACATTCGGCATGACGCTTGTTGATGATCGTAGCCTCTTAGCTTGAAAGTGCATGATTAAGCAGTCAATAAAGATGTTTTAGGATATATGTTTATTTATTAATTTTAATTGCAGTCGAATTATTTTAAGTTGACCCATTCAAACCCAAGTCCAGTAGGGATTTCAGGCTGATGGAAAATGGAATAAAGTCTTAACTAGATAATATGACTTACTCTCAGTAAATATTCTGATTCCATCAAGGCTTCAGGTAGCCTAAGATAGTTTCAGTTCCAAAGTTTGTATAAAGGAGAATTGAAGATGAGTAAATCAGTGCTTGAAAGCCAGGGAACCAGTGTTGCTTCTGAAAAAGCTTTCACACTTAAATTTCTAAAGACAAATCCTTCTATAAATGAGGAGCAAAATTGGATTTGGGATCCTAAATACCCCGAAATTCTTAACATTAAAACCGCAACCTTTAGTGGCAAAAACAAAGCCGATGATTATACTAATGAGTGACTTGCCTGAGCTAGTTATCAATAGCTAGTTATCAATACTTAGGGGTCTTCTGCTATAGCTTTAGGAGATTTTTCCTATACCCCCCGTTGGCAAGGAAGCCTTGGAGAACTAAAGATGATTCTTCTGATTGGAGATTCAACTGATCCTCATCTAATTGAATTGTGTGGAAAAGTTTGTGAAACCCAAAAATGTACGATTTTGTCTACAACTCGTGCTGATTTGTTATCCACACAATTCTCTTTCTTCAAAAAATCAGAAAACGCGTATACTTGTATTCTTGAGCAAAATAAAAATATTGTTGACATTGATGAAGTGAGTATGGCTTTCTGTTTGTCGCCACTATACAGGTTGGAAGGCAAGCAACTAAGCCAGGAAGCGAGATTTTGGTATTTCTCTTGGAAGGAATCGCTATACGGATTTTATTCGCTATTGTCATTGAAGAATGTATTTGTAAATAATTCCGTAGAAAATTGCCTTAGATGTCAGAACAAAATTTTGACCTTTCCGATTGCTCAAGCAATCGGCTTGAAAATTCCTGAGCCGCTAATTAGTAACTCTAAAAAAAACATTGCTAATTTCTTTACAAAGGAAAATCAACTGGTTCTAAAAGCACTCCATCAAATGCAACTTGATCTCGATGGCGAATCAACCATGATTCTCACGCAAAAGGTAATGGCTCGGGATTTTGCTGATTATGGAGAAAAAAATGAAAGCCCTTTATTTCTACAGTCTTTCATAGATAAAATATATGATCTTCGCGTAGTCGTGATTGGCTCTGAGGTACTAGCCTGCAAGATTGACGCAAGTAAGTCCTTACTAGGTAATGTAGATTATCGAGCCTATGACATGCCTAATACTCCTCACTCTTGTATAGAAATACCATCAGACTTAAAGGATAAAATATTATCTTTATGTAGGATGATGCGGCTTGATTACGTATCAATTGACTTATGTGTAGATTCCTCGGAAGAGTACTGGCTGCTCGATGTTAACCCGTTTGGGAGGTACTTGTGGCTGGAATATGCTACGGGTATGCCTATAACCCTTAAAATGGCAAATTTTCTAACACATAAATACAGCGCTCCCCAGTAATTTTCTCCTTACTGATACTTGTTACCGAGATCCTCGTCCATGAATGCGATGGTCATCCGACCCGCCGAAGACGATTGCACCATTCCTGAGCAAGCATCGCAATTTCCTTTCGCTCATCCATCGATCTAAGCAACTCAACTTCCGTCGGCTCAATAATCGCTGAAGGTCTATTAAGTCAGTAGCAAACGCCATTTCCGCTTCTAAATCAATGGTCGGCACCGCCCATTTAATAAAAAACTGACTCTCCCTTACCAAGTGTTGAGCCACTGACTCATCCGTTCCACTGCGAACCAAGATTATTGCCATTGAATGTTACCCAAAAGAGACTATCTTTCTACACTCGCTGTCCGCACCAAACCACTCTCCCCATGAGGCTGAGCCCACTAACATTGTCCTGTAAGCTTAGAGAAAATCCTTCATAGGCAGGGTGGTCACTCAATGCTCTCAGGGTATTGCTTGCAACATATTGCAACCGCTTCACTAAAATTCGGTTATCAAACTGCAGCAAAAAAATGCCGTGATTGATGGTTTCAAAATCCCGGTCCTGGGTATCCACCAGAATCAAATCCCCAGCTTGTAAAGTCGGTTCCATACTTTCATCTGGAACCTGGGCCAGCAGCAAATGGTCATAACTGTTGGGGAACTGGACTTTTAACCAATCGGCACTAAACGCCAGCGGTTCTTTGTACACATACTCGCTACTGCCCCTACCGGACGAGTTCACCTCTCCAACCGCAA
>CAZPYG010000209.1:0-8542 GCA_964590465.1 uncultured bacterium | reverse complement strand
GGTTTGACAATCCCAAATTGCACATGAACCCGGCCCTGCAGCTGTTCGGCGCGGGGCGCGAAAAGCGCATCTACGCCCTGCCTCCCTACACCAGAGTGAAAAGCCTGGATTTTGAGGATTATCCCTTCACCGTTGAAACCTGGGATCAGCCCTGCGAGTTCTGCGGTGCGGCAGATACCTACCTGGATGAGGTCGTCATCGATGATCAGGGCAATCGCCTGTGGATTTGCTCCGATACGGATTACTGCAGCCAGCGACAGAGTAAGCAGTCCCGATTGATGAAAAAGCTGGATTAAAAGATGACCACGAGACGATTAAACGCACTACCCATTTATGCCCGGTCTTTTGCATTGTCCATTGCGCGGGAAAACGAGTTTATGCAGGTATTCAGAATATTAGACGTAATCCGACGGAAATTAACTGAAACTGAGGCATGAAACCCACCGAACCTCTACTCAAAATTGATGGCCTGACCAAGAGCTACGGAGCTATTCACGCCTGCGATCGCATTTCCTTCGACCTCTACCCCGGTCAGGTGCTCGGCATCATTGGCGAATCGGGCTCGGGAAAAAGCACCCTGCTCAGGGCCATTGCCGGTCAGGTGCCGGTGGATGAGGGGGAGATGACCTACTGCAGTGGCGCCGGCCAACTCCTCAACCTGCGCACCCTGCCAGAAGCCCAACGTCGCAGGCTGATGAAAACCGAGTGGGGCTTTGTGCAGCAAAATCCCCGGGATGGTCTGCGCCTGACCGTCACCGCCGGGGCCAACATCGGTGAGCGTTTGCTGGATGTGGGCGACCGCCACTACGGCAACATTCGAACTGAGGCGATGGCATGGCTGAACCAGGTGGAAATTCCCGATACCCGCATGGACGACCTGCCCGGCACCTTTTCCGGCGGCATGCAGCAGCGGCTGCAGCTGGCCCGCATCCTGGTGACACGACCGAGGATCGTGCTGATGGATGAGCCCACGGGGGGATTGGATGTTTCGGTGCAGGCCCGGCTGTTGGACTTGATGCGGTCCCTGGTGCGGACGCTCCACCTCAGCGTTGTGCTGGTGACCCACGACATCGGGGTGGTCAGGCTGCTGGCCCACCGGCTGATGGTGATGCAAAACGGCCAGGTGGTCGAAGCTGGATTGACCGATCAGGTGCTGGATGATCCCCATCATCCCTACACCCAGCAGTTGGTGAGTGCCACTTTGGTGCCTTAAGGCAGAAGGTTAGGTGTGCTGTTAAAAGAGAGCGAGATAGGAAGAGAGGAAATAAGGAAGAGAGAAAGAGAGGAATTATGACTTACCAACTCCTGTCAGATCATTTCTATTCAACGATTTCGCTACCAACCAGCGCCATGCTCAGGGCTGATGGGCTCCACAAAAGCTTTGTTCTCCATAATCAGGGCGGGGTTTGTATCCCAGTCTTGGAAGACGTTTCCCTCACAGTCCATGGGGGTGAGTGTGTGGCGCTTCAGGGACCATCCGGTTCAGGCAAGTCCACATTTATGCGATCGCTGTACGCCAACTACCGCCTTGACACAGGGTCTATCTGGGTGAACCATCGAGGCGAATGGGTTGATTTACCCCAGCTACAGCCCCACCAATTGCTAGCAGTGCGACAGCACACCATTGGTTATGTGAGCCAGTTCCTCCGGGTAATTCCGCGAGTACCAGCTTTAGCGGTGGCGGCAGAACCTCTGATGGATTTGGGGGTCGACCCCGAGGTCGCTTACGATAAAGTGCGGCATCTGTTTACCCAGCTGAATCTATCCGAACGGCTGTGGCATCTGTCTCCCACTACCTTTTCCGGGGGCGAAAAACAGCGGGTGAACATTGCCCGGGCCTTTTCGGTTGACTATCCGATTTTGCTACTGGATGAACCCACCTCAGCCCTGGATGCCGCCAATCGGGAAGTGGTGATGCAGCTGATCGAAGCTCGCAAAGCCGAGGGATGCGCCATGGTTGGTATTTTTCACGACGACGAAGTAAGGGAGCGGGTTTGCGATCGGGCTCTTGATTTTTAGCGAATCTGCAGTAACAACCTGCAGGTAATAACTTCCGTTTAACCTTGCTCCGGTGCAAACTTAAACTTGATCCTGTACGAGTATAGATGTCTAGACAAAAATTCCTGATGCCCATCCCATGACCGAAACTATATTCACCAACTATCGCCTGCAGCTTCCCCATGAAGAGGTCCTCGGCACCATCGTCGTGGGGGATGGCGTTATTGCCGAGGTGCAGCCCGTTGTCGTGTCCCAGGGCCACAACGGCGAAAGAGATTACCTGCTGCCGGGATTGGTAGAACTCCATACGGACAATTTTGAGCAGCGGCTTTCTCCCCGGCCCAAGGTGCGCTGGCCCATGGAAATAGCGGCGGTCTACCATGACCGGGATTTAGCGGCGGCAGGGATTACAACGGTCTGCGATGCGATCGCCATCGGCGACATCACCCCCACCTCTGTGCGCATGACCCAGTTTGACCCGATGATCAACACCATCTACCAGGGGCAAATCGAGGGGCGCTTGGCAGTGGATCATCGGCTGCACCTGCGCTGTGAGCTGGGTTATGAGCAGGTATACGATGTCACAGCCACCTACGCCGACCATCCCCTGCTGGCGATGATTTCGCTGATGGACCATACCCCCGGTCAGCGACAGTTTGTCCACATCGACAAGTACAAAGAGTATTACGGAGGCAAGCACGGCGTCAGGGATGACGAGATGGACGGCTTTATCCAGGCGCGTATCGAAGCTCAGCAGCGCCATGGGGTAGAAAATCGTCGCAAGCTTGTGGAGCTGACTCAGAAGCATCACATTTGCCTCGCCAGCCATGACGACGCCACCCCCGACCATGTGCAGGAGGCGATTCGGGAGGGAGCCGCAATTGCCGAGTTCCCCACCACTCTGGATGCGGCCAAAGCAGCCCATCTGCATGGCTTGCAGGTTCTCATGGGAGCTCCCAACCTGATCCTGGGCAAATCCCACTCGGGAAACGTTTCCGCCATGGAACTGGTGGACAAGGACCTGGTAGATATCATCTCCTCCGACTACGTGCCCCAGAGTTTGTTGCAGGCCATGTTCCTGGTTGCCCAGCGGCAGCAGAAGCCCCTGTGGGAAGCAATGCGGCTGTTTACCGCCAACCCGGCAAAGGCGATTGGGTTGGATTGTGATCGCGGCAGCCTCGAAGTAGGCAAACGAGCTGACTTCATCACCGTCCACCACGATGGCACGATCCCCCGCCTCACTTCTGTTTACCGTCAGGGCCAGCGCATCGCCTGAACCCCGTCCATCTAGCTCCTGCCCCCTATGCAGAGCAGACCGTAAGGCTACGCCATTGGGATGATTTGGCTAAGGATCAGGGCCAGGTCACGCCTAACCTGGAACACTTTCTACCCAGCCTGCAGCAAGCCTGCTGTAAGCCTGGTTGATTAGCGATGCGCCATAAATTCGACAATCTCCCCAGCAATTTGCTCATTGCCATTTTTCGCCACGGATTGTTTCGTCCGGGGAGGATTCAGGGGCTGCCGCAGAAAGTCCCACTTACTCTGGATAAATTCTTCGGGGCTGATCACCTGGTGCCAGGCATGGTCCTGTAAACCGTTAACCAGTACAGGACCTTCAGCAAAGTCTTCTCGGGTGATGGTGACGACTGGAACCTCGAGCCGGCAGGCTTCTGAAAAGGTACTGAAGCCCGGCTTCGAAATGATCCGACCACACAGGGGCATGACATCGACCGGGCGCAGTTCGTTTTTAGTCAGCTTAGATAAATTGGGCAAATCAGGAGCCTGGGAGTCGAAGGTGATAAACCGCCAGTCCGGGAAGGCGGTCAAATCCTGGTATGGAATTGACTGCAGCCCCAAGCCGCCAAAGGTGAATAGCGCGGTTTTGTCCCGGGGAGATGCCAACTTTAACCTGGTCCTTAGAGCCGCCGGCGAGTACCGGGGAGTACTGCCGGTTAGCCCCACGTCTTGAATAACTGGAAAGGCGGCCATGGGTTCATGAAAGGGGAGGCGAAACAGGCGATCGCACGCCCTAAAACGATCCCCAATCCAGTCGGCGATGGCTTCAAATTCTCCGCCCCAGGCACGATAGATGAAATCCCAGCCAAAGTTACTCATCATCCAGCAGGGTACATCCGCAGCATGGGCGATAGCGGTAGCCAGGGGAGGAATATCCGCCAGGACTAAATCAACCCGCTGCTGCCGCAGAAACTCGGCCTCCTCGGCGACGATTTGGTCCTGGCTGGCAAGAATTTGCTGTAGCTTTTCCAGGGTTGTAGCCAAATCCATGGTCAGGCTATCGGCCTGGACGATGCCCACATCAAACGCCCGGGGACGGTAGTGGTAATCCTGAGTCAAGTAACCATCCAACAACCATTGGGGAGCCGTCGTAGCCAGAATCAGCTCAACTTCTGGAAGTAGTTCCTGAACCGTTGCGGCAACGGAAGCTGCGCGGGTTGCATGGCCAAAACCATGGTTTGTAATCGCAACGTATAAAGTAGGGCGAGACATAGGTGGACCTGAAGGGAATTACCGCCAGCAAACAACCATCTCAACCTTACCCAAAACCCGTCTGTTAATTCTCTGCCTGGAGAACCCTTGCCCATAATTCAATACAAGAAAGGCTCGCCTTAAAGACGAGCCTTCAGCCATTGGTCAACAAGTTAATTGATCAGCGGCAATCTTTATAGTTGAGGAACAAACTGTTCTTTGTCGGGCAATACGGCATACTCAGACACAATCTGTCGGAACTCATCGCCATCGATGGTTTCCTTCTCAATCAGCAGATCTACTAGCCGATCGATGACAGCCCGATGGTCCTGCATGATGCGCTTGGCATCGTCGTAGCAGTGCTCAACAATGGTGCGTACCTGCTGATCAATTCGGGAAGAGACCTCTTGGGAGTACTCGGATGATCGAGACATCCAGTCTCCCCCCAGGAAGACTTCGCCCTGGGAACTTTCCAGAGACAGCGGACCCAGGTCAGACATGCCGAAGCGAGTCACCATTTGACGGGCCATGCTGGTTACCTGCTGCAGGTCGTTCCCGGCACCCGTGGTAACCTCGGCATCGCCAAAGATGATATCTTCTGCGGCCCGACCCCCCAGGGCACCGGTAATCCGCGCCAGCAGCTGAGCCCGAGAAATCAGCATTTGCTCTTCACTGGGGGTAAACCAGGTCAACCCCTGGGCCTGCCCCCGGGGAATTAGGGTCACCTTCTGCACCGGGTCATGGGCCTTGAGCAGGGTGCCCACAATGGCGTGACCGATCTCGTGGTAAGCAATCAGCCGCTTACTCTTGCTGTCTACCAGGGGAGTGCCTTCCATGCCGGCAATTACCCGGTCAATAGCGGCATCCACCTCAGCCATGGTGACGGCTTCTTTACGGCGACGGGCGGTGAGGATGGCCGCTTCGTTCAACAGGTTGGCCAGGTCAGCCCCCGTAAAACCAGGGGTCCGGCGAGCAATGGCTTCCAGAGAAATGTCCGGGTCCAGTTTCTTGTTGCGGGCATGAACCTTGAGCACTTCCAGGCGACCCTTGATATCGGGGGGATCAACCATCACCTGACGGTCGAATCGTCCCGGACGCAGCAGGGCGGAATCTAACACGTCTGCCCGGTTGGTGGCAGCGATAATGATAATGCCGGTATTGCCTTCAAAGCCGTCCATTTCGGTAAGCAACTGGTTCAGGGTTTGCTCCCGTTCGTCGTTGCCACCACCGATGCCAGCACCCCGTTGGCGACCTACGGCGTCAATCTCATCAATAAAGATGATGCAGGGGGCGTTGTCCTTGGCCTTCTTGAACAGGTCACGGACGCGGGAAGCACCAACCCCAACAAACATTTCCACAAATTCAGAACCGGAAATGCTGAAGAAGGGAACCCCGGCTTCACCAGCAATCGCTTTGGCCAGAAGAGTCTTACCAGTTCCGGGAGGGCCAACCAGCAGCACACCTTTGGGAATACGAGCCCCTACAGCGGTAAATCGCTCGGGCTTCTTCAGGAAGGTCACTACCTCTTGCAGCTCTTCCTTCGCCTCTTCAATGCCGGCTACATCATCAAACATGATGCCGGTCTTGGCTTCCATCATGAACCGGGCCTTCGATTTGCCGAAGTTCATCGCCTGACCCGGACCTCCGGGACCACCACTGGAACGACGGAACAAAAAGAAGAGACCACCAATCAATAGAAGGGGGAACAGCAAATTACCCAGAGCACCCACGATGGCACCGTCATTGCGAGGGGGATGGGAATCCAGATTAATTTCCGCTTCCCGTAAACGGCTCACCAGTTCAGGAGCATTGCCAGGTAGGTCTACCCGCCAGCGCTGTACGCGATTGTCCAGTTCAGGGTCAACAGCCTCAATGATGGCAGTTTTGCCGCCGTCATATAGATCAACCGCAGTGACCCGACCGGCATCTAAATAGTCTAAAAAGCGCCCATAGGTCATACGGGTATTGGCAGTATTGCGCCCCATATCAGCCGGGGAAGAGGAAAACGCCCCCTGCCATAGAAAGAACCCAATCACCAAAAGCGGTAGGGTCCAGAGTAGGATGACTCTCCACGAAAGTTTCATTCCAATGGCCTCTAATTACTAACTTGCGACGTTTTAACAGGCTTTAACTAAATCAGGATTTAGGACGACTATAGCGGATGGTGCTTACCCCTGGTTGTTGATAAATCAAAAATCGGAACTATCACCTCCAGTCATAGCCGGATCGGATCGTTGTTGTTAGCAGCCTGAGAAAACGACAAATATGAGATGAATCTTTACTTAATTTAACGTAACCCTCAAATTCCCGCAAATTGGCCCTTTGGGCGGCTACTATTCACCCATCCTAACTGGGGAAACCCCAGGCCAAGGGGTTGAAGCCTGGGGTCGAATGGAAAGGCAGACCATTGGGAAGCGGCCCGTTGCGGAAGCCCAGGTAGCATAACCGCCATCACCAGGGAACCTACGGTAAACGGAGAGATTACTTTCATTTTGGGTTCACCACCTTTTGAGGTGCAGGCCGACATGAAATCTTCGGATAGGGCATTCAAGCGATGGTTTAGCCCACCTCAGCCGCTGCCTTGAGCCGAGGAAGGTCAAACTGACGCTGACGCAGGATCAGCCACGACTCCATTAAATCTGGTCCCTGTAAGGCTCCCATGAGGGCGGCTCGGAGAGATTTCATGACCAATCCCTTTTTAACGCCTTGGGTTTTGGTCACCTGATTGATGAGGGATTTAAGCTCCTCTGGGGAGTCTATGGCCCCATCGGCAGCGGTTAAGCCTGCCAGGACTCCCTGAATAATGTCTGCTACCCCTTCCAACTGCAGCTGTGCCTTGGCACTATCGTCATACTCGACGGTTTCGGTAACAAAAAAGCGGCTGAGATCAACGGCATCGGGTACGCGGGTCAGGCTGGGGCCGATCAGGGACATCAGGGGCAACAGCCAGGAGCGATCCGCGGTGGCATCCACCTGATAACCGGCTTCCTTTAAATAGGGCAATACTCGATCCAGCAAATCCTCTGGGGCCATGTCATGGAGATACTGGCTGTTGAGCCAATCGAGCTTGTCCCAATCGAATTTGGCGCCGGCTTTGTTGACCCGGTCGAAGCTGAATTGTTGCGCTGCTTCATCCAGGGTGAACTGCTCCTGGGCATCGGGAGCGGACCAGCCCAGCAGAGTCATGTAGTTGGCCAGGGCCGGGGCGACGAATCCCATTTTCTGGAAGTCGGAAATTGAAGTCACGCCATCCCGCTTGGAGAGTTTTTGACCGCTCTGGTTCAAAATCAGCGGTGTATGGGCAAATTCCGGGATGCTCGTCCCAAAAGCTTCGTACAGCAAAATTTGCTTGGCGGTGTTGGCAATGTGGTCTTCCCCACGGATGACGTGGGTAATGGCCATATCCATATCGTCCACCACCACCGCCAGGTTATAGAGGGGTTGGCCGATGGTGGTGGATGAGGATGCCCGGGCAATCACCATGTCGCCCCCCAGGTCGCTGGCCTGCCAGGAAACGGGACCCCGGACCCTGTCCTTCCAGCCGATGGTGCGGCTGTCGTCAATTTTGAAGCGAATTACCGCCGGGCGACCTTCGGCTTCGAAAGCGGCCTGCTGTTCGGGGGTAAGGTCCCGGTGGCGATTGTCGTAGCGGGGAGCCTGTCCCTTGGCTTTCATGGCCTCGCGGATGGCGTCCAGTTCTTCGGGGGTGTCGTAGGCTCGGTAGGCCAATCCCTTATCCAGCAGGGTTTGGATGGCCTGGCGATAGAGGTCAAGACGCTGGGATTGGAAGAAAGGGCCTTCATCCCAATCCAGCCCCAGCCACTTCAGGCCGGAGGTAATGTTTTCTGTGAATTCTGGCTTGGAGCGTTCTTCGTCGGTGTCCTCTACCCGGAGGATAAACTTACCGCCTTCGTGACGGGCAAAAAGCCAGTTAAATACGGCGGTACGGGCGGTACCAATGTGGAGGTTCCCCGTGGGGCTGGGAGCAATACGAACGCGGACAGTCATGGGTTACCTGGGCTGATCGACAGGCTCTCATTTTAAGGGATAGGGAGGG
>CAZPYG010000208.1:0-8590 GCA_964590465.1 uncultured bacterium | reverse complement strand
GCGATATGGCGCTGTTTAGCGGTGTGCGACAGGAGTGGTGAGAAATTTGGGTTGAGGGATTATCTGCTGCAACAGGCACCTGAGTTGGTCTAGATGACTCGGGCAATTGAGGTGCTGGAGTTGACCTGCGATGGTCGAAGACCGGCCCCATAGGGCCATCGGCGGTCGGGGTTTGTGGAGCGGATTGAGGAGGCGTTGGAGCGGGTGAGGTGATGCTCTTTGAGGTTCTTAACCTTACACGTCTAAACTCAGGAATACTGGCTCTTTCATCCGAATAGTGCCTAAAAACAGGTCGAGAGAAGATTGGTTTCGTGGCGAGACAGACCAATAAGTAAGTCAGCGGCTATAACCACTGAAGCCACGCTAGCTAACTGACCGGCTAGCGTAAACTGCGCTTAGCTGATCGACCGGGCATTAGTCCTGCATCGACTAACTTGTACTCCAAATTGCTAGTAGATGACAACTGAACAGATTTTGATATCAGTAGGGGATGCCTAAAGCAAAGGCACCGCTCATAAAGCAATCCGCAAAGATTTGTCCAACTTTAACCCTATACAAAGCATCGCTTAACCCAATCTCGAGCGCTTTATGAGAACTTTTCTTTATCGAAGTCAAATCTTGATTAGGTTTATGAATCAATTTGACTAGATGGCCCCATGTAGAGAGAGCAGATTATTGCCTATGCTGCGCCTAGACAACCTTAGTGTTACGTACGAGCAAGGGATGACTGCCCTCAGCTCTATATCTCTAGATTTTCAGCCAGGGAAATTTACAGTGCTGTTAGGGTCGTCGGGTGCTGGAAAATCGACCCTACTACGGTGTATTAATTACCTCACTCGACCAACAACAGGTAAAGTCATTGTCGAAGGGCTAGGAGATCTCAATAATCCTCATAACTTGAGAGAACACCGCAAGCGGACTGGAATGATTTTTCAGCAGCATCAGTTGTTGCCACGATGTACAGCTTTCCAGAACGTTCTAAAGGGTCGTCTTGCCTATTATCCTGCTTGGCGAACAATGTTGCCCCTGCCCAAGCGGGATCAATACATTGCCCTGGAGTGTCTTGAGCGAGTTGGGCTGTTAAACAAAGCATTGACGCGCGTCAGTGCATTAAGTGGGGGGCAACAGCAGCGAGTCGGGATTGCTCGCTCTCTTGCTCAAAAACCTCGTTTTATTCTCGCTGATGAACCCGTTGCCAGTTTAGACCCAGCGAGTTCTCATAAAGTCTTGTCTTTTCTCCACAAAATTTGTCGAGAAGATGGCATCCCTGTCATTGTCAGCCTGCATCAGGTGGACTTAGCAATTGAATATGCTGACCGCATCATCGGCCTTTCCCATGGTCATATTGTTTTTGACGGTAGCCCTAACCATTTAGACCCAGCTGGAATTGAGCAGTTGTATAACCATACTCCAATTCCAGTTCCAGCTTAATTAATCAGACGCTTTCATTGGCCGTGCTCACGCTTGTTCGACCAACCACTATTCATGGAGAATGACTTATGCTTATGACACTGAGAAAAAGCACTATGGCCTCAGCTTTGGTGGCCGCCTTAGCTCTAGTTGGCTGCGCTTCAGCTACTCAGCAAGATAGTGTTACAACCGACGGAGGTTCGGATAAAGCCAATCCTAACAAATTAGTTGTGGCATTACTTCCAGATGAATCTGCATCGACTGTAATTCGAAATAATCAAGGACTGAAAGAACACTTAGAAGAGGAATTAGATAAGGAGATTGAGCTTTTCGTTAGCACCGACTATTCCTCAATGATTGAGGCTATGAGTCGAGGAAGGTTAGACTTGGCCTATTTCGGGCCGCTTTCCTATGTATTGGCCAAGACCAAAAGTGATATTGAACCCTTTGCAGCCATTATGAAAGATGGCGAAACTACCTATCGTGCTGTCATTATCACCCATGTAGATTCTGGCATTGACTCTCTCGATGATATTTCTGGTAAGGTAATGGCCTTCGGGGATCCAGCATCTACTTCAAGCCATTTGATTCCGAAGACTATGCTGGTAGAACGAGCAAATCTAAAAGCAGGTGAAGCTTATGAGGAAGTTTTTCTTGGTGCTCATGACGCGGTTGCAATGGCCGTACAGAACCAAAATGCTGAGGCAGGTGGTTTAAGTAAACCTATTTTTGAGGCCCTGGTGGATAAAGGAAGCATCGATCCAGAAACCGTTATTGTTCTGGATGAATCAAATCCTTATCCTCAATATCCATGGGCTATGCGCAGTGATTTGGATCCTGATTTAAAAGATAATATACGCTCTGCATTTTTGGATGTGCAGGATGAAACTGTTCTGGTACCCTTTAAAGCCGATGGGTTTGGAGCGATTTCAGACGCAGACTACGATGTTCTACGGGAAATGACATCCTTGTTAGACTTGAACATCGAGGAACTCGCAAAATAGACTTCACAACAGATTATTATCTGCCTGTGAAATTCATTTTTTCCAGGCAGATAACCAATATTTCTAATTAGGATTTAACTATGATCCAAGAGTTTGAGAATATTGTGCTCACACAAAGACGCCAGCAAAATATTCTAGTCTCTCAAGCTATAGGCGTTTCAGCAGTTGTGCTAATTGCCTTTACGATGGCGGGTTTTTTTGATGTCGATCGACTCTCTGAAGGGATACCTGACCTGATCGACGTGATTGGCCAAATGTTCCCTCCAGACTTTAGCAATGCCCGTAGCTGGTTGATACCAGTTATCGATACCCTGGCGATGAGTATCGCAGGTACGGCACTAGCGATTGTTATCTCACTACCTTTGGCTTTACTAGCAGCTAAAACAACGTCCCCAAATTCTTTACTCTACCAGGGTGCACGGATCATACTGAATATTCTGAGAGCTATTCCAGAACTGATTATGGGCATTATTTTTGTGGCCGCAGTTGGTTTCGGAATTCTGCCCGGAGTATTAGCCGTTGGGTTACACTCCGTTGGCATGGTGGGTAAGTTTTTTGCAGAGTCCATAGAACATGCTGACCATGCCCCAATAGAGGCCATTCAGGCGGTAGGAGCGGATCGGATGCAGGTAATTAATCACAGTGTCTTTCCCCAGGTGCTTCCTCAGATTATTGATGTTTCTTTATATCGTTGGGAATACAACTTTCGAGCCTCGACGATTATGGGAGCAGTTGGAGCAGGCGGTATTGGGTTTGAATTGATTGGGGCTCTACGACTCTTGCAATATGAAGAAGTTGGTGCAATTTTAATTGTCATTTTAGTCATGGTAACTATTGTCGATAGCCTCAGCAGTGTACTCCGGCGCTACTTAGCTTAGTCTTACCGATGTTTGTCCACCAGTTGATTGAGGATTAGATGAAAAATCGCCGTGTTGTTATTACCCATTGGGTTCATCCAGAGGTGATTCATTATTTAGAATCGGAGGGGTGTGAAGTAATTGCGAATGAAACCAAGGAGACACTTTCCAGGACAGAAATTTTAGCGCGTGCGAGGAATGCAGCAGCGCTTATGGTCTTCATGCCCGACACTGTGAATGAATCTTTCCTCGAGGCTTGTCCCAATTTGAGAATTATTGCGGGAGCTCTGCGCGGATACGATAATTTTGATGTTGAGGCCTGTGCCAAACACAATATTTGGTTCACAATTGTGCCAGCTTTACTGGCCGGACCCACTGCAGAATTAACCGTTGGTCTGCTCATTGCCATCTCCCGACGTCTGATGGAGGGGGATAATTGGGTCCGTAGCGGTCAATTTAAGGGATGGCGTCCTGAGCTATACAGTATTGGCTTGCAAGATAAACAGGTGGGAATTGTTGGCATGGGTCAATTAGGGCAAGCCCTAGTGCAGCGACTCCGCGGCTTTGATGTCCATCTGGTGTATACCGATCCACAGCGTCTGTCTACCGCGGATGAAAGTGCTTTAGGGCTTCAGTATGCGGAGTTTGCCACCTTGCTGGGCACAAGCCATTTCGTTGTTTTAACTACTCCGTTACAACCCGAGACTTTTCATCTGATAAATTCCTCCACTATTGCAACGATGAGACCTGGGAGTTATCTCGTGAATCCTTCCCGAGGCTCGGTGGTGGATGAACAAGCGGTTGCGGAGGCAATCCAATCGGGGCAGCTAGCTGGTTACGCAGCAGATGTGTTCGAAATGGAAGATTGGGCTCGATCAGATCGCCCCCACTATATTCCTCAGGCACTGTTGGAAGATAGAGTTCACACTGTTTTCACCCCTCATTTAGGGTCTGCTGTAGATGATTTACGCCTTGAGATTGCTTTAGATGCAGCCCGTAGCATCGTTCAAGCCCTGAATGGTCAAACACCCGACCGAAGGATTACACAGTTTCAGTAAGCACTACATCTGTTAGGAAAGTCAGCCCATTTTCAAGGTCCCTCGCTATCCTAGAAAATATTTGAGTCTCATGTCCTATGGGCTGCTATTGAATAGCACCAATTGTTACCTTTGCATATGCTGAATAGTTGAATGAATCTGGAATATATTGAAACATTCTTGGTAGTAGCTCGAACAGGCAGTTTTCGATCAGCAGCCAAACAACTTAATATTTCTCAGCCTTCTGTTTCACAGCATATTAAGAAACTAGAGTCTATATTTGGTTCTGAATTATTTATTCGCTGCAATTCAGGAAATAAACTGACCCCAGCAGCTCAAACGCTCTTGCCTTATGCAGAAAGCCTTATCCGTATTTTTGGCCAGGCAAAAATAGCATTACTTGAAGAAAAGCTCTGGATAGGGGCTAGTTCTAACATTGGAATATATCTCTTGCAACCTTACATCAGGAGATTTATAAATCAGTTCCCGTGTCCCCCAAAGTTCGACCTAACGATTGATACTAATCCAGTAATTGCTCAAAAACTCGAAATAGCTGAAATTGATTGCGCCGTAATGGAATGGTGGGACAATCGCGATGGATTTAAAGCATGGACGTGGCGACATGAAGAACTTGTACTAATTGTGCCTCCAGAACATCCCTGGGCAAGTTTCTCAATTATTTCGAAAGAAGCGCTACAACATATGGAAATGTTAGGAGGTGAGCGGGGCACTGGAACCGGAAGATTACTTAAGAAAAATTTTGGCAAACAGGCGCAGACCATGAAGGTTTTGATGAATCTTGGTAGTACTGAAGCTGTCAAACAAGCCGTTCAATCAGGGTTAGGAATATCAATCGTTTTAGCCGAATCAGTAAAACAAGAAGTAGCAGATGGCTCAATTCATTCTATTCCTATCGATTTGGGTGGAATACCTCTCCAGAAAGAGTTGTTTGTGATCTGTCGGCAACATCTTTCGCTAGAAAGTTTGGCGATGAAGTTTGTTAATATGCTTTTGCATAATAGCAGTCTCAACATGGTTTCTTAAATTTAATACCATTCAATATAAGCCATAGGAGGTAATACAACTAATCAGGCTTCTCTGGACTTATCTTGTGCCATGACCAAAGCCAAGTTAGGGTACGGAGTTAGATTTTGTATAGCCTATAGCTGTTCATCATACAGATGCATCTACCACCATTAGCCCCCATATTAAGCCAAATCGTACTCGCTGGGCACGCTGAACTTTCAATCCTGCTGACATAATTAAGGTTTGCAACTCGTCTTGAGTGTAGCAACGCTTGTGTGCTGGATCTAACCATCCTAATAACCAGTCACAGAAGCGACAGACTATAAAATCTCGGCACCAGTCGAGAATAATAACTCTGCCATTAGGGTGTAACACTCGTTTCATTTCCGCCAAAGCTTCAGCAGGTTGATCGAAGTAGTGAAACGCATTGGCACAGATAACAACTTCAAACTGGAATTCCTTCCAAGGAAGAGCTGATGCCGAAGCGTGATGGAAATTGACGTTAGGTAGAGCCGCACACTTTTTCTGAGCTACTGCTAACATCTTGCTGGAAACATCAATCCCTATGATATCTTGCTGCGGATATTGATCGGTTAACAGCCGCTCTAATTCCCCAGTGCCACAGGCAATATCTAAAATACGTTCATTGGGCATTATATTAGCCCAATGAACTAAAAAAGAAAGAGTATTAGAGATATATCTTTGCCAGCGCTTATCGTAGATACCAGCAAGACGATCGTATTGTTGTTGAACAATAGCTTCCATATTATCGCTCTAAAAAATTCCCATCAAAGAACTAAAATATCATGTTTCTTCAAGTTTGAAGTAAATCCAAAAAGGTCAAATGTAAGTAACAGAACGCCAGTTTAAGTATAACAATGAGAACAGGGAATCATAACTAAATAAAATTTATATTTTCATTTTTCCGATTCAACGACATTCCCAATTTTCTTAAATCGAATTTAATCCATTTCGCGCTTAAATTATTCTTCGTTAATCTCACAACTATCAATCGCCGCCACCTTCTCTTTCTCCGACAAGTTCAGATATCGCGATAACGTCGCCAACGACGACCAGTCACCCAATTCCTGAATCGTCCTCATCTGCTTAAGGGGGTGTTGGAGAAGGTGGGGCGAGTGGCTGTTTCAACCGTGCTTCCGATACCACGTATGGGCCTTCTGCACCTGCTCGGCCCAAAACCGTAGAATCTCCTTCTCGCTCTTGTCTGGAATCGCCTCAACATACTCCATCCAGCCAAAGAAATTCTTACTGGGACGCCCTTCAACCGCATCTACAACCAGCGCATTGGCCATAAAGCCATGTTCTTCATAGCTTTCGCAGGAGCCACCGATTCAGCACACTGGCATGGAGTTTATGGCCTCGGCAAATCTCGGCTGAGGTCTTCTCTCCCATCAGCACTTGCAACACCACTTTGGTTTTAAATTCAGCGGTGTATTGTCGTCGATTTCCGCTCATAGTTGCCCCCTCCTGTGGAACAAGGATACTGCTCTTAGCCTTGTGTCCGAAAATAGGGGGTCACTTCACACCTTCATACGAAGGCGATCGCAACCGGCTCAAAGCCTTCCCAACCAAAGAAGTTCCGCGGGCTTTCTAGGCCACTGCTATGATTCGGCTGAGGCTGTTTCAGCCTCTGGGGATGGGGCCTCAGCGGCCAGTTCTTCTTCGAGTACCTGAATGGCACCGGCAATACGGAGCAGGGTAGCCCGCAGATTGGCTTGTTTTTCGTCTAGATCGGCCAGGGCTTTTTGGCCGGTTTCGTATTCAGCTTTGAGGCTTTGCAGGCGGGTTTGGAGCCGATCTCGCATGGGTTAGCTGCCTTTGACGATGAGGTTGGTGGTAATGAAGGTGCCGCTACCAGAATACTGCGGTGTGGCATCAGGAACTGGGCCGGTGGGGGTGGGTTGCTGGGCGGGCACCATAACCTGAAATTTGGCCTGAAAGCTGGCTCCTTTGAGCAGAACGGGTTGACCGCCGGACTTAGTTTTCTTCGCTTTTTGGTTGGCGGCCAGGCCGGATATGGAGAGCATACCCACGCCGGGGATGGTGTATTGCGGGGTCATGTAGGTGCAACCGGGCACCAGAACTTTTTTCTCGTCGCCGTCGATGCAGACGGGTTTGCCGTTGATTTTGTCTGTGCCAGTGCCGATCAGGTTGCCGGGTTGGGGGACGACGGTAGCCTGGCCGAAGCTGGGGGTAAAGAGGGCTTTGTCGCCGGTAGTAAGAATAAAGTCGGGCATGGGTGTCTTAGTATTAGGCTACCGAGTATTAGGCTACCGATTCGTTGAAGGTTGTTAGTTTTAGTCAGACTTGCCAATCGCTCAAATACCCGCTGCTAAAACCTGAGCAGCGGTCAAGTTTAAGGTTGGAGAGGAGGGGGAGAGCATGGGGTCAATTCCCTGGTACGCAAACGGTTTGGAGGCTTGGCTCTGATTTTAACATCCTGATCGGGTGCACCCGATACCGCAAACAGCAGGTCTGACCTTACGGGGCTTGACTTCCGATGCTTTACCAGGGTTTCAATTACCCAATGGGGTAAGCCGATGCCGTTGGAGTACATCCACGTCTGGCAAGGTCAGTTGAGCTATGCTGATGCTACCAGTGCTTTTAAGTTCGGGATTTATCTATGACAGCCACCCGTGATGTTCGCTGGACCATTCAAGATATTGAGGCGCTGCCCGAAAATGAAGGGGTGCGCTACGAAATTGTTGATGGAGAGCTATTTGTGACGCGATCGCCTCATCACAAGCATCAGCAAGTTGCCGGGCGAATCTTTGCAGTACTTGATAATTGGTCGCTGAACCATGGCTCAGGGGAAGCATCAATTATGCCGGGACTCATTTTCTCGGATTGCGATAACGTCATCCCCGATGTGATTTGGATCAGCAATGAACGACTTGCGCATATTCAAGATGAGGCTGGACATTTTCAGGGATCACCCGAACTCATTGTTGAAGTATTGTCACCAGGCAAACCGAATGAGGATCGCGATCGCCGCGCCAAGCTAAAGCTGTATTCGATCAAGGGTGTTCAAGAATATTGGATTGTGGATCGCATCGAGCGGCGAATTGAAGTGTATCGTCGAGACCAGGCTCAGTTAGCGCTGGTGGAAACGTTGCTGGCTGGTGATACGCTCACCTCGCCTCTATTGCCTGGATTTACCTGTGCGATCGCTCGATTCTTTGGCGCTCAAATTTGAGGGCGCTTTCACCATCAACAGCGGCTGTAGGATGGGCAA
>CAZPYG010000207.1:0-8670 GCA_964590465.1 uncultured bacterium | reverse complement strand
ACAAAGCGAAAGCTCAGCAATGGCAGGTGCCCCAACCACTACCGTGAATGGATTACGTTCCACAACTTCTTGAAGTTGGGCCGTTAACTTTTCTCGGCCAAAGAAAAGGTCAGAATGTTCTGGTTCAAAAGACTCCAACCCACGATAGGGGTTACTCTCTTCATCCAACGGTGGGGCAGGGGGCAGGTTAAGCTCATGCCCAGGCACTAAAAAGATAAATTCTCCCTTGTCGTGGTTTTTCAGTTGCCAGAGGCCGGGAGTTTGCCGGTGGTGATTTTCTTCAGTTTCTGCTTCAACCCAATCTCGCAGGTACTGGTAAAGCTCCGTCGCCGTAATCACTCCATCCCCCGGTTGACCATGCTTCGGTTTAGGAGATAGGTCTGCATCCCCCCGTAGGCCCTCCAAAAGCGCCTCAGCAAAGGGAGAGTGTTTACCGCTGTTGCCCACTCCCCGTTGGCGGTTTGACAACATATCCAATGCAGTTTGGTCGTAGGCTGAGGAGGTAATGACCTGCCAGGCAGGGTCCTGAATATATCTCTCGTAGCGTTCTTGATACATCTCCTTGGGCAGCGCCGTAAGTTTCCGCAGGATTGACCAGCGGAATGCCCCAGAAAAGCAACAATCTAAAATAATCAGGACATGGCGGCAGGGCAGCTCTAGCAGCGCATCATGGAGTTCTAACATCGGTAAGAAGGAACTACTATCTTCCCGATTGGCATCTTGAGGCACCAGGTAACCGACAGGGCCATCTTTTTCTTCCAGGGTGATGCCGTGACCTGCAAAGTAAAACAACAGGCGATCGTTCTGGTTCAGGCTTTGGGGTAATTCATTTTCCAGCAGACTTTTTAACCGAGGCAGGTTAGCATCATGGTTAAAAATTGCCCAAACTTCGTAATTGTGCTGATCTTGCAACAGCTGAGCGACCGCTTCGGCATCATTAACGGCTGTGTTGAGCGGGTCGATACCATTGGTATAGTCGTTGATGCCAATGACTACGGCCAGGTTTCGAGTAAATTCAGACATGAGGTGATCAGGCCCAGATTTATGAGAGGATGGAACAGTATCAGCTTGGATAGCTAATGCATTTATTAGAGAAACCTCGGTAGCGACCCAGGAAGTTGAAAAGGCTTAGCTAGGAACAAAAAGGCAAATCTACCCTTACCCTAGGTAGACTGTGTGCATGAAGTAATATTCCTTAGCTTTCGTTAACCTTCTCAACGACTTCCTGTTCATCTTCGAATCTATCAGCCAGTTCCTTAACTTTCCCAATAGGGACCAGATCTAAGGCAAGTTTGTCAAGAATGGATAAGCTGACATGAATTTTACCAATCTCAACCGCATCTGAAGCCCCTTTTTTATACCAGACCCAGAAAGTAAGCTGTGGCCTCAAACCTATGTTCATCCCAAACCCTTCAAATCTAAAGTCCGGGTTACAGCGGAAGTGAATTTCATCAAGATTCTTAGCATCCTCAATGCTACCCACCTCAAAGGCAGGAGGCACATTCTTTTCAATACATTTACTATTGATCTCTTCAATGATATCTTTGGCACTTTCTCGAGCAGAAATCATCATGGTTGGAACTAGGGTAAGTGCAGTTGTTAGCATCGCTTTCTCCTTTGATTACTTTTAATCTAAACAGAAGGAAATCTCTTTTCTAAATCGTCTCCAGGAATAATTGTTGTGTAAAATTCGTAATTTTTATTCTTCACATATCGAACATCTTTCTTGATGAGAGACATGAATTCTTTATGGCCAGCTTTAGTTCTTCCTACTAAGCAACCAGCACTTGCATAGGCGATATTATCAGGAGGGTTGTCAAACCCCCAATGCTGGTTAATAAAGAAATTATTCCCTGTGTACAATTTGTCGCCTGTTCGTTTCATGTCTTTATTTAAGTCACGATGGACTGTTATATTTCCAGTCTGTGATAAGGCTTCATGACATCCACTACTGACTCCACAATGTTGACCAACTTTCCATGCCTTATATTGACCAAATTTTATACGGGCTGCCCCCGCTTTGTTCATTGGTCTTACTGTATATGGTCTTCCCGGCTCAGTTGTTGCTTGCCATTTACCAACTATTTGGGGTTTACCTTGTTGAAACTCAATTACCATACGAACATCGTTAAAGTGATTAGGGATATCTTCATTGAGTGTTCCATCTAAATTCATACCTTCAATATAAACAATATTGAATTCCCCCTTCTTGGCAAATATTTGGTAACCTTCTGACTGCATATACTTTATTATCCTGCTTGGCAAATCGTTGCCAAGCAGCAATTCTGGTTTTGGGAATAATTTTGGCGATGTTTCGATTAATGCCTTCGAAGTAAGCGGCCCCAATGAGCCTTTCTCACTAGCTAGTTCTGATATCTTCTTTGCCATTACTTCCTGGAAATAAGACATTGCATCAAAAGACAGAGGGCCAAAAAGTCCATCAGCGGGTGGCTCTAGTAAACCTATCCAGATTAAGATGCTCTGAATATTCTTAGCTAATTCTCGGTTCTCGACTATTAACTCTGGTGATATAGTTGACTTTTCTTTATAAACTATTTGTAATGGTGACTGTCTGGGAGAGGATTCAGATTCTTTGGGTTCCGTAAATCCAACTGCAACGGGAGCACAGAATAAATTGGCTTCTGCAATTCTTCGCCTCCGAAGTCCTTCTTCGGCTGAAGTTCCAGGATTTCTATATTTAATAAATTGCTCTGTAATCCAATTTTCATTGCTCCATTTTTCTGGAGAGTCACAAAGTCGAGTAATGGAATTAAATTTCTTGCCCCCGTAGAAGTGAGCTCCAAGATTATATGCAAAACTATACAAAGCTCCCCTCTGATTGCTGTTCATCCTTTTCCATGTAGGGATCTTTTCAAGAACTGATTTGCACTTTTCTTCGATTTCCCATTTCAGGTAATCTTCGGCTTGTTGACGTGTGATAATATCACCCTTCTGAACTTTCTTTCCGTCGGGGTATCTAGTTGTTCCGTATCCAATAGTTGGAACTCCCCATCCATGAATGGCATCAGCGTATGCTTCAGCTCTTCCATCTGGCAGCTCTTTATGATAACCTTCAAACTCTTTGATAAGCTCAATAGCTTTTTGAGGAATTTCATCTGTAGAATTAGCTGAACTCTGGGTAGATACCTTATGCCTATTGTCCTGTGGTGACTTTTCAGTCTTATCCCAACTCTTATCCCAATGATTCTCAAAATCAGTGTCGAGAATGTACCATTCACCAGCACCATGTCCCAATTTCACAATGAAGTGATTGTTCGGAGCGATTTCATAACTTTCAACCGGGTATCTAGTTCCAGCCCGACAAAAGTGCTTTTCGTGCTCTAAAAGCAGGCTCATTTGATCAGGCAATTTCTTCAGCCAGGTATCCCTTACCGCTACCATCCATTCCTGATAGCTAGGCTCAACGGCGTTAACAACTTCAGATGGAGTCACTGTGGAGCTTCCTGGCTTTACATCTCCAATTGGTCCAGCGAGTTTAACGACAAAATCTCTAGTATCCTCACGAGCTTCTAACGTCTTCTTGTTTGCTCTCATCCACTCCCAAACCGGAACTGGAATATTTCTCTCTTCTGCCGCCTTCAAAATATTCTCAAGGTTGTAGATTCTTGCAACCGCCAGCAAGTCCGCGATAATGCGATCATTAACGGCTGTGTCAAAGTCATAGGTTCCTTTATTTTTACGCTCCTGTTGTATGCGGGTGATCGCTCTACAGAGTTCATATTTCCAGGTTTCAGCCTGATGCTGATCTCCCCGCAGTTCAATTGCCCTGTCCAGGTATTGAATCGTTTTAAGTAAATCCGGCGATCCCGAGTCTTTATAGGCATAGGCCAATTGAGCATAGTAGCGGTGGTTATCGGGTTCTACCTCTGTCAGGGCTTCAAATATAGGAATGGTTCTAGCAATTCTGGGCTTCGCCACATCTGACAAACTGGCGGTTTGGCGAAAATCCTTAGCCAACTCAAACACCTGCTTTCTCACGCTGGCTGGGGCCTGCCGAATCGCCACCGTCAGCTCTGCCAGTTCACTGTTCGACAACTCAGATTGAATATGCTGATTCAGCTGGTCAATAATCTTGAGCCCTTCCTGGGCTTCTGCCCTTTGCTGGTAGGCAGCCTTTAAATACTTTTGCCGATCCTCCTCCAGCACATTGATATCAGAGAACATGCGGTTGAGAGCAAATTGTAAGATGGCGCGGCCCCCATAGCCGCCAATGATGCCAATCGCCGCAATCTTTATCGTGACATTATCCCCGCCTTCCTCAAAAAGAGGAGTTCCAGATAGTAAAAAGTATGCTACGACTGAACCAGCAATGCCCAACAAAATATCGCCAAACAGGCCTGCCTCAAACTGGTCACCTTTATTCGCAACAAAGCGGGGCATTTCTACATGGCCATCAACCAGGATAGTGTAAATCACTCCACCCAAAATGCCGGAGAATAATAAGACAAGTGTCCCTGGATTGATGTAGTCATCAAAAATTGTAGCGTTGTCTGGACTATTACTGAGAATGACTACAAAAAGAAAACCAATGGCCAGACCTGTTAAAAACGTACTGTAGACGCGCCATCGCCGGTAGGAGGCTGCACGATACTGCTTCCAAAGGCTTAGTCTAGTTTCCTTTTGCTTATCATCCATGATTCAGAACTCCTAGGCTTCTAATTGAGGATTCAAATTTTGCACAGGGATAGAGATAACTCCAAGACTATCCACATACTTTCCGCATCGTCCGTGGAAGCCAATGACCTGATAGTTCTCTGGAACATCTAAAGCAATAGCTTCACTGGCATTATGATGGCCGACAATCCAAGGTGATCGGCCTTCAATAATGAATTTGATTGAGGCAATATAAGGACCACTGGTAAAAACAACCGTTTGCATGGTTCCTGTCGTCACTTCAACCCCCCTGATATATTCACCAGGATTTAATGTGTAGGTCATTAATTGTCCCCCTTCACCACCATGGGACGATAGGGGCAATGTATCGCTATCTAAAACGAGTTGAACCCCATCAATGCAAGCACCAACCCATACTTTTATCTCCGATACCCTGGCATTTTGATATCTTTGCTGATTCGTTTCTAAGGTGTGAGGCCCAACCTCAATATCAGCAAAAGGATCTCCGCCCTCGCCTCCTGCAGTAACACTGGCCCATAACTCCCATTCAGGTTGGGCTGACCGCTGTTCTAAATACTGTTTAGTAGCTTCTCTGAGCAGGCTCTGTTTTTGCAGGATTTGATCATCCCTTGGGAAGAACTCAAGGGTCAGTAACTCGTACAGTGGCAAAACCTCTAATCTGACAGGGGTTGGATCGTCCTTAACCGTCGAAAACCAGGCATCTCTGTCCCCCTGCCAGTTACCGCCACAAAATTTAAGCTCTTCGGAATGGTCTCTGATTTCTTCAAATCGACTCTTCTCAACATCTTTTGAAAAACCAGCTTTGAACATCTTTGCCGCTTCAGCCTGGAAATTTCCCCCTCGTTTAACAACAGAGGCATAGGTTGATTCATTGAGTCGAATTTTATGATGAACTAACCCCCCAAAATCTACTTGAGTCGCGATATGGGTACCAAATTCCTGGATGAAAGTTTTATAGCCTTCTAAATCGTCAGTAGCAGATAACAGGCTAACAGCGTGTTCGAAGTCTCGGTTAAGATGCAAACTTTTCCAGGATTCAGGAGGAAATTTGAGCCCGACAGGGGGTAACTCAAGCCGAAAGTCTAGATATTCGGCTTTGGTGAATGCATAGATGCTTTTTTCATATCTCCGTTCTTGTCTCAGGCTTTGATAGTTAGTAGAAAGGCTAAAAGGCATAAACAACCCGAGCAGGCTTGCGGCCAAACCGCTGATTGAACCACTAATCTCCCTTTGGATGTCAGCTTCTGTGTATAAAACCTTTGTCTGTCCACTCGTGCTGTGGCCTCCCGAGGAAATAGGCGTAAACAGAGCGCCCTTAGGCTTTAAGAACTGAACTCCCTCATCCTCTGCTTTCTCAGCTTCACCCGGATAGAAATCAAAGACACGATGATCCTTACCGGTTCCGCTGATATCAAAGGGGTCCAGATAAAGGATGTCGTAGCATTTACCCAGGGAATAGAAAATGGCCTCAAGGGTTTTCCCTTCAGGATTAGGGACTAGATCTCGGGAAGTCATTTCAGCTTCTATTTCATCAACGGGAGTATTTGCAAACTCGCTAGCAGGGACAGGCACCATGCCAGCTTCGACAGGCCTTTGTCCGTTTGTTATCGATTCACCAGGATCTATAGCCCCGTCTACAGCTTGAGATACGATTACTGTAGGTGGTAGCTCTGTTGCCTCTATACCGGAACTATCTACCGTTACGCTTTGGGTGGGCTCTACAGTAGTCGCTATAGGTGGTAGTCCCAAGCCTCGACTGACGGCTTCTGCCACGGTGCGGGTATCATCGCGAGTGGCGAGATAGGCCTGGTTGAGGCGTAGCCACTCTTCAACCGGTGCGGGGATCTGCCGTTCTCTCGCTGCCTGTAAAATCGCTTCCAGGTTATATACCTGAGCAATAGCCAGTAGATCAGCAATGATGTTCTCCTGCAAAGTAGGAGAAAAGTCTGAGACTCGGGTTGTTAGGCTGGCCTGCTGAATACGAATGCCAGCACGGTTCAACTCATACTGCCAGGGCTCACCAATGGTGAGCGGCCCGCGTAAAGTAATGGCTCGGTCCAGACACGTTAGGGCTTTTGAATAATCAGGTGGGTCTAAATCCCTGTAAACCAGAGCCATTTCGCCCAGGCTTTGGTACTCATCATGTTCTTGGGTCAAGAGTTGCTCGTGAACCGTAATTATTCGCTGCCGTTGCTCAGTAGTCAACGCAAGTACCGGTGCTTGTTGTCGTAAATCAACCAGAGCTTCAAACACCTGTTTCCGAGTCTCAGCGGTTGCTTCTGCAAGGGCTCGAATGAGCACTTTTCGCTCAGCCTCAGTGGCCCCAGTGCGGATGTAGTTATCAATTTGTGTGATGAGTTGGAATACTGCCTCAGAGGCCGTCTGCGATTCCTCTACATCTGATTCATCAACGGTCGTAGAATCAATAGTTTCAGGCAATTCTCCACTCAGCTTAAAGAAACGGTTAAGGGCGAATCTTAATATCGCTCTGCCACCATAGCCGCCAATAATACCCGTAGCTGCCAGGGCAATACCGCTGGGCTGTTCTAGTTCAGCACTTGCCAAACTAGAGGGAAGCAGTGCCTCCAAAATAAAAGCCCCGGCAATGCCCAGCAAAATATCGCCGAATAGACCTGCCTGGAACTTGTCTCCCTTTCCGGAAATGAAGCGGGGCATTTCCACATGGCCGTCTACCACGATGGAATAAATCACACCGCCCATAATGCCGGAAAATGCGAGGATTAAGACTTGCCAATCAAGTAAGCCGAATGCCTTTGAAATCTCAGTGTCAGGGTTCGAGGGGGTTAAGCCACTGAGAATTAGGGTATAAACCAGGCCGATGGCAAACCCAGTTAAGAAGGTACTGTAAACTCTCCAACGCTTATACATTGAGGATTCACGCTGAACAGAAAAAGGGGTAAATTAAGCAGACTTGATGTAATTTGCAGAGAGGGGGGTGAGGTAAAAGTGTGTGGCTTGAGCTTTCTTAATATGACTACGATAAAATTTAGCTCAAGCCTTTCGACTTCGAAATTAGTGAAACTATTCAGATCTACATCTTGCCCAATTCCAGAAAAGGAGTTGATTTCTAGAGAAAACTACAACCCCAAGCTGGACCGGATTAAAGTTGGGAGATAGCAGAATTTCATATATAAATTTAATTCTGCTATTCAAAGATATTCCGTTTATTTATTGACGTCAAATCATTGTGAATTTTCGTGCAATACTTTTTGTAAAGAATTCTCATTCTTTATTTTAATTTAAGATTCTTCTGCCTGGTTAGGGATGGTATGTTGGATTCTTGCCATAGCATTTTTCTTTTGAGGAAGATATAAGCTTTCTCAGCTTGAGATCACCCCTCACTTCTAGCTGCTATAGAGAATCTCGACCAATTGCTTTGTTTGCTAATGGCGTTACATTTGAGCCCTTCACATACAGCGACGCTGTTCAATAAACCTGAGAGAAACCATATAGTCGACTCTCTCACGCTTCGGACTCATAGACTACTGCGGTGCTCTGACAGCTAAAACCGTTCAGTCACTGGGGCATACGTGCCTGTATTTGATTATTTGAGCCTAGTTCTGGTGCAAAGCGAATAGATCGTTGGTGAAGGGGAAGCCTTATCCCGCTTAGGAGAATGATTAAATCCGCTACTCCCAGGCAAAGCATATTTTCAGCCTTATAGGCGAGGATGTTCTACGGTGTCATTTAGTCAGTCTGAAGACCAGTTTCAAACCATTTACACGAATTCAGCGGGGATTGATATTAGAGCCGATAGGCATTGGGTGAGCGTGCTTCCTTCTGGTCTTGACTAGGAGGTAATCAACGCTATCCTACTCTATGCAATTACTGCATAGCTTTCTTTGTGAGCCTTTGTAAATGGGTATCAATTGGGTATCAAATTTTTCAATTAACCCTTGCAAGGCTTTTATAGAAAGCGTTCTAGGCACTTGCTAGATACGTTGACATCGTGGGGGTCACTGGTTCGAGTCCAGTTACGTCCATCAAGCATAT
>CAZPYG010000206.1:0-8733 GCA_964590465.1 uncultured bacterium | reverse complement strand
TCCCACTCCCAGTGACCATCAGAAAACACCCGCATACTGACCAGTACCACCACAGGGCTATTTAAGAGGTGGTTGAGGGTATCGTCAGCGATGAAAGGCCGAGATCCGGGTATCTCCGCACAGGCTTGAACCACACTCACGTAGCGGCTTGGGGCAGCGGAGCTGCGTTCGACCCAGCTTCGCTGAATCACGGGAAGTACCGTGCCATCGGGCCGCAGAATCCGGTAGCTGTCCTGGTAAGGGGTCTGGTTTTGCCGGTGCTGGTGCAGCCGCCGTGCCACTGGGTCTCGGTCCTGGGGATGTAGAGCCTGCAGCCAATTCTGGGAATCCTGGTAGGCAAGGTCGCGACTGCGGCCAAAGAGTGATTTAAAAGTTTCACTGAGGTAAGTCACGCTGCCAGTATCCAGCGTCCGAAAAAAATAGACATCCCCTAGTTGCTCAGTCAATAAGGGGGAAACGGGGTTCTCAGGAAAAACCACTGGTTAACTTCATCCATGGTGAAGTTTGTTGAGCTACCGAAACAGAATCAAAGAAAATTAATGCCTGCTTACCCTGAAGATGAAACAAATTTTATCTCCTAAGATGGCATGGGCAGATTCTTTTAGTCTGCTTATCCTAAATGTAAACCCAAACGAATTTTGAAAGTCTGGGTGCACTATAAAAATAGCCTGAAACCATTTTAAACTGGGTTCGTCTCAATCTACGTCCGTTGAACTACTCACCAGCCATGGTATCTACCTGACGTTTACTACAGTAATATTGCTTGCTTGCACAGTCAAAATCTTTCCCCTTTTCCCCGATCAATCTATTGACCCTATTTCCCTGGGGGTGGGAAACTTGTCTATACATCCAACCACAGCTTCCCCACCCCCAGGAAATGTTTTTTTCTAAGGTAAAACATTCCCCCCACCGGGCCAGGCTACCGCTTGGCCCGGACCATTTTCTGGCCACAGCCCGCTTAAACCCCAGGCACCTCAAAATCAGTGTCCTCAAAAGTTGAAGAGACGGGTATCCTGAAACCACATTGGCAGTTTTGGTTTCTTGATGCCTATGAGCACCGCATCCTTACCAGTTGGGTTAAGCAGCGAACGGGAAAACCTCCCAGTGGTGATTCAAACCCGTGGATTAACAAAAGCCTATCGCACCGGCTTCTGGCTAAACCAGAAAGTCACCTCCCTGAAAGATTGCTCCATCTCGGTTTACGAAGGGGAAACCTTTGGTTTGCTGGGGCCTAATGGGGCGGGCAAAACCACCCTGCTGAAAACCCTGCTGGGTATTATTCGGCCCACCGTCGGTCAAGCCCAGGTGCTGGGCCAACCCGTGGGTGAGCGTCAGGTGAAACAGCGCATTGGTTATCTGCCGGAAAATGCTTATTTCTATGACTTCCTGACCGGATGGGAGTTTTTACAGTACACCGCTGGGCTCTTTGGTCTATCCCCAGCGGCCCGCCATCGCCGCATTATGGAGCTGCTGGATCTGGTGGGGCTGGCCCAGGAAACCGTGAAGAAAAAGCAGCTGCGGCAATATTCTAAGGGCATGTTACAGCGCATCGGCATGGCCCAGGCCCTGATCAATGATCCTGAACTGGTGTTTTTAGATGAACCCATGTCGGGGCTTGACCCCACCGGACGGTTTCAGGTCCGAGAAATTATCCTTTCCCTGAAGCGGGAAGGAAAAACTATTTTCTTTAACAGCCATATTTTGTCGGATGTGGAGGTGATCTGCGATCGCATCGCTATCCTAGACCAGGGAGAGCTGATCAGCGTCGGCAACCTGAACGAACTCCTGGGCATTGGCAATCAATATCTGGTCAGGGGCCACGGTGGCAATCTCCAGGGTCTAGATGCCTGGCTGGATCAGTTAACGATCCAGGGCAACACCTGGACTGGCCATATCAAGGGTGATCCCTACGACTTTACCCAATATCTCAAAGCTATGGGGGGTGAGTTAATCACCCTGCAGCAGGCCCGCCCCTCCCTGGAAGAGTTCTTCATGAACCAGATTCGGCAACGGCGAAAGTAGGCCCAAATGTCCCTAACAGGCCAAACGTCTTGACTTTGGCGGGAGTTCCCGATCGATTTTGGCTGCGGGAGTTGTCGGCATCGTCCCTGGTCTGACCGTACCCCGCCTGGGCCTGGGCTGCCGTCAGATGGAGGGCACGGATTAAATCCAGACGAACTTGATGGGGCAAAGCTATTGCGGCAAGTTCCAAGTTCAGGTGTACTATTAAATTGAGGGGTACGCCGAGGAGACTATGCCAAACCTGTTGCTGATTGAAAGCCCAGGCAAGCTGAAGAAACTAGGGCAAATTCTCGGGTCCAACTGGATCATCAAGGCCAGTATGGGCCATGTTCGAGAGCTGGCCAATGATGGCATAGACTCCCTTGGATTTGATTTAGGGGATAATGCCATCGCCTGTCGCTACCAGCCCCGGGATGCCCGCTCCAAAAAAGTCCTCTCGGAACTCCGGCAAGCCGCCAACAAGGCGGATAGGGTTTACATCGCCACCGACCCGGATCGCGAGGGCGAAACTATCGGCTGGCATCTGCAGCAGGCGTTGAATCTCCGTAATCCTCAGCGGGTGGTCTACAGCGAAATTACCCCCCAGGCGGTGAGGGCGGCCATTGCCCACCCCCGCACCCTGAATCAGCATCTTGTTGCGGCCGGTCGTGCCCGCGATTGCCTCGATAAGCTTGTGGGCTATACCGGTAGTCGCCACATTGTCTGGCCTCTCAAGAACGGGGCAAAATCCATGGGTCGGGTCCAGAGTGCCACCCTGCACCTGGTCTGTAGGCGCGAACGAGAAATTCAGGGGTTTGTGTCCCAGGACTACTGGAGCGTCTGGGTCACTTACCGGGAAGGGTTCAAAGCCTTTTACCGCAGCAGTCCTAAGCCGCCGCGAAAAACCGCCAGGGGGTCTGAAGATAACAGTACCGAACAAGAATCAGAGCGGATCACCTCTCAGGAACGGGCAGATGAGTTGGTTGAGATGGCCCGTTCCCATGGTCATCAGGTGCTGAATATCGAAGGCAAGCAAACCACCCAGTCACCGCCGCCGCCGTTTGTGACCTCAACCCTGCAGCAAGCGGCAGGGGCCAAACTCCACTTTAGCCCTGAGCAGACGATGAAGCTGGCCCAATCCCTCTACGAAAAGGGCCACATCACTTACATGCGAACGGATTCGGTCGTCCTCTCAGCCCCCTTCTGTGAGTCCGTTCGGCAATATTTGCAGCAGCATGACCCGCCCAATGTGCCTCGCAAAACCACTCGACATCGAGCCGTGAAAGGCTCTCAAGAAGCCCATGAAGCAATTCGTCCCACAGACGTGAATCATCGGCCTCACCAGCTTCAGCAAGACCTGTCCTCTGATGCCGCTCGACTTTATGAGCTGATCTGGAATCGGGCGGTAGCCTCTCAATGCGCTCCGGCTCGGTTACGCAAAACCCGGATTGTTACTCAATCTGGCGAAGCCTACTGGGAAGCCCGAGGTCAGGTGCTGGAATTCCCGGGATACACCCGCTACTGGAATAACCTCAGGGCAGATTCAGTACTGCCAGCGGTAACTCAAGGGCAAACTCTACAACTGGACCAGGCCCAGGCCGACCAGAAGCAGACCCAACCTCCCCCCCGCTACAGCGAACCGAAGCTGGTAAAACTGATGGAGCAAAAGGGAATTGGTCGCCCCAGCACCTATGCCCCCACCATTAAAACCCTGCGCCAGCGAGACTATGTGGAACTGCACCAGGGCAAGCTAAAGCCAACACCGCTGGGATTAGAACTCGATACGGCTTTGGAAAAACTACTGCCGGACCTAATTCAACCGGAGTTTACGGCTCAGATGGAGACAGCATTGGATGCCATCGCCACAGGAGAACAGGAATGGCAGGAATATCTGGTTGGTTGGAATCGGGAGTATTTTGCCCCTGCGATCGCAAAAGCCAAATCCCAACTGCTTCTCCTGCCATCCTTGACCGAGCAACCGCAGACATCAGTAGCAGAAAGCTCTGAGGAACTACCAACCCCTAAGCCTAAACCTGCTAAAGGACAAACCACCAAAACCAAATGTCCCACCTGTGGGGAGGCCATGACCAAAGTTCCTTCCCGTTCCAAAAAGATGAAAGCCAGGCATTTCCTCAAGTGCTCCAGGGCCGCCTGCAGCACGGTCATGTTTTGGAATACCAGGGCCAAACGCTACGAACTGCCCCACGCTCAACGGCAGGCCCTGAACCCAGAGATGTTTGTAGATCACCCCTGCCCAGTCTGCGGGGCGCTGTTGGAACGCTATACCTACACCAAAGACGATCAGAACAAAGTGATGCTACGCTGTTCCATTCTGGATAACCGTCGCGGTAAGTGTAAGGAAGTCGCCTATTTCCAGAGTCGAGGGGAGTTCTGGTCACCCAAGTTCGGAACATTGAAATTACCGGAACCTCAGGTTTAGCTGCTGACCAAAACATCAAGGGTAATCAGCTGTGAGTCAGTCTATGGGCGACATCGTATCTTCAGAGATATCCTTCAAATGAATGGCAAAAAAGCGCTGGTACAAATCGCATAACGGGTAGGCCAGCCCCTGCTGGGTGCGAATCAGCCCCAGGCTTTCGAGGCCCATGGAATCGACGGCATTCAACGGCACCCCCTGGCCTTTGATGACCCGCTGCCAGGTCGCCAGCACCGAGGAATTTTGCCGCAGCTGCGCCCCCAGTTCCTGCAGATGGCTGCGGAAAATGCTGTCGGCGGTGGTGGCGGTGTTGAGGATCTCCGGCAAAGTTCGCTGTCCCTGGGTCAGGGTATAAAAGCTGAGATTGGCCAGGTAAGGGTGACCGGCAATCAGCCGGTAGAGGGCCTCCAGGGAAAAGCGCTGGCCGGGATTGGCAATGTGGGGCAGGTGATAGCGGCGACCCAGTTCCAAAAACTGGGCCAGGGTAAAGGGAGGTAGACGAATCGAGTGACCCACGTTAAAAGGCGAAGCCTCCAGGTTGAGGGCGACGTAGCTGTCGGTACCGTAGACCAGCACCAGTCGCAACCGCTGCCAGGGGCCGCTGTCTTTTGAGCGCTCATGCCAGAACCGCAGCAGCGATAAAAAATCACGGGCTACAGATTCATGGAAGAACACCTGCTCCAGGGCATTGATGGTGAGTATCAGCGGTGGGTCAGCCTGGGCCAGCACCTGCTGCAGAAAGATGCCGCCGTTCACTTTACTCCCCAGGTCCGGGTCCCACAGGTCATTCACCGACAGATCCAGTTCCAGGACGTAAGCCATGCGACGGCAAAACCACCGCAGCAGGGTATCAATGGAGTCAAAGACCTGATCTTCGGCCTCTAGCAGATCAATTCGGCAGGTCCGGTGACCCTGGGCGGTGCCGTAGTGAATTACCCGTTGCAACAGAGAGGTTTTGCCGAACCGGCGGGGCGCTTTGATGCAGAGCAAACCACCGGAGCGAATAATTTCTCCAAAGGCAGATTCCTCCAGCGGGGGGCGGGGAATGTAGAAGGAAGACTCTAACGGTAGCGGACCTGAGGGGAAATCAAAGGAAGAAGCCGACGATTGTCCGGGGAGTTCAATTGTGGTAAGGGAATTTACGTTAACCGGGGTGGTCTGACCCGCTGTTCTGTCTGGCCCTGAAGACCCGATATTCTCGCCCTCCGCAATAGTGGGATCATACTGATCAAACACCAGGCGCAGATTTTTTTTCGTTACCGTGGAGCCGTTTTTTTCAGATAGCTCTGCCCATAATCGGGCTCCCACCTGCTTAATGTATTCTTCGGCATAGCCGGAACCATCAGCCATGTTGCGGTAGCGTTGCCCCCACCATGAACCTTCCAACACAAGTCGTTCCAGACTCGTTAAGGGTCGTTGCAGGGTTTGTTCAATTAATAACAGGGGCAACGAATGGGTCATTCAAAAAGTCGATAGGGCAGCAGTTAGTCTCCGCTGCTTGATTCTCGCATGGTCACGGTCCCCCTATCAATGACAGTGCCATCGCGGGAAAGGGTACATGGCAAAGATTCATTGTTGGGGATAAACAAAGTCCACTCATTTTCGCCCCGCAGGTTGCTGTAGTTATACCCCTCGGGGTTGGGCTCGCGGCTGGCCTCAGTATTTAAGAAGATGACGCCATCGGCCCGAGAATAAAGGCGTATGGTTAGGGCGCTACCTGGGGCTTCAGGGTCTCCGGCGCGGTAGACATTAACGGCGTAGGCGGCCCCATCGCAGTAGGCGGTAGAAAATTCGGCCCCGGCTGGGTCAGCGATTACAGCCAAACCCGCGAGGGCCCCAGCCATTAGGGCGGTTCGGACAAAAGCCTGTTTGGCGAGTTGATACATTTTCATTGCAGATTCTCCGATTAAATTGACAAAGCTAAGGACTCAGAATGAAATGATGCCGTAAATTTAAGTTTCGTTCGCGCCCGTCTATGGAGGAAAAATTTTGAGTTGACCCGTCAATTCAAAACACAAAATTATGAACTTAAACCTTGTCCAAGTCCAGAAGTGGAGTTTTGCCTTAGAGAAAACTACAGATCTCGAGCTGGACTTGGTATAAAACTTAATAATTCCTAATTTCAGCGACAAACCGCCCGGCCCGAAAAGATGTTGTACTCAACATTCACCTCATCCCCCGGCTTAGGGGCCTGGGAGGAGAGATGATCGACCCGCACTTCTGACTCGCCCAAGGTTCCCTTCCAGACGCCATGTTGGGCATCGGTGGTACCCGCGTAGGTCAGATTAACGGTGACGGGGGAGGTAGAACCCGGGTCCAGGGTAAAACGACTGAACCCGGGTTCGCGGGTATAGTTGACGGTGAACCCACTGCCATTGGAGAAAGACCCGGAACAGGTCATGGTCAGGTTGTCGGTGTTAGGCTCTGAGGTGCCGCCCCCGGCGTTGGGGTTGTCGTTGTAGGGGTTGCCATAGTAGCCCGCATCAAACCCGGCGTAGAACCCGCTGCGAAAGGCCTGGTCGTAGGCCGGGTCAGGGTTGCCAGAACCGGCCTGCAAAGCACCATCGGGATTGTAGCCGGAATTATATTTCTTGAAGTTTTGCCCATCCCGATGGCCCAGTTTGTAGCCCTCCCGGTAGCCCTGGTCGGGGCTGGGGGTGGTGGGCTGATCGGGGGTTACGGGTCGGCTGTCACCCTCGACGACAATGTTGCCGGCATAGGCCCAGCCCAACTGCTGGGGGTAATTGCCGGATTGCGCTTGTACCTGATACCAGGTGCTATCTCCCAGGGCCGTTTCCGCATAAATGTTCAGTCTGGTGCCATTGGCAGCGGCATAGATTACCTGGGTATTGGTACCGGGGGACGTGTGAATGCGTAACGACGGTTCAGCCCGGACGGTACCGGCTTTAATCGGTACGGGGGCTGCTTCAGGGGCAGTATTTGCGATCTCAGAACCATCCGAACCCTCTGGCGCAACCGCCTCAAAATCCTGAACTGTCTCAGACGGTGGAGCAGAGTTCCCCTGACAAGCGGCCAGTAGAAAACCCATCGACAACGCACAAACAACCTGTCTCATTCAACCAAAACTCCCCAACTCAAAATTGCTCTTCGAGGGTTAACCAACAACCAACTATTTTTAGCCCTTGAAGAGTGTACTACTCATTACCTACCAAAAAGAGATGCTTTTAACCTGATTTCAAGATTGCTAAAGAATTCCAGCCAGATTTAAAATCAATATTTAGGACTTGCCCCAAAAGAACCAACTTTTATGACTTTTATTACTTTTTCGCCAGGGCAACCCTATCCGCTGGTGATTTTTTCTACTCAGTATTTGACAGAGGCCAACTTGATAAGTCTATGAGCTAATAGGACAATAGAATTATTTTGTAAATGTTAGAACGGGCATCTTTCCCATACAGGCGAGACGCCTGCCTTACGGAGTGGCACGATTTATGTAGGGTTGCTATAGTTCACTACAGTTAAAGATATCAACTATTGCAATTGCATCATTGTCATTAAAATGCTCTATTAATTACACATCAGAATCGATTTTGTGCCAGAATTGAGTTTGCTCTGGTATAAAAACAATCTGTACTCCCGTCACCTTTATGCTGGCGATAAGCGGCCAGGTATACAGAAGGCCTTATTTAAAAAATGAAGCAGTGGCCATGAAGAAAATGAAGAAAAGAGTTTTAGTCATTGACGATGAGCCTGAAATTAGAGAAATCATTCAAATTTCTTTAGAAGACCTTGCCGGTTGCCGGGTTACCACCTGTGATTCTGCTGGGGCCATCAGTGCCTGGGAATCTAGTCCCTGGGATGCAATTCTTGTCGACCTTGATTTAGGCCTTCCCCAGGGAGAACAACTGGCTCAGCAGTTGCAACGGCTTTCGATAGAGTTTGGTGTGCCTGTTATTTACTTAACCTCGCGGGTGATGCCCGATGAAATTGCCCGATATGCCCAGTTTAATCCCGCAGGTATATTAGCCAAGCCCTTTGATCCGCAAAGATTGGGACTTGAGATCGCCAGACTATCCGGTTGGTCAACTGCGAAAAAGACTTGGAGAAATTCAGGTTCCTGCGACCGGGCAGCGAAAACACTTTTGGTAATTGGAATTGGCTTGAGTTAATACTTTAACCTTCGGCACGAACTAGTACTCTGAGCAGAAAGTATTGCAACGTAGGTTGGGTGGAGCGCTAGCGGACGCTGTTGGCGAAAAATATTTCTTGACCCAGTTTGGCCCTCACCCTAAATCCCTCTCCCAAGCTTGGCTACTAAGTACACACAAGTCATG
>CAZPYG010000205.1:0-8751 GCA_964590465.1 uncultured bacterium | reverse complement strand
CCCCATCTCCCCATCTCCCCCTCCCATCTGGGCCAGAAAGTTTTAAGTTTTGTAGGATCTCCCCATCACCTCTTACAAACAGGAGACTCCATACCCGCATGGAACGGTTTAACTTCAGAGTGTTTCGTCGGTTCTGGGCGATTGCCAAGTCCTACTGGTTTGGCGATGAAAAGTGGAAAGCCCGGGGCCTGCTGGTGCTGCTGGTGATTCTGCTGCTGGGCTATACCGGCCTCAGTGTGGTGCTCAACAACAAGCGGGGGGTGCTGATTTCGTCCCTGTCCAGCAAAGATGAAGCCCGCTTCTGGGAAACGGTGTTGATTTTTATTGGGGTTTTGGTAGCCTATGCGCCCCTGCTGGGAGGCTACGACTACCTGCAAAAGCGGGTCGGGGTAGAGTGGCGACGGTGGCTGACGGGTCGCTTTGTGGATGATTACTTTAAGGACCGTTCTTTCTACGAAATTCAGCTGTTCAAAACGGACATTGACAACCCCGACCAGCGGATTGCCGAAGACGTGCGAAACTTCACCCAGGAATCCCTGGCGTTTTTGCTGGTGGTCGCGG
The DNA here is from genome assembly GCA_964590465.1 of uncultured bacterium. Taxonomy (GTDB): domain Bacteria; phylum Cyanobacteriota; class Cyanobacteriia; order Phormidesmidales; family Phormidesmidaceae; genus CAZPYG01. The sequence continues at coordinate 8,190 of CAZPYG010000205.1, read as the reverse complement.
GTTCGGTACTGCAGGTGATTGCCTTCAGCGGGGTGCTGTGGGGAATCTCGACAAACCTGGTCTGGTTCCTGGTGCTGTACGCCCTGCTGGGGACTGTGATCACCGTATTTATTTTCGGGAAACCCCTGGTGCGGCTGAATTTTGAGCAGTTGAAGAAAGAGGCAAATTTTCGGTTTAGCCTGGTGCGCATTCGAGAAAATGCCGAGGCGATTGCTTTCTATCGGGGAGAAGCGCAGGAATCTTCTCAGGTCAAGAGCCGCTTTGTGGAAGCCTTTGACAACTTCAAACGGTTGATTTTTTGGGAACTGAACCTCAATATCCTGACCAATGCCTATGAATTCATTCCCTTTGTGTTGCCGGCCATCGTGGTGGCCCCGGCGGTGTTTGCGGGAGACATCGAAGTAGGCAAGGTCACAGAAGCCCAGGGAGCCTTTGTGCGGGTGTTCTTTTCCCTGAATGTGGTGGTGGCCCGGTTCCAGTCCCTAACCTCTTTTGGGGCGGGCATTGACCGTCTGTTTGACTTTGCGGAAGCCCTAGATCATGTAGAACCTGAGGCAGAAACCGTAGACCCGGCGAAATCAGAGCAGGCTACGGAACAGAAGCAGCCTGAGCAACCTACCATCTCGGTGGAAACCGCTGACCACATTGCCCTGCAGAACTTTACCCTGCAGACCCCCAACTACAAGCGCACCCTGGTGGAAGATCTATCCCTGGCCTTGCCGGAGCAGAAGGGGTTGCTGATCGTGGGGCCGAGTGGCTGCGGTAAAAGTTCGCTGCTGCGGGCCATCGCCGGGCTTTGGGACTCTGGCAGCGGCACGCTACAGCGCCCGAACCTCGACCACATGCTGTTTCTGCCCCAAAAACCCTACATGATTATGGGCAGTTTGCGGGACCAACTCCTCTACCCCAACTCCGACCAGGAGGTGGATGACGACACCCTCAAGGAAGTGCTCCAGCAGGTCAACCTGGGGGACCTGGACGAGCGCTTTGGCGGCTTCGAGGCGGTGGAAGACTGGGGCGATGTCCTCTCCCTGGGAGAACAACAGCGCCTGACTTTTGCCCGCATTCTGCTGAATCGACCCGACTTTGCCATCCTGGACGAAGCCACCAGCGCCCTTGACCTGGCCAACGAGGCCAAACTCTACGACCATCTACAGCACATCGGCACGACGTTTATCAGCGTGGGCCATCGAGAATCCCTCAACGCCTACCACCAGAACGTGCTGGAGTTAGCCGAAGACCACACCTGGAAGCTCAAGGCCCCAGAGTTAGCGGGGAATGGTTAGAGGAGCAGGGACAGGATCCCAGGGTTCATGGGCCCATGAACCCTGATTTTGGTTCATTCCAAAACAAGACCCTGGGATCTTTGCAAGCTTGCTAGGCCAGATCAGCACCCAATCGTTTGGTCAAAATTCGCATCACATCGCCGCCGTTGGGAGCAGGCAGGGGGCGCGACCATTCAGACACCTCGGCAACCCCTAAACGATGCTGAGTGACGACGTAATTATTCACCACTTCTAAAGAGCCTACGGCAATCACCCGCAGTCGGCGGGCGTCATCCGTGGCGGGCAGAGACAACACAGGAGTTTCGGTAGACACGGCAAGTACCTCCGGTAGAAGAGATCAAGAACAGGTTTTGGGGCGCGCACCACCAAAACCATCATGACCGCTCGCCGGATATAAGTCAAGAAGGTTTCTAGACCTCCTCGGGGGGGTCCTGGAAGTCCGCAGTCTTAGCAATTAACCGAAGAAAGCGAGATGTACTGCGATCCGGGTCGTAGACGCCGTTTTCCCATTCGCTGATGGTCTGGCGGCGCACCCCCAATTCTGCAGCAAATTGAGACTGGGTCATATTCATGTGCTTCCGTAGGGCCCGGATGGCGTCCTGCTGCCAGACGATTTCTCCGTCTTTGTGCTGGATGTTGTAATGGGCATTGAACTTGTGGAAGGTGACGGTTCCCTGGTCAATATTCACCGCTTTAACGTGATAGCCAGCATTGACCCAGGCCCCCGCCTGCAGGGCGCTGGTGGTATCCCGGTTGCTCCACCAGTTTTTACGCTGGCGGGCGGAAGCCGGCAGGGCAGACCCCAGCATCGATTCGATTTCAGCAAAGGTAAGCGCTGTCTCATCTTCGCCACAGCGCTGCAGATAGTCGTAAAGCGGGTAGTATTTACTGCCGGGTTTCATCGGACCAGAAATGCACTTGACCACCTATGATGCCTGAAAATGGGAGAAAAAAGATCCCTTTCCGATATTTGTTCATGGGCTGCCCACCCGGTGCCCGGGGGAAGCGGGGAATAATTGATAACCCTCCAGGCATAAACCTAAGGATGACCGTCTTGCCGGGAGCCTTCCTTTATGATCGAACTGAAAACAGTTAACGGAAATTTCCATGCAACCCATCTTGAGACAGTTCGGACTTTTTGCTGCCGGTCTTTTATGCGGCTGCTTTGTGTTGCTTGCGGGCCCGGCCCAGGCCGATCCAGCATCGGTTCAAGCGGACATCCTCAACAATGACGGCGTGACCATTGGCGCTGTAACGGTAGAGCAAACCACCCAGGGAGTGCTGGTAGATTTGCAGGCGGAAGGACTGCCCTCGGGCTACCACGGCATGCACTTTCATGCTGTTGGAGACTGCTCCGATCTGGCCGCCTTTAAGTCTGCCGGTGGGCACGTGAACCCCTTTGACACTCCCCACGGGTTTCGCAATCCGGATGGTCCTCACGAAGGGAACCTACCGAATCTGGTGGTGGCGGAAGACGGCACCGTGGAAGTCGAACTTTACAGCGATCTGGTCACCCTCACCGAGGGTCCTGCCAAACTTTTGGATGAAAATGGTTCATCCCTGATTATTCATACCCAAAAGGATGATCACTATTCCCAACCCATCGGCGGTTCCGGCGGTCGCATTGCCTGCGCAGTGATTAAGTAGAGCGGGTCAAAATTCCCTGGCGGGGGCTGAACAGTAGCGCCAGCAGAAAGCCCCCAAATACAGTCAACCCGATGGCCGGCCCCGAAGGGATGTCTAAATAATAGCTGCTGTACATGCCAACGACGCCAAAAGCCGCGCCGAGTAAGGCACCGAGCATCATCATCCAGTGCAGTTCCTTAACCAGCAGGTATGCGGTGGCGGCGGGGCCGACCATCAGGGCGACCACCAGAATCACACCGACGGTTTTCATCCCGGCGATGATGGTGAGGGTGATGGCCGCCATCAGGCCGAAGTTTATGGCGTTGACGGGTAAGCCCAGGGCCTCGGCTCCTAAGGGGTCGAAGGTATAAAACAGCAGCTCTTTGTAAAACAGGCGGACTCCGATGATGACCAGGAGCGAGATCGCGCCAATCTGCCAGACATCCTCCCTGGAGACGCTGAGAATATCCCCAAACAGCAGCTGCTCCAGGTCAATGCGGTTTTGAAACACCGATAACAGAGTAATGCCCAACGAGAAAAAGGTGGAAAAGGTAATGGCCATGGCCGTATCTACCTTGATCCGAGACTGGGTGCGAATCCAGGCAATGACGAACGTGCTAAACATGCCCAGGGCAAAAGCTCCCACGGCCAGGGGAAAGTTGAGGAAGCTGGCGATGGCCAGCCCGGGCAGGACTCCGTGGGCGACCACATCTCCCAGCATGGCCATGCGCTGCACAATCAGGTAAGTACCAATGATGGGACAGACGATGCCTGCCAGGAGGCTGGCCAGCAGCGCCTGACGCATAAATTCGTAACTCAATGGGTCAACCAGCCAATCCATTCTGCCACCCTGTCTGAACCTAATACCGCTCTGTCCTTCAGCATATTCCTTCAGCATATATAGCAGGAGCCCAGGGGGTTAGGACAACCCTGATGGCAAAAAAAAGCGAAGGTGTGAACTCAACACCTCCGCTCTTGGGCAACTTTTTTAACTGATCCGGCTATGCCCTCGTCCGGCTAGAAAGCTGGTTTGGTCTTAATCAACCTTGTCTAAGGCCAGAGGGGCAGTTCTGCCCAAGGCAAAGCTTCAGTTTCCGTGCTGGACTGGGTATCGCAATCCCACTAAAGCGTCGTCTCGGCCTCAGAGGGCATCACCTCAACTTCGGTAACGCCATTCATTTCAGATACCCAGTCGGCAATGTAGTCCGCTTCCTCCTGGGTGGGAATATCCCCGGCAATGGTCACCACCCCTGCCTCTGACGTCACGTCAAAGGAGGTCTCCGGGTACAGGGTTGCCAGGTTTTCTTGAATAGTCATTTCCAGTTCGCCGTCGCTGACTTCGGTGGATTCAACCGGCTCCATCAGGTCGGCTTCAGGGGTTTCGACAGACATATCCGGCTCGGTGGGGGCTGGGTCTGTCATGGTGGGGTCGCTTTCGATTTCCAGGGAGGGCTCCCCTTCACTGGCCTGCAAATCGTCATTAACACTACTGGCAGGGTTGCCGCAAGCCACCAATCCAACCAGAGAAACGACGCTTAATGATCCCAAAAAGATTTTTTTCATGGTTATGTTCCTCACGACAGACATAAATGATTGAGCTTCTATCACCTAGCTAACCCCGTATAGGGATAGCTAGGTGATAACTAGAAGTCAGGGCAATAGAGGTTCTAAAGTTGCAAGTCAGTTCACACTTTTGGTGAAACTTTAAACCTGCAACTGTCTGTGAACTTTAGACAACAAAAGTAAAGAAGTCGGTAACGTGAAAGGAATACCTCAGACTCATCAGCCTGTTCTGGCCAGAGGAGACCAACGCTAGGACACTCAAACTTTGGTGGCTTCCGGGGGGGATGGCATCGCTGCCGGCGCTTCCATGCGGCGGGGTTGGCCCCAGAGCACGGTTTCGTGCTTATAAATCACCATGCCGGGAAGGGCACCTTTAGGTTTGTAGACATGCCTGGGCTGGGTATAAACCACCGGCACCTGATCCGCCAGGCGCGCCCGGCTGAAGTAGGCGGTGAGATCCGCCACGTACTGCAAATCTAGATCGCTGGGCACTTGCCCCGCCTCCAGCCGCAGCAGCACGTGGCTGCCGGGAATTTCCTGGGTGTGAAACCACAGGTCGTAGTCCGTAGCGACGGTAGATATCAGCAGATCGTTCTGCCGGTTATTACGCCCCACCAGCACCGTCAACCCATCGGGGGTCCGCAGCCGCCGGAAGCCCTCTTCCTTGCCGGGCCGGTTATCCCCGGGGCGATAGTCGGGAGCATTCATGTAGCCCTGGTGGATCAGCTCATGGCGAATATCGATGAGGGCATCCAGGTCGGCGGGGTCTTCGTAGCGTTGGAGCTGGTTAAGGGCGGCTTCCACCTGCTCCAGGTAGGCCAGTTCGCCGCGTACTTCGGCCAGCAGGGGAGTTACGGCATCCTTTGCCCGCTTCAGCTTCTGGTGCTGTTTATAGAATCGCTGGGCATTGTGGATAGCGGTTTTGTCCGGGTCCAGGGGCAGAGTGATGGGGTCGCCTGTTTCAAAATCTTCTACCACCATTTGGGTCATCCCCGGCTGCCACTGGTGGGCATAGGTCATCAGCAAGTCCCCCTGGCGACGGTACTGGTCAGACTGATCCGACTGGTGGAGGCGGGTCAGGAAGGTGGCTTCCTTCTGGCGCAGTTTTTTGAGGACATTTTTTAGCTTTTGCTGCACCTGGTTCTTGATTTGATTGAACTGCTGCAGGTTCAGTTCGTGGGTATAGTAGTCCCGCAGCAGTTGGTGAACGTCCTGGGCCGGAACGGTGATGCCCCAACCCAATACGGTGTAGCCGGTTTCCGTCCAGCCCGGCTCAAAATCCCCCTGGTCCAGGCGGGTCAGCCACTGCTGCCAGACGCCAAAAAGACGGTCCCAATCGGCCTGGGTCATGGTTTCGGGAGATTGCTGGGGAGATAGGCCCGCAGCCTTGAGGAGGGTCTGCACCAGCGCCGAACTCAGCCCTCCATAGGCCTGCATCAGCATTTTTTTGAGATTCGTCGGCACCAGCATGACTCGATCCTGCCAGGACGCCTGGGATTCTTGCCGGCTGGGCAGGGTATTCATCAGGGCCGGCGGTAATTCGTAGGGATCGCCGGTTTGGATGGGGCGTACCCGCGACTGCTGGTCACTGACCTGATGGCCGGCGGTAACAATCTGGTTGTTGGCATTGGCCAGAATGACGTTGCTGTACTTGCCCATGATTTCCACATACAGGTGCCACTGGGGGGGCTCACCGGGGCGACGGCCAAACTGTAGATCCAGCGCCCGTTCCCAGGGGGCTACCGGATCTATGGCAACCAGAGCCAGCTGATTGAGCTGATGTTTGAGCTGCTGGCTGAAGGTGAAAGTGTCTTGTCCTTTGGGAGGGGCATCCCCAAAATGGAGCCTTGCCCCCTGGGGATGCCAGGAAATCGTCAGCCATCCCCGCTGGTCGAGGGTCCGCAGGGCCATGCTAATGGCGGTGGTATCGCACTGAACAACCTGCTCGCAGCGGGAGGGAAGCCAGTGGGTCTTCAAGTCGTGGCAGACCGCCATTAAAGTTGTGAAGTCAACCGGTTGCACGGGCTTCGCCTCCGTTGATGTATTGAACAGACCGATGCTGCGGTACCTTAACTTTCCCCCGGGGAGGGCTGCATGCCGGGATAAAGGCAAGATTTATCCTCCCAGGGATAGGAATTTGTAGTGCAAGGCACTAAAGAGCTGTAAATCAGACTTTTTGAGTGATATCACCCCTCAGAGCCAGATTTATTCGTTAGGATGACCCTTAGAAACCTCTGGCTACGCTGAAAGCTCGGTTTACCGCTCCTCTTTCATCATTATGGACATTAAGCTTATCAACATCGGCTTCGGCAATATTGTGTCTGCCAATCGGGTGATTGCCATTGTAAGTCCAGAATCTGCGCCCATTAAACGGGTGATTACTGATGCCCGAGAGCGGGGGCAATTAGTAGATGCCACCTACGGTCGTCGCACCCGTGCGGTAATCATTACCGACTCTGGCCATGTGATTTTGTCAGCCATTCAGCCGGAAACCGTAGCCCACCGGTTTGTGACCAGTAAAGAACCGGTAGAGAACGCTAAGGCCTGACAGAACGGTTGCTTAATGTTCTCCGTCCGCTGGGCAGGGGGGTACCGGGTCATATCCCCCTGGATGGAAGGGATGACAGCGCAAAATTCGCCGCACCGCTAACCTACTTCCCTTCAGCGGACCGAACCGTTCTACTGCGGTTAACGCATATTGGGAACAGGTAGGATTGAACCGGCAGGTGGGCGGCAGCAACGGCGACACCAAAGCCCGATAGCCCCGGATTAAAGCAATCAGCAGAACCTTCATAAATTTATTCTAACGAAACTGCCGGTCGCCATGATGATGGTCAGATCTATCCCGTCAAAACGATCCCTCGGCAGGGCTTAATAATCCAGCACAACGGTGCTGTAGTCATCCTCGGCGGATCGAACTGCCCGCTCTGGCAGATAGATGTTGCTCGTAGGCATGGGCTGGGTGGGTCTGGCATGATTCCGCCCGGGTTTTAAGCCATAGCGTTTGCCCTCTTGCTGCCGTAGGGTTGCGGCCCCATCGCTCAGCCCCCCCAACTGATGGTCGATTTCGGCCAACCGCTCCTGCAGACACTGCTGTTTTTGACTGATGTTATCCAGTTCCTGCTGAATGCGCTTTTTTTCCACCGTGAGCTTATACATATCCAGATATTGGGCCGCTTCGGTGCGTTGCCGGGGTAGGGTGCTGACCTTGGGGAAAATGCGGTTGGGAATACGTCGGGTAGCCATGGGAAATCCTCCTGGGGGCTGTTCAGACTTCGTCTTTCAGCTTGCCCAAAGGCGGGTTCCTGCTCCCAACCCTGTTGCGGAGTGTAACGGGAGGTAAGACGCTTTGCCCCCGTCGTCCGGTACATTGAGCTACTGATGCGTGGATTACCCGGATGACGACCACCAAGCTAAAACCTGACTGGGCCGGAGAAGACTGGCTGTCGCGTTTAGTGAACGTTCTGATTCACACTAAGCCGATTTACGCTGTCATGAAGCGCCAGGCGCGCCAGGTGCTGATTAAGACAGCAGAGAACAAAGGCGTTGCCTGGCGGCAAATGGCTCAAGACCTCAATACGCCTCAGGTGAGGGACCTGGCTGCAGCCCTGACCCATCCCCAGGTGACCTACCCGGATTACTACCGGGTGCCCTTTCATGCCTATGACCAGGGAAATCTCTGCTGGCAGGCGGCCTTTGAGGCGGCACCTGCCAC
>CAZPYG010000204.1:0-8902 GCA_964590465.1 uncultured bacterium | reverse complement strand
CCAGGCCATCGCCACCCTGGAAATATTGCGTCATCAGCTGCTGCACCTCGGCCAGGTTCCGCTCAGCTACCTGTCGCAGGGAGCGGGTCAACTGCACCACCTCGTCATCGGCCAGGTGGTAGTACACATAGCGCCCCTCTTTGCGGGTCGTGACCAGTCCACTGCGGCGCAGGTGTTGCAGGTGTTGGGACACTGTGGCGATGGGCAAGTCCATCAATTGGGTCAGGCTCTCGACGCTGCGATCGCCCTGGGCAATCAACTCCAACAGCTCCAGACGGTACTCATGCCCCAGGGCTTTGGCCAGAGTGGCTAACTGCTCTAGCAATTGCCGTTTGCGATTTGTTTTTGTCATTTGAAGCGCCTTTCGCAAACTCATTCAATCATTATACAGAATAATTGAATGAAAAAGGGTCTGCCCTCAATAATTTTGCTCCTAGGGGCAAGAGCCGGTGCATCACTGGTGCCGCCACCAAACTCGCATTCCTATACTGCTCTTGAGCCAATCAGTCCCTCTTTAACTAGCTATGACCTGGTTTGAACGCTTTCAGCCCTTTTTGATTCTCACCGCCGTACTGCTAGGACTGGGGCTGGCTCAGATAGCCGGTGTATCGGCAGTGGCCAGTACCCTGATCACGCCACTGCTGATGGGAATGCTCTATGCCACATTTTTGCCGATTTCTCTACGACACTTTGGCAGCGCCTTCCGCAACTATCGGGTAACCCTCACCAGCCTGATCATCAACTTCCTGTGGACGCCACTGCTGGCCTGGGGCTTAGGGACACTGTTCCTCGCCAATGCCCCCGATTTACGGGTTGGGCTGTTGATGCTGATGGTCACCCCCTGTACCGATTGGTATCTGGTGTTTACGGGTATCGCCAAGGGCAACGTGGGGTTAGCAACGGCATTGTTACCACTGAACTTTGTTTTGCAGATGGTGCTGCTGCCCGTTTACCTGGCGGTGTTTGCCCAGTCCCTGGTGAGCCTGAATCTCTGGGTATTGGGCAGCAAAGTCGCAATAGTGCTGTTGGTGCCACTAGCTCTGGCGATGTTGTCACGGGTCTTCCTGGTGCGATGGCAGGGAAACGCCTGGTTAGCGGGTCATTTGCCGAAGGTGGCGATCGCTCAACTCCTCTGTCTCAACCTGGCGATTGCCGCTATCTTTGCGGCAGAAGGTGCAACCTTACTCCAGCGTCCAGATCTGTTGCTACGGTTACTGGTGCCGATCGGCTTGTTTTTTATCATCAACTTCGTCCTGGCCCAGCAGGTTGGACGAGTGTTAAAGCTGGCCTATCCAGAGGTTGCCTGCCTGACCTGCACGACATTGGCGAGGAATTCCCCCGTTGCCCTGGCGGTGGCAGCGACCGCCTTTAGCGATCGTCCTCTCATTGCCTTAACTTTGGTCATTGGTCCTCTACTAGAGCTACCGATTTTAGCTTTGGTGTCACAGGTGTTGCTGCAACGGCGTTCCTCATATTCTCGATAAATCAGGACTACGACCAAACTGGTGATCAAAAGTCATGAAGTTCCATTATCTTCCTGCTCTAGCATTTGACTTAAGCTGTGCAGGCGATCGCGATTCAGCAATTCGATTTGTGAACCCTGCACTGCAATCATGCCTTCCTGACTGAGGCGATAAAACGCTCTAGACAGCGTCGCAGGAATTGTCCCTAGCATGGCTGCAAGCTGACCTTTGGTGAGATCTAACGTAATCACGTCAGAAGTCCGATCGGCCAAATTCAGCAGATATTCCGCTAGACGCTGCGGTACATCCTTAAAGGACAAATCTTCAATAACACCCACCAAATGACGAGAATGTTTCGACAGACTAATTAGCATATTGATGGCAATATCAGGGTATTGCCGTAATAAGTTCAAGCATTCCTGTCGGGGAAAATAGAGCAACTCTGAAAGCTCAAGTGCAGCAGCAGATGCCGGAAAAGGTTTGCCATCTAGGGCGACAACTTCGGCAAAATTTTCTCCAGATTCAAAAATATTCAGGATCTGTTCTTTCCCAGTTGGAGAGCTGTTAAAAATTTTAATGCGTCCTTTTTTGACTATAAAGAAACCCGTCGCTTCGTAGCCTTGCTTAAATAAAACTTCGTCCTTTTGCCAGATCTGAAATTGAGCAATCCCAATCAAAGAAACAAGTTGGGAGGTTGACAATCCTTGAAAAAGGATCGTAGTAGGCAGCCAGTCCAGAAACTCAGATGTGTTTCCATCCATTTAAGACCTTCTTTGGAGGCAACAACAAGAGCATTTCCTGCGTTTTCATTTGAAATAAGCCCAAAACAGGTAGTATTAAATTTTTTATTGATCAATATTTTCAAGTAAAACTGTATCTACTCGATCCATAGAACAAAAATCAACATCCTTGAGAACGCACAAACAAAACTCAACATCTATTTAGATTCCTTTAAATGAAAATCAGACTTAAGAATCTTTGAAGGTTTTTTTTGACTTAAGTCAAAGAATTGAAGCAAGGGTCTTAGATACGCTGAAACGGATTGCAGTACATCCCCACCTGGCGAAGAAACGAAACCCTTTGTATGAGCTACCTCATAAACCGATTCGACATCATTGTCCAAACTGGTCTTCAGGGTGCAAACCCGAAGACCGTATCGCTGCTGCTATGGGATTAAGCTCACCAGTTGCCATGATGACGACTCCTATTTTTTCTGCTGGTAAATCTTCTGCAACCGCCTGGTATCGTCCGGTGATTTCTCCGGAGCACGGTGTTTATGTCGTACTCATAGTTTCCTTTCTCATGGGCGCGGCAGCGGCTCAAGCCTGGACCTGGGCGACGACCCTGGCCCTGGTTTGTGCCTTTTGCGGCTTTCAGGCCGAACATCCGCTGGTGCTGCAAATTAAGCAGCGCAAGACATGGAAACCTCGGTTTTTAGTCTGGGGTGGACTATATGGCGGACTGGCTGGCCTCAGTGCGCTGGGGCTGTATAGCCTACAGGGTTGGGGTTGGTCGCCCCTGCTAGGAATCTACGGTGCGGCGACGATCGCCCTGCTCATCGATGCGATCGCAGTATTCCGTCGGGGGCAAAAGTCGATTCTCAACGAACTGGTGACCTTTGCGGCGGTCTGTCTGGCCACACCCCTGGCTTACGTAGCGACGACTGGGACGCTCACGCCGACGGTGTGGGGTCTCTGGGCGCTTTGCAGTCTGTACTTTTCCAGCACGATTTTTACCGTCAAGCTGCGGAAGCCCCACCAAGGGGAGGCACCGGCGGCTCGCTTGCAGCGGGCGATCGCCTATCACGCGATCGCGGCCTTGGCTATCGCCCTGCTGTGGAGCGTAGGGGTACTGCCCCCGATCCCCGCATTGGCTTTTACCGTTGTCCTGCTCAAATTTTTGGGCATCTGGTGGCAACTACCGCGATTTTGCCAGGCCCCGATCGGCCCCGTCGCCGCCCTGGAAACGACAACGGCACTCCTGTTTGGGGCGATCGTGATGGTGTCATTACTGCCAGTACACGGCAGCACGGTGGGCTTGGGATAAGCTCAATGGCCATGTTTTAGCCCTGATTCGAGCTGAATTCATAGCCTGATGAAAAAGTGATTTTCCTGTTAGTTACCCAGACTGTTTTTCCTTTAGCTGAGATCGAAAAATTGACTTATGGCTAATCCAAGCATGGGGATTGCGGCCCAAGCCCGTTCCCGACTGAGAAACTTTAGTTTGCCCGTGTGGCTCGTACTGATTTGTGTGGTCACCTTCAGCGTTTTGCTGGGGGCTGGGGCCGCCATTTCCAAGTACGCACCCCCTCATCCAGCGACCGTTGAAACCCCGCAGCATGAGGTGGTGTTTACTGCCGCCGATGTGGAAAACGGCCAGGTAACTTACCTGGGTCGTGGGGGACAACATATTGGCAGCATTTGGGGCCACGGCAGCTACCTCGCTCCCGACTGGACCGCGGATGTGCTGCACCGTTGGGGACTGGCTACCGCTGGCGTACTTTATGCGAACGACCCCAGCTTCTCCCAAGCCGATCTGGAAGCGCTTAGCCCCACAGAACAGGCAGTGCTCAAAGCCCAGGTAATGGAGCAGTTTAAGCCCAACCGCTATGATGCCGATGCCGATACGCTGGTGCTCACCAACGCCCAGGTGCAGGGCTTGCAGCAGGTTTATGCCGATTATCAAGATCTGCTGGCCCACGGGTCGGTGATTCACTCGATTCCCGATGGCTGGTTCAAAAGCGATCAGGAGATTCACGATGTCACGACCTTTTTTGCCTGGACCGCTTGGGCCGCTTCAGCTAATCGCCCCAATGCGCCGTTCTCTTACACGGCCAACTGGCCCCACGATGATCTAATCGGCAATGAGGCACCGGGACAGTTTTTGGTGTGGTCGATTGTGTCGGTGATTGTGTTGATTGCCGCGATCGCCGCCTTCCTCTTTATCTACCTGACCCAGGAGGATGCAGAAGAGGTGCAAACGGTGAATGAGCGTCCGGCCATTCGACTCGCGACCCCCAGTCAAAAAGCGACTAGCCTTTTCTTTGGGGTGGCAATGGCGCTGTTTGGCGTGCAGATCCTTATGGGCATGGTGACCGCCCACTATGCGGTGGAAGGGGATGGTTTCTACGGTGTGCCCCTCCAGCAATACTTGCCCTATGCCGCTTCCCGCACCTGGCATTTACAATTAGCGGTGTTCTGGATTGCCACCTGCTGGCTAGCGGCGGGACTCTACTTTGCCCCCCGCTTTGGCAAAACAGAACCGAAAGGGCAGGTGTGGGGCAATAGCGCCCTGCTGATCGCCCTCACGGTGGTCGTGGTCGGTTCTCTCGTGGGTGCCTGGGCCAGTGTGCAGGGCATTTTGACGGGCGACAACAGCTTTTTGTTTGGTCACCAGGGCTATGAATATGTCGAACTGGGTCGCCTCTGGCAGATTCTGCTGATTGGCGGCATGGTGTTCTGGCTGTGGCTGATGTTCCGTGCCCTGCGTCCGGCGCTGAAAAATGAAGGCAGCAAGACCGGGCTCAACCACTTCTTCTTATACAGCGCCATCACCATCCCGCTGTTCTACGCTTCCGGGTTGATGTATACCAACCACACCCCGGTTAGTTTGGCGGAATACTGGCGCTGGTGGGTGGTGCACCTGTGGGTAGAAGGCTTCTTTGAAGTGTTTGCCACCGTCGCGATCGCCTATCTCTGTAGCGAACTCGGCTTCCTGAAAAAGTCCTCCGCCCTCAAAGCCACCTACCTGACCACCATCCTGTATCTGGGCAGCGGCGTGATCGGGACGCTCCACCACCTCTACTTTGCCGGAACGCCCTCCTTTATCGCGGCGATGGGAGCCGTCGCTTCTGCCCTGGAGGTAGTGCCCCTCACCCTGATTGGCTTTGAAGTGGTGAAAACCCTGCGCATGTCGGAGCAAGCGGAGAACTTCTACCGCTGGCCGCTGCGGTTCTTTCTGGCCACCTGCTTCTGGAATCTGGTAGGTGCAGGCGTCTTTGGTTTCCTGATCAATCCCCCCATCGTGCTGTACTACTCCCAGGGCCTCAACACCACGCCAATCCATGCCCACAGTGCCCTATTTGGGGTCTATGGCTGTCTGGCGATCGCCCTCATGCTATTTGCCCTGCGAGAAATCGTCCCTGACCGCGCCTGGAACGAAAAGCTGCTGCGCGTTTCTTTCTGGAGCCTTAACGGTGGCCTGGGGATGATGATGGTCTTGGGCCTGATTCCCAACGGCTTCTACCAGCTGATGCAGTCAGTCAACCACGGCACCTGGTACGCCCGCAGTGCCGAAGTGATTGGCTCACCGTGGATGCAGTGGACCGTCTGGCTCCGTATCCCTGGCGATATTGTGTTCACCATCGGCGCGATCGCCATCGTGCTCTTTACCGCCCGCGCTGTCTATGCCATCTTCCAGCAGCCGACACTGCGAGAACAGCCGCAGTCGGTGACTCCCATCGTTGAAGCTCAGTAAACCCCCTCAGAGTCTCGGTGTCTGCGGACGTCGAGACTCCTCCCACTCATTTACCCATTCCCTCAAATCACAGGTCTACCCATGATTCGCTTACTCGTCGGTATTTTGGTGTTTGTGATTAACACGCTGTATGCTAATCGTCCTTACCCGCGCTTTTACGTGCTAGAAACCGTCGCCCGTGTTCCCTACTTTTCCTATCTGTCGGTGCTGCATCTGTACGAAACCCTGGGCCTCTGGCGTAAGGCCGACTGGCTGAAAATTCACTTTGCGGAATCCTGGAACGAACTGCATCACCTGCTGATTATGGAAGAACTCGGCGGAGCCAACTTTTGGGGCGATCGCCTCCTCGCCAGAACTGCCGCCCTCATCTACTACTGGGTGATTGCCGCCCTCTACCTGGTATCCCCCCGTTCGGCCTACCACTTTATGGAATTGGTGGAAGGCCATGCCTATGCCACCTACGACAAATTCCTCAAAGCCGAAGCTGACACGCTCAAGACTCAACCCGCTCCTGACGTCGCTGTGAAATATTACCGCGACGGCGATCTCTATATGTTTGACGAGTTTCAAACCGCCCCTAGACCCGAAGAACGCCGTCCCCAGGTCGATACCTTTTACGACGTCTTTGTTGCCATTCGCGACGACGAAATGGAGCATGTCAAAACCATGGTGGCCTGCCAGCAGCCCGATGCCCAGCAAGAACTCCTCAGCCCCCACACCGCCGCCGTTGCGCCCTCCCTGCCGCCCGTAGATGAAACTGCCATCAAAGCCAAAGTTCTCGCTGGCGAAGGCTCATAAAAGATTCGGGGAGTGTTTTGAGTTTTGAGTGTTTCTGGTCAGGCTTCACTTCAAAACTTAGCACTCCAAATTCAGAACGCCCTCATTCACCCAAAACCGGAGATCATCCATGACTACCTTTCAAATAAATGACACCGTGGGCGCGATCGTGCGCGACCATCCCGCCCTCTCTCGCCTGTTTGAACAAGCCCGAGTCGATTACTGCTGTGGTGGGCAAAAAACTCTGGCGGAAGCCTGTGCGAAGCGGAACATTGACCCGCAAGCCTTCCTGAAAGAACTGGAGACATTCGCCGCCACAGAACCCGCCCCTGAAGTTGACCTGACCGCTCTTTCTTTGACTGAATTGGTAGACCACATTGAGCGGCTGCACCACGCTTACCTGCACACGGAATTGCCCCGGTTAGAGGCCATGGTGACCAAGGTCGCCAACGTGCATGGCGATAAAGAACCGCGACTAGCTCAGATTCGGGATCTCTTTCTGGCCCTGTCGGCAGAACTCGCCACCCACCTGATGAAAGAAGAGCAGGTGCTCTTTCCCATGATTCGGCAGCTTGAAGCCAGCGCTACCCTACCGCAGTTTCATTGTGGCAGTGTCGCTAACCCGATTCACCGCATGGAGTTTGAGCACGATGAAGCCGGGGCAGTTCTGGCTCAACTGCGCCAACTGACGGACGACTACACCCCACCGGAGTGGGCCTGCAACACCTACCGCGCCCTGTTCGATGCCCTGGCCCATTTTGAGCAGGACATGCACCAGCATGTGCATAAAGAAAATAACGTGCTGTTTCCACAAGCCGTGGTTCTGGAACAGAGCTATCAAGCTTGATCTTTGGGCCTAAGGCCGTTGGACAACCGTTTCCATGACTCGACGTTTAGCCGGATCGATGCCGAAGATCCTGACATAGTTGCCCTGGTGCTCATGGAGGCAAGCCGATAACTGCGCCAGAGCATCCCTTGACTGGTCAACGGGAATAGTGTTGCAGCTTTTCCAGGCTCCGGTATTAAAGCGGCGGGGATCAACATACTCAATGCCAATGGGATAGCCCTGGGTAACCAGAGACTGTACCTGCTGAGCCACGTCTGGAGCTAAAGGGGTCGCGGTATGCGGCTGGGAAGATGACGCTGCACCAGAGGTGGAAACCCCGTTGGGCGGCTCTGAAACGAGATCGCTCCGGTTGGCATCCCCTGGCGTTACCGGAGCATCAGCGGTCGGCGTCGGAGAGGAGAAAAAGACGGGCGACTCCTGTCCCTGATGACGACTTTCATAGAGGGCTTGATTATATTCCCGAACCAGGCCCATATCTCGCAGCCGTTGCTGCTCTTTCACCATTAACTCGCCCTGTTCAATCAAATGCCCCAGCCTGAAGTCCGGCGGGCGAAAGGTAGGCGGTTGCTTGGTATTAACGACCGCAGCGCCCACCTTTTCAACCCCAACGCGATCAATAAAGTCTGCAATTTGCTCGTCAAAGAGGCGAGATCGCAACGCCCCGTAAAAATCGACCGACTGGTCGATAAAGTGATCCACCAAAGTCACCACATCCTCTGAGGAAAGACCATCTTCGGAGAAAATGCCGCCCACAATGCCAATTTTGTCTGCACGGCTGGGCTCCCAATAAAACTTTTCCATGCGCCCATCGCGCACCAGAGGAGCATAGAGCGTGGCAAAGTCATTCCCCGTCACCACAATCGGCACCCGATGCAGGGGAGTGTCGTCATAGCTGCCGGGGAGCTGAACGTTGGTGGGGTTATCGGCAATATTCATCAGGGTGGCGTTGACCAGTTGGGTATTGACCGTGTACTGAGTACCCGCATCGACCCGCCCAGCTCCGGCATCCAGGTCGTTAATCATCAGCACCGCCATCTTGCCCCACCCCCGAATCAGCTCTGCCGCCTCTCGATAGCGCAGGCGCACTAGCCGCGAAGGGTCACCCGCATCCGGGCTTTCCAACTCCCCAGCAGAAATATGCACCACCTCAACCCCCATTTTCTGGTACACCAGCTCACACTGGAAGGTTTTGCCTTCGCCCTTACGTCCGTGGATGCCCAAGATGAGGGGCACTTTTACTTTGGGCAGTTCAATGAAGTTTTTGGTGATGTGAACTGATAGCTTTTGGGTGTGGCTCTTTTCAGGTAAAGGATTGCAACGAAGCGGGTCGCTTTTGGCG
>CAZPYG010000203.1:0-8913 GCA_964590465.1 uncultured bacterium | reverse complement strand
CATTGCCAAAATCCTCACCTACCCCCCCTACCCTCCCACTCTCCTCCCCTGCTCTCTCAAAACCATGACCAAACCCATTGCCATCATCAGCGAACATGCCTCGCCCCTGGGCACCTTTGGCGGCACCGATAGCGGTGGTCAGAATGTCTACGTGGGCCAGACGGCAAAACATCTGGCCGCTCTGGGCTACCGGGTGGATGTGTTTACCCGTCGGGATGACGCCGAACTGCCGGAAATCATCCTCTGGCACCACGGCATTCGCCTGATCCACGTACCGGCGGGGCCGGCACAGCCGGTACCGAAGGAGCAACTGCTGCCCTACATGAAGGATTTCACCCGCTATATGCTGGCCTTTGCCCGACGGGAAGCAGCGCAGGGAGAGGGCTATCACCTGATTCACGCTAATTTTTGGATGTCGGCTCTGGTGGCAAGCCAGATCAAGCGGCACCTGGGCATTCCCTATGTGGTGACGTTCCATGCGTTGGGAAAAGTGCGGCGGCAGCACCAGGGCAAGGCGGATGGCTTCCCCGACGACCGCTTCGCGATTGAGGAGCAGGTGGTGCAAACGGCGGACGGCATCATTGCCGAATGCCCCCAGGATCGGGATGATCTGATTCAGCTCTACGGTGCTGACGCTAGCAAAATCAGCATTGTGCCCTGCGGGGTAGATTTGGGCGAATTCTGGCCCATCCCCAAGTCCCAGGCCAGGGCTACCCTGGGACTGCCCGCTGACGAACGAATCGTGCTGCAGCTGGGCCGCATGGTGCCCCGCAAGGGGGTGGATACGGCGATCCAGGCGATGGCCATGCTGAATCAGCAGCGGCTTCCGGCCCGATTGGTTGTAGTGGGCGGCGAATTCCCCACACCCGATCCCCAGAAGACACCGGAAATTGGACGCCTCCAGGCCCTGACGGCGGAGCTGGGAATGAAGGACCGGGTGACGTTCGTCGGTCAGCGAGGGCGGGAGGTGCTGAAGTACTTCTACAGCGCCGCCGATATGTTCGTGACCACCCCCTGGTACGAGCCCTTCGGCATTACCCCCCTGGAGGCGATGGCCTGTGGCACCCCCGTGATTGGGGCCAATGTGGGGGGCATTAAGTTCACCGTGCGGGACGGGGAGACGGGGTACCTGGTGCCGCCGAAGCAGCCGGGGGAATTGTGCGATCGCATCGCCTTCCTCTACCGCCATCCCGCCATGCTCAACCTGTTCGGGCGGCAGGCCATGGTCCATGTGGCCCGCCAGTTCACCTGGACCAAAGTGGCCAGCGCCCTGGCCGGGGTTTACGAATCCGTCCTGGCCAAAGTCCCGATGCCTGACAGGGGGCTCGACACCACCGAAGGTGACCTGACCCAGATGGAAGCCCGGTTTGACGCTGCCATCATGGCTTTACGGCAGTCCCGCCGGTTGCTGAGTGCCGACATTCTGGCGGTATCGCGGCAGCTCAGCCAGTGCTTCAGCCAGGGGGGCAAAGTACTGGTGTGCGGTAACGGAGGTAGTGCCGCTGATGCCCAGCATTTCGCCGCCGAACTGGTGGGACGGTTCCAGTCTCCCCAACGGTCTGGCCTCCCCGTTATGGCCCTGACCGCCGACACCGCCCTGCTCACCGCCTGGGCCAACGACGTCGGCTATGAAGACATCTTCGCCCGCCAGGTCCACACCTTCGCCCAGCCGGAGGATGTGCTGCTGGTGATCAGCACCAGCGGGCGTTCCCGCAACCTGATCCATGCGGTGGATGCAGCCAAAACTCGCAACGTCCACTGCATCGGGATTCTGGGCGGCAGCGGCGGCGACCTGCTGCCCCTGGTGGACCAGTCCATCTGCGTCCCCAGCCCCGACCCCCAGCGGATTCAGGAGGTGCAAATTCTCACCCTGCACCTGATCTGCGAATGGATTGAAAAAGACCTGCATCGGGCGGATGGTCCGCCTGTTTATCAGCACCAGGAAGAAACCGTCCCCGTCCGCCCTCGCAAGAAGGTGCAGGTCCCTCGACCAGCGGCATCGGTATCGGCCAGTCAGAGTTTTTAGGCCATTCGTAGGGTGCGTCATCGCCTCGCGTGACGCACCAGGACAGACACAGTTCCATAAGTGGTGCGTCAGGCTTCGCCATGACCCACCCTACAGCAGTTCCCCCTCCCCCCTTTCCCCACAAGATTCAATCAACAAGGAGACAGAATGCAGACTCTACCCAAAAAATCGACTCAGCCTCTTTCCCTGGAAAACAAAGTTGTTATTGTCACTGGCGGTGCCCGTGGCCTCGGTGCGGCCACCTGTCGCTGCCTGGCGGAAGCTGGTCTCAACGTGGTGGTTGCGGATCTTCGCCATCAGCAGGCGGAAGACCTGGCGGAAGATTTGGAATCTTCTATCGGCCGTGCCGGCAACGCCATGGCCCTGAATCTGGATGTGACCAGCCCCGACAGCGCTTCCGCCCTGCTGGATAAAGTGCTCGACCGCTATGGCCGCATCGACGTACTGGTGAACAACGCTGGCATCGACATCACTGAATCCATCGAAGACCTGACCATTGACCAGTGGCAACGGGTGATCGGCGTGAACTTGAACGGTCCCTTTTATATGTCGAAAGCGGTTTTCCCCCATATGCGGGAAAACGGCGGCGGCACCATCATCAACATTGTGTCCACCGCTGCCAAACGAGCCTGGGCCAACGCCTCCGCCTACCACGCCAGCAAGTGGGGCCTGCTGGGCTTCTCCCAGGCCCTGCATGTGGAAGGTCGGCCCCACAACATCAAAGTCACCTCCCTGATTGCCGGCGGTATGCGCACCCCCTTTCTGCTGGAACGCTTCCCCGACATCGACCAGAGCACCCTGCAGGACCCTGCCAACGTCGCCGAGACCATCCGCTACCTGCTGATGCAGCCGAAGGATACGGTGATTTCTGAAATGATGGTGCTGCCGATGAAGGAGACGTCTTGGCCCTAGGAAGTAGGTGGGTAGGTGGGGTGCCGGGCAGTACATAGTGCGTAGTACGTAAAGGTGCGACCACCTCACCCACTTCACTCACCTCACCCCTCCACCCCTCCACCCCTCCACCCATGCTCCCCGCAATCTTCCTCGACAAAGACGGCACCCTCATCCACGACGTACCTTACAACGTGGACCCGGCGAAGATGCGGCTGTGCGATGGGGTGGCTGACGGGGTGAAGCGGCTCTACACAGCGGGCTTTGCCCTGGTGGTGGTGACGAACCAGTCGGGGGTGGCGCGGGGGTATTTTGCGGAGGGTGCGATCGCGCCCGTGGAACGTCGCCTGCGGCAATTGCTGGAAGTCCCCATTGCGGGGTTCTACTACTGCCCCCACCATCCCCAGGGCACGGTGGCGGACTATGCGGTGCGGTGTCGCTGCCGCAAGCCGGAACCGGGGTTGCTGCTGCGGGCGGCGGCAGATCTGGGGCTGGACCTGGGCCAATCCTGGCTGGTGGGGGACATCCTCAACGATGTGGAAGCGGGGCAACGGGCCGGGTGCCGCACGGTGCTCATCGACAACGGCAACGAAACCGAGTGGAACCTTTCGCCGGGGCGGGTGCCCCACTATAAAGCCCCAACCTTTGACCGAGCGGCAGACTTCATTCTTCAGCAGAGCTATGCATACTCCAGACGCCCAAACCAGACGATTGCTTGATTTAGTCACTCACTTTTCCGGCCTGCGGGTGCTGGTGATTGGCGATGCCATTCTCGACAGCTACCTGCAGGGGGCCACCAACCGCCTCTGCCGGGAGGCTCCGGTGCCGATTGTGGATGTGGCCGAAACGAACCATGTCCCGGGCGGGGCAGCGAATACGGCGGCGAACATTGCCACCCTGGGAGGGGAGGCTCACTTCCTGACGGTGATTGGGGATGATCAGCCCGGTTTTGACCTGTGCGTGGAGTTGGGCCGAGCGGGGGTAAATCTGGATGGGATGATTCGTTCTGAGGATCGCCAGACCCTGGTCAAACAGCGCCTGCTGTCAGAGGACCAGCTGCTGGTGCGCTTCGACCGGGGCAGCACCGGAGAAATTTCTTCCACTGATGAAGATCGGCTGATTGAGCAGCTCAACGGCCACTTCCCCCATTGCGATGCCGTGGTGATTTCAGACTACGCTTACGGCATTCTCACCCCTCGCGTCATTCTTGCCCTGCAGCGACTGCAGGCCCTTCATCCCCGCATTCTGGTGGCCGATTCGAAACGGCTGCAGACTTACGCTCGGCTGGGTGTGACGGCAGTAAAACC
Organism: uncultured bacterium; assembly: GCA_964590465.1. Taxonomy (GTDB): domain Bacteria; phylum Cyanobacteriota; class Cyanobacteriia; order Phormidesmidales; family Phormidesmidaceae; genus CAZPYG01. The sequence goes on along the minus strand of CAZPYG010000203.1, from coordinate 4,689 downwards.
TAACTACGATGAAGCCATTGCCCTGCTGGATCTGCCTCGCCTATCGGGCCGTGAACGGGTGGAGCAGATGGCCTGTCACGGCCAACAGGTGCTGGCGGTAACGGGGGCCTGGATGGCGGCCATTACTCTGGATCAGGATGGAGCCCTGATCTTTCTGGAAGACGAGGAAGGCACCATCGGCGAACCCACCCGCACCCTGGCCAACCCCGCCCCCAGCAGCCACGCCACCGGAGCAGGGGATACCTACATGGCGACCCTGGCCCTGGCTCTGGCGGCTGGGGCAGACCCCCACGGGGCAGCGTCATTAGCGGCGATGGCGACGGCGGTGATTGTCACCGAACCCGGTACCACCTGTTGCCACCCCCTCTCCCTGCGCCGTGCGTTGATGGAAGGCAACAAGCGGGTTATGGACCAGACGGAACTGATGTCCATCGTGGCTCAGCACCGGGGATTAGGTCAGCGGATCGTGTTCACCAACGGCTGTTTTGACATTCTCCATTCCGGCCATGTCACCTGTCTGGAACGGGCCAAAGCCCTGGGGGATGTGCTGATCGTCGGGGTCAATACGGATGAGAGTATCCGCCAGCTCAAAGGTGCCACCCGCCCGGTGAACGAGTTGACAGATCGCCTCACGGTCCTCGCAGCTTTGGGCTGTGTGGATTATGTTGTCCCCTTTGCCGACCTGGCTCCCCGGGAGCTGATTCGCCTGATTCGCCCCGATGTCTACGCCAAGGGGGGCGACTACACCCGCCAGTCCCTACCGGAAACGCCCCTGATTGAGGAGCTGGGGGGTGAAGTTGTGATCCTGCCCTACATCGGCGAACGCTCCACCACCAGCCTGATTCAGCAAATTCGCACCACACCGGGAGATTCCTGATGGACTTGACGGTAAAAGACTGGGACCAGGCCCAACGCATCCTCTGCGTCCGCCTGGATAGCCTGGGAGATGTGCTGATGACCACCCCAGCGATGGCGGCCATCAAGGCCAGTCGTCCTGACAGCTCCATTACCCTGATGACCTCCGAGTCTGGGGCCGCGATCGCACCCCAACTGCCCATGGTGGATGAGGTCTGGGTCTATGATGCTCCCTGGCTCAAGGCCACCGCTCCCCGCCAGAACAGCCAACCGGAGTTTCAAGTCATTGAGGAACTGCGGAGCCGCCAGTACGATGCCTGCATCATCTTTACCGTCTACAGCCAGAACCCCCTGCCGACCGCATTCATGGCCTACATGGCCGATATTCCCCTGCGGCTGGCCCACTGCCGGGAAAATCCCTACCAGCTGCTGACCCACCACATCCGTGACCCCGAGCCGGAACTGACCCGCCACGAAGTACAGCGTCAGCTCGACCTGGTGGCCAGCGTTGGCTATGAAACTCCCGATACAACCCTGCAACTGACGGTGCCGAGGGAAGCTCATCTCCGCATCGCCAACCTGTTGGCAGGATTGGACCTTAAACCTGACCAGTCCTGGATTGTGGTCCATCCCGGCGCGTCGGCCCCCTCCCGTCGGTATCCGCCGGAGCTGTTTGGGGAGGTGGTGCGATCGCTCATCGCCCAGGGCATCAACCCTCTCTTCACCGGCACCGTCCCCGAACGTCCCCTGGTGGACGACCTTCGGTCCCAGTTGGGGACACTGTCTCACTCCTTCGTCGGTCAGCTGGATTTACCGGAACTTTCCGCCCTCCTGGCCGCTGCTCCGTTGTTACTGTCCAACAACACCGGACCCGTCCACATCGCCGCCGCCCTGGGTACTCCCGTGGTGGATCTCTACGCCCTGACCAATCTGCAGCACACTCCCTGGCAGGTGCCCCACCGGGTGCTGTACCACGATGTGCCCTGCCGCATCTGCTACAAGAGCGTCTGTCCAGAAGGGCACCACAACTGTTTGCGGCTGCTGAAACCTCAGGATGTAGTGGAAGCAGTGCTGGAGTTGCTGCCGGTTAGCGCAAGCCCTGTGAAATCGCCGGAACCCACGGCTGAATTAAACTATGCCAGCATAGGGAAGCGTCTTATGTTTCGCCGAAAGGTTCCAGCTAGCAAGAGTTTGAGACGAGATCCCTTTTACCTTGCACCTACAACCTTTTACCTTCACCCCCAACCGCAAAAGACCTCTGGCACTGAGGACAAATCCCATAGACCGTAAACTGACAATTGAGCAGCGAAAACCCTCGTTCTAGGGTTTCCCGTTGGCTGCTCTGGGTTACCCGGTCGTCTTCGAACTCATTAACTGCCCCACACTGAATGCACACGAGATGATGATGCTGAGTTGCAAAAGGTGTACTGAGTTCGTAAAATTTCTTACCCTCTGCCAGTTCAACCTCACGTAAAATTCCCAATTCAACCATGACATGGAGCGTACGATAAATGGTAGAAGGGCTGATTTTCTCACCCCTGCAGGAGAGTTGCTGGTAGATTTCTTCAGCACTCAGATGCTCTCCCCGAAAGGTGGTTTCGAATAGGGTGAGGATTTTTTTCCGCTGGTTGGTTAGCCGTCGCCCCTCCTGATTTAGAATTGATTTCAATACGTTGTGAGGCCCATCCGAAGTGGATTCTGGGCTTTCAGTTGTCATTGTCATGGACCTATTGAGATAAGGTAAGCAGCGAAATTCAGTTTTAAACCTTGTCCAGTTCCAGAAGCGGAATTTTGCCTTAGAAAAAATTCCGCTTCTAAGCTGGACTTGATATGAAGCTGTCGTTAAAGCGGTTATTGAAAAATGATTCTAGTAAGAGAGAATAAATATCAAGACTTTTCGAACTTTGTGTTTTTTATAGCAAAAAGATGTCTGGAAAAATTTGATTAAGCTTGTAAACTCAAAATGAATCGGAATACTACATGCTTCACGAATATTTTTCGGAAAGCTATGAAAAAGCTATGAAGAGGTCCAGGAACACGCCCATGATCTTGGTGAACGGCTCCACGGGTTGGGGGGCACTCCGGCCCTGACCTTTGGAAAGTTCGCTGAACTCTGCTGCTTTGCCCAAGAGTCCGACGATGTTTTTCGATGCCGCCTGATGATTGAGCACGACCTGACAGCAGAGCAATCTTTGGTTGAGATGATTCGTCGTCACGCCTCCCAGGCTGAGAGTCTTGGCGACCGGGCTACGCGCCATCTGTACGAGCAAATCTTGCTGAAAACCGAAGAAAGGGCCTACCACCTGGAGCACTTTTTGACCCGGGACAGCTTGAAGCTGGATTGGTAAGTTCTGACCCCTTATGGCGATTGCCTCCCCCCTGTCTTCATTCGAAGACAGGGGGGATTTTTCTGGAGGATGGCACGAACCTATCTTGATCATGATGGTCTTATCACTGTGGCTGCAGCCCGAAGCTTGATCAGTGCGGGCACTTGAGTTGCCAACACCGCTCTAGGTGAGCCCTGCGCGAAAATTTCTCCGCAGTGCAGGACTGAATGACGCACCAAAGTTGAATTGCCGCAGCAACGCTATCCACCTGCACTTGAAGGGGGATGCCCAATGAGCATTTGCAGGACATAGAGAGTTCTTGCAAACGCAGGTAAACGTCCCATCGCGCCATGCGGTCAAGCTCGATCACAACATAGGAAGGGGCCTGCATTGCAAAGGAGGGACTGGATCTGACAGCGGTCATGACAAAAATCCAAACAGGAGTACATTTATTTTCTTGCGGGTCTGATGACAATGATTCCGGCATAAAACCAGCCCACCATCCCAGATCCGGGAAAAACGTTTTAATACACCGATCCCCTCAACCCTTCAAACAAAGGGTTTGAGCCAGAACCACTAAATATCCTGGCAATAGAAAAAAATCTTTATTGAGGATTGATACCACTAAGATACCCAAACCTGGCATTTAATGCAATAGATTTTCAATAAGTCCTGGGCCTCTATTTTTGCAAATTCCACGAAGTATCGTTGCCCCTATCCCCTGACGACGGGAGCCATCTTTGTAAGAGATGGCTGAAAGCATTCGAAATAACTGAAATGCAGAGGCTGTAGCCGTTGCAAGCTTGCCTATTACCATGGGCAAATCTATACGCCGAAATTCATTGACTTTTCTAATTGCCCAATGAACGGCATGAAGACGGGGGTCAATTGACAATCCCTCTTATCTTTTTGGTTATCACGTCCCCATTCCTATTTGGGAACGATTCTTGTTTGTTCCCCAGCCTGGTTTAACACCGAACCCTGGCCCTGATACCCTGCCCCCAGCAGTTGATACCGTTTCCCCTTATTCCCTACCCTTTAGTTCCCTTGCAAAGCACTTACCATCTCTGAGGTTATTGGCTCTTCGGTCATCGTATATAGAACGCCCCCTGCCACCGATACCAGATTTAAGTAATAGGCAACTTCTTCCCCTTGCTTCACGGCATACACTCGAACGCCAGTATCGATATTTAAGACTTCCCCGGTAATGTTGGTCAGGGTATAGCCCGCATTTTCCAGCTGATTCTCCAAGTCTGCGGAAGCCGAACGCCAACTACTGGCAGGGCTACGCCAGCAGTCTGCTAACCCCTCGCAGGTGGCCTCTGCCCCTTCCAGATGGGGAAAGTTGGCATAGGGATCCGGTTCATCGGGTTCGGGCTCGGGTTCGGGCTCGGGGATGGCGGCTGGCAAGTCTTCAGGTACCGGGACTGCTAGTTCCTGGGCCGCTGGTTCTGGAGGGGGCAAGCGTTCGGTAGGGACGGGGAGGGAAGTCGATGGAGGAGGGGGA
>CAZPYG010000202.1:0-9011 GCA_964590465.1 uncultured bacterium | reverse complement strand
GCTTCAAGCTGGAAAGTATCGCTCTGCTGAAGAAGTTCTAGAAATTGCCCTGCGATTACTGGATGAGTATGATGGCCCTTCTGGGCCGGTCTTTGACCATCGCTCTGAAGCTGAATGGGTTAAAGAGATTCGAACCAAAATTGACGCAGCGATTGAAGCTTCTGAACACACCGCCCCAATCGATGGCGAAACGTTTGTTAACGGTATTCTGGAACGATTCCAGCAGGCAAAGCAACCATGAGTCGCTATGTCAGCGGAAGACGGGATTTTCCATCTATGTTTGAAGAATTAAATTGAAATGCTCTCATGAGTTTCGTGAAACAGCAGCAGCACAACAACCCCAGTAATCGTAGGTTGGGCATTGCCCACCTTCCCACCCAGCTATCACCACCCAATCGCGAACACCAACTAAAGTTCCCTTCCCCATCCCCAAACGCCCGACCATCGACGCGCCTACACTCCCGGCGGGGCAAGCTTTCTCACCCTGGGCACCTTCAACCGCAGGCCAACCTTTGCAAAGCCCGACCCCGTAAACCGCCTTCTCCTGGCTCCAGCGGCTTGGCGATGCCAGTGCGGCGAGAAAAAGACAACCCTTAAGTTAGATGAGGAGAGGTTGATTATTGGTAAACCAATAGGTTAGGGTAGCGCCCGCCATATTTGGCTATCCGAGATCTACCCGAAAGTAGGGACAATAGAATAGAGTGAGTCGAGGGTTTAAGAGAGGTTGCGGTGACTGAATTACTTGAGCGTGCAATTGCCAAGTTGCAAACCTTGCCCGAAAGTGAGCAGAATGCGATCGCTTCCATTATTTTGGAGGAAATTGAGGATGAACGGCTCTGGGATGAATCATTCTCCCGTTCTCCAAATGTTCTTGCCGAGCTGGCGGCTTCGGCAATGGCTGAATACCATGCTGGAGAAACCCAAGAACTTGATCCAGAAACATTGTGAAGTCACGCACCACTGCTGAGTTCCGCAGACTGTTTGCTAACTTGCCTCAACCGGTTCAACAGCAAGCTCGTGCTGCCTATCGACAGTTTCAATCAGACCCAAGCTATCCCAGCCTACGTTTCAAGAAAGTGCATCCAGAACTACCCATTTACTCTGCTCGCGTGGGTAAGAACTATCGAGCAGTAGGTCAAATAGACGGCGATACAGTGATTTGGTTTTGGATTGGTTCACATGCCGAGTACGACAGGCTACTCCGGCAAATGTAATAGCAAGGCCAACCTTTGCAAAGCCCGACCCCGTAAACCGCCTTCGCCTGGCTCCAAGGCTTGGCGCTGCCGATGCGACGAGGAAGAGACAACCGTTGAGTTGGAGAGGGGTTGATGGTAGGTGAATAAATGGGGTGGTGGGCAATGCCACCCTACTTGGCTGAGAGCATCTGTCATGTGCCAAGTAGTAAGCTAGTCATAAACAAGGCAGATGGCAGACGGAGCATACACCTATGGCTATGGTGGGCAGCAAAGATGAGGTATTGGCGCTACTACGCACCCTTAAACCAGATCTAGCAGAACGATTCACAGTTAGCCAGATCGGCATCTTTGGCTCAGTCGCCAGAAATGAGTCTCGTAAAGACAGTGATATTGACGTGGTTGTCCATATGCAACCAGACATGCTGAAACGAGTTCGGCTAAAAGCTGAGTTAGAAAATGTCCTTGGCAGAGAAGTAGACGTTGTCCGATATCGAGACTCTATGAATCCTTACCTTAAGGCACGAATTGACCGAGAGGTAATCTATGTATGACCGTTCTCTTTTATTAGAATTATTGCTTGAAATTGAAGAAGCGATTCGAAGAATTGAGCGACGGTTCCAGGGCATCCAGAATGCAAATGATTTTACAGGTAGCGATGAAGGACTGGATCGATTAGATGGAATTGGCATGATGCTCATTGCCATCAGCGAAAATATTAGAAGAATCTCGCAACTGACTGGGGATGACTTTTTTAACCAATATCCAGAAATTGCCTGGTCAGATATCAAAGGGATCAGGAATATCCTGTCTCATGATTATTTTGATATTGATCCAGATGAAGTTTACGAGATTTGCTCAAAAGACATTACAGTCTTGAAACAGGTGCTTGAAAAGATACGCTACGACGTATTCCAGTAATCGTAGGATGGTCAGTGCCCACCTTCCCACCAAGCTATCACCACCAATTCAAAAACCCTGTCCTAAGTTCCCTTCCCCATCCCCAAACGCCCGACCATCGACGCGCCTACACTCATGGCGGGGCAAGCTTTCTCACCCTGGGCACCTTCAACCGCAGGCCAACCTTTGCAAAACCCAACCCCGTAAACCGCCTTCTCCTGGCTCCAAGGCTTGGCGCTGCCAGTGCAGCGGGAAAGAGACAACCACTGAGTTTGACGGAGAGGGGTTAGTTGTAGGAAAAAGTAACCATGGGAGTATCCGTCAGATCTGCTCCCACGGTCAGTGCGATAATCGTTAGGGTAAGACCATCCACCTTGCCCGCCGTAGAACCATACCACCCTGATTTATCCATGGAACCCACCATTTCCCTCGATGCTGCAGCCCTCAAGACGCTCATTAAAGAGAGCGTTCGAGAAGTTATGCGCGAAGAATGGTTTAAGTTTTTTGAAATGCTGCTACCCTTCGTGGACGATGAAGAGCAGGCCGAGATAGAAGCCTCATTTTCCCCTGCTGACCATGCCGAGGAAGACTTTGTAGACATTACTGACTGGTTCAGCCATGAAAATCAAGCTCAGTACTCGTAGGGCTGGCAGTGCCCACCTTCCTAACAAGCTATTACCACCAATTCGAGAACCCTGACCTAAGTTCCCTTCCCCATCCCCAAACGCCCGACCATCGACGCGCCTACACACCCGGCAGGGCAAGCTTTCTCACCCTGGGCACCTGCGCCGCAATGCTCGTATCATCCTTCTGACCTGGGATATCATGGACACAGGTTACAGCAGGCTGTTCTATGACATCCGAAGCTAATGGTCAAGCAGGAATTATCCGCACAGAGCGAGGGCTGACCATCGCAGGCACCCGCATCACCCTTTACGACGTGATGGACTATGTGGTGGGTCAATACCCTCCCAAGTTCATTCGTGGTCTTTTCAACCTAACTGAGGATCAGATTAACGCTGCTCTCGCATACATTCAGACAAATCGTGCTGAAGTTGCAGCTGAGTATCAAATGGTACTGAAGGAGTCTGAAGAACTCCGCCAGTATTACGAAGAGCGAAATCGTGATCTTATTGCCCGACTTGCGGTAAAGCCACCTAAGCCCGGTATGGAGGCTGCTTGGGAAAAGTTGCAAGCACAGAAAGCAAAACACCAAGCCCAACTTGAGTCCCCTAGATGATTTTCCTGGTCGATCATAACCTGGAGGGACATGCTCTACGTTTGTCAGGTAATATTGCCAGTTTGGGCTGGCTAGCAATCTTACCAATTCATTTTGTTACGTTTGAAGAAGTTGAATTAGCTGTTGATAGCAATGACAGATTAGTTTGGCAATTTGCACAGGCAAACCAAATAGTTCTGCTAACAGCGAATCGAAGCATGAAAGGCAAGAATTCGCTGGAGCAAGTAATGCGTGAAGAAAATACATCCACTTCCTTGCCTGTTGTCACAATTGGAGATGCTGCTCGAGTTCTAACTGCCCCCCCGACTATCGTAATCGTTGTGTTGACCGGCTGATTGAAATTGTATTTGACATTGATGATTACAAAGGTACAATGAGGCTTTTCGTTCCATGAAGCTGTTGTTCAAGCAATAGCTATAACGGTAATAATCGTATCGACAAGGAACGCGGCATAAACCCCAATACACCCGACCGCCGAGAGCCTATCTGTGAGTATTCAAAGTTATCTGCGGCGGGTGATGGGCAACGTTGGGCTCAAGAAAGAGAAGTGATGCATGAGGATCGCAAAAGTAGTCGTTATTGCTGTAATCGGGATTTGTGGCGTCGTCCCCGCAGGTCTAATCGTATTTCAAAATCAGACTTACGCCAGCAAGGTGTTTGCGAACAATGTGGCTTACGATAAAGTCCTAGCTTCGCGTAAATGGCATACTTCCGCTTTTGGTTGCAGTTACGCTATCGTTTCTCTGAAAGAGGGTGCGAGCCATTTTCCTCCAGATACAGGGTTGGGGAATGAGACGTGGTCCAAGACTCCCGTTCGTCTTACTCGTCCAATACATCACGACGACACTACAAACCCCATCTCAGTTTGTGTGACAAAGGGCGAGTTTTCTTCGGACGTTGCGGCTAGACTACAGACCGCCGTGAGGGAGCCAAGTTCGTACTACATTCACCTTGGTGAAACCTTGTTTTTATACTCAGAGCCACAGAAAATCGCCGCGGTCGTTCGTTATGGAGACTGAAGGAAGTGTGGGGAAATCGGCCATTGCCAACAGATCAACTGATTTGCCCAACAACCCCATGCAGCGGACGGCGTGGAACGCCGCCGGTGACGCTTTCCGTTAGGCTTTTGGATCATTCTCCCCAGCCTCAATCTCATTGATAGCCAATTCTATCTCCAGTTGCTCAATAGAAGACAATGGCTCCTGTAGAACCTTCGGCAGGCAGTGGATAAAAACGCGATCCCAGTGTTGAGATGATGGGGAATGACGGGTCTATTGAGAGCGTTTGGTTCAGAGACCTGATAGGTTGGATCGCAAGATCGCGATTTGGCCATACTCTCCTGCTTTCAGAGATTAAGGGTACCCAATTCAGCGGCTATTGGGATTCCCCTCAAAGCCGAGTGCGAAGCATTGCTGGCAGAATTAGATTACCGTCCCAGTAGAGGCTGAACCATCATGACCTGGAACATCGACGAGGCGCAGCAGCATTTTCCTGAAATTCTCGATGCTGCCGAACAGAGCCCCCAAGTTATCCATCAACACAATCACCCGATCGCCGCTGTCATTCGAGCCGATTTACTGCAAGAGTTTCTGACCTGGCAGGCTCAAAAACAGCCAAAATCCCTAGCACAGGCATTTTCAGAGCTTCGCCAGCTTGGTGCCGAAGAGGACTATACTCTTGAGTTGCCGTCTCGTAGCGATCGGCCCAATCCCTTTGCGGAAGCATTGCAATGACTTTGCTATGTGAGCAGATCCCAGAGTTGAACCTGGGATCTGCCGTAAAACGCAGGATGCCGTAGCGTGGGTCAAACGCAGTGCGACCCACAAGGGCTTATGGAACTGTGGGTTTTCTCCTTAAGGAGACGCTTCGCGAACGTAAACTCGACACCCCGCTACAAAACCTAAATTTAAGTCTTGACGATGCATTAGGTAATCACCGTCGGCTGATTGCGCCCGGTGGTGGCCTTCAGTTGCGACACCTCATCGGCAATCTGAATCAAGGCCGCCAGGGCTGCCTGGGTGTCCTGGTCGTGCCTGGCCGGGTCGGGTTCGTACTGCTCCACATACAGGCGAATGGTCGCCCCCGACGTGCCGGTGCCCGACAGGCGGAAGACAATTCGCGATCCGTTGGTAAAGCCAATGCGGACCCCCTGGTTCTTGGCGACGCTGCCGTCCACCGGGTCGGTGTAGGCAAAATTATCGGCAAACTCGACGGTGTAGCCGTGGAAGGTCTGACCGGGCAGGGAACCGAGTTGACCCTGCAGATGATCCATCATGGCGTTGGCCTTGGCAGACTCTACGGCTTCGTAGTCATGGCGAGAATAGTAATTGCGTCCGTAGGTTTTCCAGTGGTCTTTAACGATTTCTTCGACGGACTGCTTCTTGACAGCGAGGATGTTGAGCCAGAACAGCACCGCCCAGAGGCCATCCTTCTCGCGCACATGGTTGGAGCCGGTACCAAAGCTCTCTTCGCCGCAGAGGGTGACTTTACCCGCATCCATCAGGTTGCCGAAGAACTTCCAGCCGGTGGGGGTTTCGTAGCAGTCGATGCCGAGCTTTTCGGCCACCCGGTCCACTGCCTGACTGGTGGGCATGGATCGGGCGACTCCGGCTAATCCGGAGCGATAGCCGGGAACCAGGGTGGCGTTGGCGGCCAGGACGGCGAGGCTGTCGCTGGGGGTGACAAAGAAGTTGTTGCCCAGGACCATGTTGCGATCGCCATCCCCATCGGACGCGGCTCCAAAGTCGGGCGCGTTGTCCCCGAACATAATCTCCACCAGGTCGTGGGCGTACACCAGGTTGGGGTCGGGGTGGCCACCGCCGAAGTCTTCCAGGGGTTCGCCGTTCATCACGGTGCCAGCGGGGGCGTTCAGCCTGCGCTCAAGCAGCGCCTTGGCATAGGGGCCGGTGACGGCGTGCATGGAATCCATACACATTTTGAAATTGCCCGACAGCATCTGCTTGATCTGGTTGAAGTCGAACAGGGTTTCCATCAGGGCACCGTAGTCGTTGACGGCGTCAATCACCTCCACGGTCATGTTGCCCAGCTGGTGGGAAGCAACCCGATCCAGGTTAATGTCCGACGTGTCCAGAATCTTGTACTCGGTGATGGACTTGCTGGCCTCGTAGATGGCATCGGTAATGTTGGCCGGAGCCGGTCCACCGTTGCTGATGTTGTACTTCACCCCAAAGTCTTCGTCAGGGCCACCGGGGTTGTGGCTGGCGGAAAGGACGATGCCGCCAAAGGCGGTGTTCTTGCGAATCACGCAGGAGGCCGCCGGGGTAGATAAGATCCCCCCCTGCCCCACCAGCACCCGACCAAACCCATTGGCCGCCGCCATTTTAAGAATAATTTGAATCGCTTCCCGGTTGTAGTAGCGCCCGTCGCCCCCCACCACCAGGGTCTGGTTCTGGTAGCCTTCCAGGCTGTTGAAAATAGATTGAATAAAGTTTTGCAGATAGTGCGGTTGCTTAAAGACCGGAACCTTCTTCCGCAGCCCGGAGGTGCCGGGCTTCTGGTCATCGTAGGGTTGGGTGGATACCGTTTGCATACTCATAGTCAGCCGTTTTCTCCAAGGTAAGCCGGATGCAACCTTTTGGCCGTTCGTCACCAACTTAGGGGACGAAGCGTAAGGGTAGGTTAAGAGTAATCCACGATAAAAGTTATCCATTTAGCCCTCATCCCCCAGCCCCTTCTCCCAGAACGGGAGAAGGGGGGGCGGGTTCAAAGTCCCTCTCCTTCTTTGGGAGAGGGATTTAGGGTGAGGGCATCCAGGGATGCTTTATCAGTAGAACTACTTTACGAGGTCGCCATCCATTTAGGAATTGTTAGCACTGTCATTGTAGGGAAACCTGTTGCACACCCTCCAAATGGTGGAATCTTCTTATGCAATTGCTTACATCTACCCGCTCACGCCCCCTGACCGGCCCTGAAGATTTTCCCGCCCTGGTGGATTTCTACCAGCGGTGCGAAGGCACCGACCGATTGGGCAACGTGACGACAGTGGAATCCCTCCAGCACAGCTACGACAACCCGCCCCCCAGCGGGCAGCGGTTCCGGCAGCTCTGGGAAACCCTGGATGGTCAGCTGATCGGAGTCGTGTTTCTGTGGTTGAGGAATGCTAAAACGGTGCAGGAGGCGCGACTGTCGCTGAAAGTCCATCCTGCCTATCGCGGTCATAGCCTGGAGTCGGAGATGTTCGTTTGGGCGGAGCACTTCATCAAGGAGCAGACCGCGCCGGGGAATCTTCCCGTTCAGGTACAGATCAACACCCGCGACGACCTCACCTACTACCGGGACCTCTACACCGCCCACGGCTACCAGCCCGTCCGCTGGTTCCACGACATGGAGCGGTCCCTGGATATCCCCATCCCCGAACCTCAGTTTCCCGTCGGTTTTACGACCCGTCCCACCACTCCGGAGGAAGCCGTTGCCTGGGTCGAGATGTTCAACCAGTCCTTTGTGGATCACTGGAACCATTATCCCATGACCGTTGAGGACCGGCAGTTTCGTCTCAGCCACCACACCTACTGCCCCCAGTTGGACTGGGTTGCTGTTGCTCCAAACGGCACCCTGGCGGCCTTCTGCTACGGGAACATCTCCGCAGAAGAGAACGCCCGCAAAAATCGTAAGGACGGCTGGATCTTTTCCCTCGGCACCCGTCGCGGTTACCGGCGTAGAGGACTGGCTCGGGCCATGCTGCTGCAGGGCATTCGCCAGCTCAAAGATGCCGGGATGGAGACAGTTCTTTTAGGAGTCGATGCCCAGAATCCGAATCAGGCGAAGAATCTATACGATTCTGTCGGATTCCGGGTCAAGGAAACCCATATCGCCTACGAAAAGAGACTGTAGCAGGCCAAGATCCCTGACTTCTTTGGAGAACTCGGGGATCTTCGGAATCATCGAGATCACCGGACGCTCCATCTTGATTAGACTAGAGTTGAATGTCACTGAATCAAGCCTGGTGGGCAGTGCCCACTACGACAGATCAAGGCTTTTGGCGATTTGCGAGGGTTGATTTCAACTTATTTCAGTGCCATTAGACTAGAGTTAATTACTTCTCCTGTGGACGGCCCTATGGTTCAGACTAAGCCCAGGTTCTACAGCTTTGAAGACTATCTGACCTACGACGATGGGTCAGACCGGCTTTATGAACTGTTTAATGGAGAATTAATTGAGGTGCCGCCCGAATCAGGCTATAACACCAGTCTTGCCTTCTTTTTGTCTATTCAGTTTGCGGCTATCGTAGGGCATCTTCGGGTTAGACCTCACGGTCTGGAACTGGAGGTCAGGGGCGAACCCAAAAATCGCTACCCCGACCTCACCATTATTCGCCCCGAACACATTCAGCTCCTCACCTCGCGCAATACGATTCGCCTGTCGATGCCGCCGCCGCTACTGGTGGTAGAGGTGGTCAGCCCTGGAGACCTGCAGTGGGAGCGGGATTATGTCGCCAAACGGGCTCAGTATGAAGACCTGGGTATTCCCGAATATTGGATTATCAATCCCCAGGATCAAACGGTTTTAGTCCTGGAGCAAAACGGCCAGGGGTATCACCCGCTCGATACTGTCACGGCAGAACAAGCCATCACCTCGCCCCAGTTTCCAGAACTGAGCCTGACCGCTGCCCAGCTTTTTGCAGCAGGACAGACGGCGAGTTGAGTAAACCCTTCTGTCTC
>CAZPYG010000201.1:0-9058 GCA_964590465.1 uncultured bacterium | reverse complement strand
CTATCTTTTAGATGCCGTTTGAACCACCCCTTGGCCGAAACCATGATTAAGGCCATTTTTAAGAGGTGGTGGCGTTCTTTGGCGGTTAGATTGACCAGAAACGGTAGCTTTTGATGAATCAACGCGATGGCGACGCGAATATCGCTCAGGTCCTGTTTGTCTAGAAAGGTCTTAACGATTGAGCTAACCGGGCGAAGGTATCTGTGAGACACCGCAGGCAAGTTTTCTCCCGTTCCGGTGCCGTATTTTGTTAGGAAACCTAATGGAAAATAGTAGCTTGTGTTACACTTAGTGCACGCTAAGTTTAAGCTGAAACTCAATTAGGGCTTGAGATTTTCGCTACAGAATCTACATTTAGGCTTTCTAAAGGATCTATTGAATTTCATCGCTTTCAAGACCTATCTTTTTGATGAACACAAATAAATTATCGGCTTCAAATTAGACAAAGTTTGGAATATACTTTTTGTCTATAGATGGAGGCTGAGGTTTTTGAGAAGCTTTGCAGTTTCCAAGAATTTGCTTGTGTTGCTTAGGATCTTGATATACAAACTAAAGGAAATTAATTGAATGTCAATCGTTAAAAAGACAGCACTGGTTTACTGTGATAAAGAATTTGGCTTAGCAGATGGAAAAACAGCCGCAGGGCTAGTTAGGCATTCTGAAATCTATACCATTGTTGGAGTTATTGATAGTTCATTAGCCGGTCAAGATGCAGGGGAAGCACTGGGAGATCAGAAGAGTAATATTCCCATTTTTGCTACTTTAGATGAATCTTTGAGTAACCTTTTAGCAGTTCCAGACTGTTACATCTATGGCAAAGCACCCTTGGATACCTATATATCCCCAGAGGAAAGGTGTCTGATTCTAGAAGCGATGGCAAAAGGAATGGATATCATTAATGGTCTTCATCAATTTTTCTCCGAAGATCAAGAATTTGTCGATATGGCGGTCAAGCACAATGTCCAAATCAAAGATATTAGAAAACCGCCAGCATTGAAAGATTCCCATATCTTTACTGGTCAAATATCTAAAGTAGATGTTCCGGTAATTGCTATCTTAGGCACCGATTGTGCCTGTGGGAAAATGACTACCGCAGTGGAACTCAACAAAGCCTTAAGCAATTTAGGGTTGAAATCGGTCATGATCGCGACAGGGCAAACTAGCTTGATGCAGGGGGCAAAGTATGGTGTATCCATGGATGCGCTTGTTTCCCAATTCGTGATCGGTGAATTAGAAAGTGCTGTTGTTCAGGCTTTTGAAAACGAAAATCCCGACATTATTTTAGTCGAGGGACAAAGTGCAGTTAGCCATCCTGCCTTTATGAGTTCTATTGGTATTTTGAAGGGAAGTGTGCCTGATGGGGTTATCTTGCAACATCCCCCTGCCCGAAAATTTCGTTGTGATTTCCCTGATTTAGTGATGCCTACTATTGAGAGGGAAATTCAACTGATTGAAGCCATCGCTCAATCTCCCGTGATTGCGATCGCGTTAAATCACGAAAATCTAACAAGGAAAGAAACCCTGACAATTATTGAGGACTATGAAAGCCGTTTGCGCTTACCAACAACCGATGTATTGAACTACGGGTGTCAAAAGCTAATTCAAAGTTTAAGCGATCGCTTTCCAAATCTGAACCAAAAAATCACGCGGGTAGGCTTAGAAAGAATACCCATATTGGCAATTAGGTAGACACAAAATTCGTAGACAAATATAGATGAAAGCGCTATTGCCAAGGATAGAGATTGCTCTATCTCAAATTCGGTATAATGCTCGGATACTATCCGAACTCCATGAAAAAAAAGGAATTTCCCTGATGGGGGTCTCCAAAGCAACCCTTGGGAATCCTGAAATCGCTAAGGCAATGATTCAAGGGGGAGTGAAATTTATTGCCGACTCGCGCATTGAAAATATTCAGGAAATGAAAAATGCAGGGGTCTCAACTCAGTTTGTGCTTCTACGCACAGCTTTAAGTCAGGCAGAAGCTGTAATTAGAAATGTGGATATCAGCCTCAATACTGAACTTAAGACTGTGCGAGAACTGTCTCGCTATGCAAAGATATACCATACCACCCATCAGATCATTATTATGGTAGAAATGGGCGATTTGCGAGAGGGAATACTTCCCTGTGACCTTTCCCAATTCATCAAAGCAATCCTTGGCTTACCCAACATTAAAATTATTGGCATCGGCTGTAATTTGGCTTGTTACGGCGGAATTAAGCCAGATGCCCAAAAAATGGGGGAATTATCTAAATTAGCTGATGCGATTGAAAAAGAATTTGAAATTAATTTAGAAATAATTTCGGGCGGTAATTCAGCCAACTATGAATGGTGTGAATCCACCCAGCAAGTCGGGAGAATCAATAATTTGCGTTTGGGTGAATCGATTCTTTTAGGTTGTGAAACCATCAACCGAAAAGCCATTCCAGGCTTGTACACCAGCGCCTTCAAGTTGATTGCTGAAGTGATCGAATCAAAAGAAAAGCCATCTGTACCATTTGGGGAGATTTGTCAGAATGCTTTTGGGATTGTTCCTACCTTTCGCGATCGCGGTATTCGCCGCAGAGTCATTATCGCCTTGGGAAGGCAGGATATTCTAGTATCTGGCTTAAGCCCTAGTAACGGTCTGGAAATACTGGGATCTAGCAGCGATCATGTCGTTCTTGACAGCAATCACTCTGCTTGCGAGGTTGGCAGTGAAGTAAAATTCAACCTGGATTATGGTGGACTGCTCTCGGCAATGACGTCTCCTTTCATTACAAAGCAGTTTATTGGCAGTAGCTATGTAGCAGCGGCCTAACGTTGCTCATCACTCGCCGCAAATTATTTCAAAGACTCAGCAGAGAACCTCTCAGCGGTCGGTTTCATCGCGTTGTTAGTTCATTCTGACTCTCCCGCCTCTATTCCGCCTAATCCACCGAAGTAGGGTAGATAGCCAGAATCAAAGTTGCATATCACCTCCTGTGGGGGTTGGGTTCGTCGGTCCATAGGGGCATTCGTGTTCACGCCTAAGAATAAGGCGGTTATTAAGCAGGGGCAAATAGCCGGTCTGCCGCCAGGGCCAAGCCTGTTAATCTACTCAACTGAAGCACGGTAAGATGAAACTGAAGGAAGATAAACTTTTGTAACGCCTTTGACTTCTGCAATACAGCCCGTTAACGACACCGCCGTCCCCCGTGATTGGTACGCTCTACGTCCCCTCTGGCAGGCCGGACAACCCATCGTCCAGAAGGGGCTACCCCACGACCAGCTTGCCCCAGCCTGGCAAATGCTGCTGCTGGGCGATGGTTCACCGACTCGCCATCTGCAGCTGTTAACCCGCGAGCGCACCGAAGTGGATGTCATCGACATGTCCCCGGTCGGCATGGATATGGATGGAGCCCCCGACATTATTCGGGTAGTCCCTGGTCCCCGCTTGCGCCGTCAGGTCTGGCTGCGCACCGCGTCGGGGCAGCGTCTGGCCTACGCCACCTCCTGGTGGGAAGCCAGCCATGTGGACGAATACTTGCAGAACCGCTCCCTGCCGATTTGGGCCAGTCTGGCCCGGTTGCGCACAGAGCTATATCGAGATGTGCAGGGGATTTACTTTGGCGAATGCCCGGCCCTGGAAGAAGCTTTTGACCAGAAAGGCCCGTTTTGGGGCAGACACTACCTGTTCTGGCACCACGGCAAGCCGTTGACGTTGATTTATGAGGTGTTTTCGCCGTATCTAACCCAGTATTTAGGGCCGATGTAGGTTTCTCCTCACATCCACCCCGACCCCCTCGATGACGGCGGATCGTACGGATTCTGCGGGTCGGTAAAGAGGTTTTGCTGGGTGCGGGTCTGGACAAAGTGGATATCGGTTTTCAGGGGGCCGTAGGTTTGTCGCAGCAGGGCTTCGATTTGCTCTTCCAGGGCCAGTCGAGCTTCCCAGAACTCGGGATGCACAGCGAGTCGCAACTCAATCCACACCTGACGACCCACCATGCCCCGAGAGCGAATGCTCATGCAGCGGGTAATACCCTGCACCGAACCAACAATGGGAGCGATCGCTTCGGGGGCTATGGCGGTGGGTCTGAGGAGTAGCGGTAGTTGGGCGTTGAGCACTCGCCACAGGCTGCGGGATAGGCTGAGCAGCAGTCCGATCGCAAATATCGCATCCAGCCAGCGCTGATTTTGCCACACCGCCAGCAGCACAACCAACATGACAATACTGAGCCAGGCATCTTTCAGAAAATGCTCTGTATTGAGCTTGAGAGGCAGGTTATCCAGCGTGCGAGCTTGAAAGCTGGAATAAATTCCCAACGCCACGTTGAGGATGACCATAGTGGCCGTAAACTGCAACACCCTGGGCTCAATGTCCACAGGAAACGAATCTGTTGCCCCGGTCAGCGCTGCCAATACCTGCCGGAGGGCAATGAGCAGTAAGCTGACGCCAGTAAACCCCAGAAAGGCACACAACATTAAAGTTCCCGCCACCTCGGCCCGGCCATGGCCCCAGACTTCTCGTCCCATCTGTCGTTGGGGCGAGTTAATGGCCACCAGGCTAAGGACGGTACTAAAACCATCCACCAGGGTATGCAGGGACTCTGACAATAACGTCAAAGACTGATTTGCCCAGCCACCGATAGCTTCTACCGCTAGCAACAACAGCGTTGCCCACAGGGTAGTTAGCAGCAGTCGGTAGCTCATTCGGCGTTGGTACGCGCCTGAATTCATGGGCAAATCATTCGTAAACCTAGTCCAAATCGATGCGCACAACTCCCCCAAGGCAAAGCTGCGGTTTCGACCTGGACGTAATGTAGTCGGCTCAATACTACTCCAAGAACCACTCGGGCACTCTCCCCCAGGGAAATTAGCTGGAGATTTTAATCTCTTAGCTACATCTACAGAAAAAATACCCACCCATGGGGAACCAATGGATGGGCAATACAAACTTGCAAAATTCAACCCAAAACTACGGGATTAAACTTTACTTCAAGCCGTGGCAATGGCTTACACCTAATCTCCAGTACGGGCTGCCGGGCAGTCTACCAATCGCACCGCCGCCGCCGCTGCATAATCCCTTTGGATGTCCATCTCGGGAGCAAAATTAGTTCCCGTTTCATTCAGGGGAGTGGCAATCCGGCAGAAGCTGGCCATTTCAGTGATGACAGCCTCAGCCCAGTGACCGTTGATATCGTTAAAGGTGGGTGGGTCGGCAATGTTAGGAATTAACTCGGAGGCATCATCAGCCATGGGGGTCGTCCCTTCTGCATCAGCCTCTTTAGCCAGTTCTGATAGCCGAGCCAGCTTGCTCAACATGGCCATATACTCAGCCCTAGACAGATTATCAGCAGGACGGAAATTGCCGGTGCCAAAGTCTCCGGTAACTAGCCCGAGGGCTTTTGCCTGCTCAATTTTCAAGGCGCTCCAGCGATCTTGAGCGACATCGGGGAAGGGAGCACCAAACACCGACTGAGGAATTGTGGCCAGAATCGAGGTGGGCAGCACCTGGTCAGCGGCTTCCATGACAATAGAAACACCCTGCTCACGGGTTAAAGGATTTCTGGGTCTAAACGTGCCATCTTCGAAAAATCCCGAAACCAGACCAAGTTCTGAGGCCCGGACAATTTCCTGAGCGTAAATATTACCCGAGATATCGTTGAAAGGCAGGTCAGCCGGAGTCGTCGGTCGGCTCGGTTCAGATGGCCCCGTAGCGACTTCGCCATCCTCGGCCAGCAGCTGGGCAACGGTCTTATCGTTGGTGAAATACACCAAGTTAGACCCGACGATTTGCCCTTCATAGGTCCGCTTAGTTAGAGTCCAGCCGGGATCCAGGTCAATTTGAGTGAATCCATTGGGGGCAATGCCGTTGGTGCGGCCAATGGTGAAGCGATCGCGTCCGGTAAGGCTGGTGCGGTACTGCAGCAGAATTTCGCCGTCTCGTTCGTTGAGTTCGAAGAGACCGCCAGGGCCAATATCGCCAGCGGCCCAGACCGCATAGCCGTTGCTATCTCGGTGTAGGCGGCAAACCCCCGAGAAGTCAAAGGTTGTCCAGATCGGATCGACCTGAGTGGGTTCCCCCCCCGGGTTGACAATGCTCCAGCATTCAGGGGAAGACGCAATTTGCTCGACAACAAACAGCCTCCAGGGCTGAGCAGAGGCACCCGGTACAGCAACAACCAGGATGTCATCTTGATTGACTGGCGTATTACCAAAGGTTTGAGCCAGCTGAAGGCGATTTAACCCCGCAGGTTGAAACTCCGTCGAGCCGGAAGATGCTTCACCAACGCTGCTGAATAGGCCGATAGTAGCTGCCGTTAGCGCTAAGGCTCTAAAACTAGAAGATAGATTCATATTTCACCCTTCCTAGGACGTGATCTGGTGATTGTGTGTATCAGGGAGATTGCAAACGATCTTGCAATGTTGATGACTCATATATTGAATTTGATGCCGATGAGAACAACCAATAGCTGAAGAAACGACCAGAATTTCCTGATTACCCCAATAACTTCCAGGGCCAAGCTTCTGCGAGACCAAAGGAATCTGGGAGCGGCAAACCGACATTCATTTTACGGGCAAGGGGTTTAAGTGACACCAATTTTGCCCATATTTCCTTAATTATTCTTAGCAAACCGCTACATTCAGTTGTAAAACCGGGTAATTTGGGCGCATCTTACTTATTTTGAGGGGAGGATGAGGGCAAGAGCACCGGAATAGGACAGTTTTGTAGATGGAATACTCAAGGGCTCAAAGCTAAAGGGCCTGGATTTAAAGCTCGAATTCGTCCAGGGAATCAGAAAAATCTTCACCCAGGGGATTCACCGAACAAGTAACCGAGGCTTTATAGCTTTCCTGCTGAGTCACCATATCTACAGAAATGGCCTCCAGCCAAACCTCTAAACAACCCATGGGAACGGTAAGTTGAATCGACCCTTCGAGCTGACCACGGCCATTGGGGGCTAAGTGGGTAATCTGCCGGGGTTCATCGGTGAGGCTGCGGGTTTGGGGATCTGTGATCCAAACTTTGAGATAGAGCCGATTCAAATGATACGGCACTCGCAAGGTCAGCAACACGGTCTCTCCAGCCACCAACTTGGTAGAGGCAACCTCAATCTCTGGCACGGGAGGAGTCGTGACCTCAGTCTCTTCCTGGTTCTGCAGGCGGTTCACCAACGCCACAGCAGCTTCCGGAGTTAACTCGGCGGCTGGAGTCTCAGCATCTTCGTAGATGACGACTTCGCCGGCAAACGGAACGAAGGGCGGTGGCTCATCCTGATCCTGATCCAGGGCCCTGGCGGATGCGGCTTCACCATCTTCCTGCCGGGCTTGGTTGGCCTCTTGCTGAAGGGTTATCGCCAGATCATTCAACCGGGTCCAGAACCGCTCCTGTAAATTTAAAGCCTGAAATCCCATGGTTTCATGGGACGGCAACATTAAGGTCTCACCCTCGTTCTGAGCCTGGTCCCCCCCCGTGCCATCGGGAACGGTAGAGGATGGCCCTGTACGGCTTGCATCCCCCGCAGGTCCAACGTTTTGGGCGGCGGCGGCCCGCTGAAGCGGGGGTAGGTTCAGCCCCTTGGACGCCGCCGGTTGGGCAGGGGTCCCAGAGTCAACCGTTCCAGGGGAGGTTTCGGTTGAGGAATCTGTCGCCGCGGTACCGGACGCCTCTGAGCCATGGGGCGAGGAGCTGGCATCATTGGGCCTGGGTTGGGCCAGTGGTTTGGGTCGTCCCAGGGGGGGTAATGCTGGCTGACGGGCGCTGATTTCGTGGGGGGAGGGATAGTAAATTTTGGGAGGAATCGTTGGCTGGCTGCGGGGCAGGGTAATGGTGGGTACCGACCGCGGGGGAGCAACAGGAAAATCGACTGTTAAGAGGGCATCCAGGTCCCCGGCTTCCCCTTGGGTTGCAGCATCTGTGGGGTCGCTGGTGGGGGATAGTTTATCGGGAGCAAAGACTAAATCCAGATCTGCCTCGGTCTCAGCCCGGTTAGCGATTTCGTCAAATAGTGCGGCGAGGTCGACAGTCACTGTAAACCGCTGGATTGCCAGCAAATTCGATGCCCCAGCCTGCCAGGAAACCAGGGCCAGTTCCCCCAGCAGCAGGCGGGTTGCCAGACCTTCCGGCAGGGCCAGGTTAATGGCAAATGATGATGGTAACGTTTTCTCAGTTAGAGAAAAAGGAGCCAGGGTAAGGGTCTGAGCCGTTTGGGGATCAGAAAGTCTGGCAACCAGTGCCATGTCCGAGCACGATTCCCCTTCCACAACGCTGCTGACCTGCCCCGTTAACGCAATGGGGACCTCCTGACTCGCCATGAAGGCTGTTTGAGACAGCGCAAGGGCGTAAAGGGAACCAATTTCTTCATCGCCAGGGGCCAGGGTAAGGGGAGCCTGATCCATGGCTACCGCTACCTGTTGAAGATCAACATCGGCCCAGGTCGCTGCAGTGGGGGTTAGCATCCCCGGCTCTCTGGCTTCCGCAACCAGACTGGAGGTATCCCCTGCTCCCTCTAAAACGTTGGAACGGCCATCGTCGGAAAACCAGTCTCCATCTTCGCCTACATCCTGGGGCAGCACCCGCAGTTGGATGGCATAGCGCCAGGGTTCTGGAGCCCCAGCGTCCGACTGCGTGGAGTTGGGGTCTGGTTTCCCTGGGGGTGTAGGCCCCTGGCAGTAAATGTCCCAGATACCAGCCGTAAGGCGGGTGAAGGGGAGCACTACCATCAGGCCATTTTCATTGGTTTTACCCTGACGATTCAGGCTGCGCCTTTTGGGGGGCGACTGTTCGGTCAACAACTGACTGACATAAACTTCAACGGGAGTTTCAGCCTGACTGCAGTGAGCCATGATGCGATAACGCCCCTCTAAAATTTCCATCTGCGAAGTATCGAGGGGAAGCCAGTTGCTATCGCCCTCCTGTTGCAGCAGAAATTCCCAATATTCCATTCTTTCACCCCCGCCGGAAGCCGACCGCGAAGCTTTAGGATAACGCCATCAGCCATTAGGAATAAACCGATGACTTCAGCTTAAGCAAGAATCGCTGTCTGCAACCATTCTGCATGTATCAGGATTCAGCACCAGAGACCTTTAAGCC
>CAZPYG010000200.1:0-9073 GCA_964590465.1 uncultured bacterium | reverse complement strand
TGAAGCAGGCGACCTGTACGTTATTTTTCAGCTCAGAATGACGTACAGCCCAGCCCAGTAACATTGCATCCCACTCACCTTCACAGAGCCAGGTTTGGGTAGGCTTCTCGGGCTGGTGGGTTATGTACGTTTGAGCCGGAATGCCATATTGCGACCATGCCTGGTATCCATCGGGCTGGTTTTCGGCGGCTTCCCAGGGCCTTACCCGCTTCTTTTGGAAGTAGGCGGAACCGTCCTGAGTAGGAATGGGGATGGTGATCGCCGGAAGGTGGCTGTACTTGCTGGGCTTACTGCTATCGCCAACCTTGCACCGAACCACCCCCAGCCGGTAGTGCTCGGCCATTTCGGGAGATATGCCCCGCTCAACCAGCCAGCGTAGGGCCAGGGTGCTTTGATTGAGTAGGCGATCGGTAGCTTCTTTGACCTTGGGCGGCGGTACCAGCACTTTGGCCGCTGGTTGGGCCGGTACGGTTTGCGGTGGCAGAGCTGCCTTCTTCTCAGCCCCCAGGGCAGAGCGGATCTGTTCTGGGGTACAGCCCCGATGGCACTTAAAGGCCCCACTCTCTAAGAGTGAGAGGTTCTTTTTCTTTTTGCCATCCAGGGCACAGCTGGGGCAGGTGGCCCGGTTACGCTGATCAAATTCAATGTGTTCTCTAATGTTGAAAGGCATACTTAAAACAGTCGGCTCCATAATTTGAGTGCTGGGCTTGAAACCACCTGGCGAAAAATGCAGAGGCCATCAATCACGCCAGATTGATGGCCTCTGTTAGTGATTTGGGTGTCGGGGCTTGAAGCTTCACGCATAGCTGTATCCCTCTATCGCAAGAATTGAGAAAATAAAGCGGGGGGCTTTGCAATTTGCAGTGCTCCCCGCTGTTGTTTTTTGGGTGTGCAAAATGCAACCTCCTAATGATTGCATTTTGCATAGTATTATGCAATGCTTAATGGAAAGTTATTCGATTCCGAAGGTGATCCTCCGGTGAAACAACTCCGTATCCTGCTGGGAATGAGCCAGCTCCAATTTGCAAACCTGTTAGGGGTTTATCCGTCCACTGTTAGCCGATGGGAATCAGGTAAAAGCGAACCGCAATTTACCACCAAGGGAATCAAGAACTTGCTTGATGCCTTGGAACCTCATGGCATCACATTGAAAGACCTTCCCGATGAACTGGGGCAGGCAAGTCGTTAAATGTTCAAGCCCAGGGGCCGCAGTTCCACCCGTCGCCCCTGGGGACTCACTCTGTAATCAAAGGAGCTTTCTAAATGCTAACCACTAATGCCCCTATCCCTGAGGTGAATTTGCTGCGCCCATTAAGCTTGCCTGCCCTTGAGCGAGAGCTGCTGACCATGCAGGCCCTGGTCAGGTGTCGGCGGCACCTCCCGGCAGAGTATTGGCCGCTATTTGATCGTTGTTGTGAGGCCTGGGAGTTTTACCGGCCCACTCAGCCAGCCGGGCACAAGGCCCATATTGATCGGCTGATTGCCCAAATCTACGGCGGGGTTCGCTGATGCTATCCACTAAAGCTGGTCCAAACAGGGGTAGAGGTGAGAGCTCTACTCCTGCGATTACTCACTTAGGAGCTAACCCTATGATGCCCGATACCCAAGCCCCCACACCGGGGGCTTGTTTGCCATGCGAACCAATGCCCACTGCCCCCTGGGTGGTGTTCATTTTGCCGGGTAACGCTACCGCTGCCAGCAAATGGGTGCCTGTCGCCCGTTTTCGCCGTCGCAATGAGGCCTGGCAGCACGTTGAACAGCTCAAAAAGCTGATTTCAACCGCTTACTTTGATGTGGTGTTTGAACAGGAGCACGCGGCTAATGCCTGACCAGCCCTTTGCCAGTGGCCACCACCGGGCCATGTTTATGCGGGATATGGAGAATGTTTGCTCTCAGTTGATCTCAGTGGCCACCGACCACCGGCAGACAGACCCGCGCACCTGCCTGAGTGCCTACATCTGCCCTCCCACCTGCAATGGGTTTCTCATTGCCGTCAGGGAGAGCCAGGACACCCCACCCCACATCCTACAAATGGCCCAAGAGCTGCACGATGCAATTCAGCAGCATTACCGCAGCTTGGGTGAATCGTTAGCCCGTGAACAGTCGTTTAGCCAGTCAGGTGATACAAATGAATCAGGAAGCAACCACAGATAACGCAATGACCTACGAAAACAATCCCGGATTAGGCCGTATCCTGGCTTTGGGCATTCAGCCTATCCCCACTCCCCCAAAAATGATGATCGCGGTTCCCTCTGGAGAGCACATTTGTATGATGCCAGATGGCCAGGTCTCGGTGTTCTTTGAGGGTATCTACGATGTTTGCGAGTGCTCTGGGGTGGCAGTGCCACAGGTGCCAGAGGGTAGTCGCCTAATTGCTGGCCTTCATCGAGATGAAGAGAGTGTCTCCGTGTACCAGGATTTCGAAGGCTTCTTCTATACCCATCGAGCTAGCGCTGGCGTCACCCAGCTCCGGGCAGAAGATACCGAAGCCAATCAAGAAAAGTCTTGCGCTAAAATGCATCGAGACTTTTTTGATATGCCGAAAAATCCTGACCGGCAAGTTCCGATTAGACCAGCAAAAACCGACAAGCCTAAAAAATAGGCCCTAATCTACAACTATCAACCACACCAATAAGCCCCCGCTTATACCAGAGCGGGGGCTTTCTTATTGGCCTAAAGATAGCCGAATCACCAGCCCCACCAGGGCAATGGCCGCGCTAATCGATAGCCCTGCCGAAATGCCACCTACCCACTTGATCACATCCCAGGTTCTGTCTTCCCACTTGCGCCCGCTCTCGGCCTCTGTGGCCATGCGGTCTAGCTGGTTAGACAACCGCTCAAGATTTGCCTCAATGCGGTCTAGGCGGTCGTTGTTGTCGCTGCTGGTGGTCATGGTGGCTGGTGGTGGCTGATTGGTTCAGCTCTATTATCGCCTGTGCTAACTGCACCAGGTTTTTATGCCCTCCGGTCTCTCATCAGCTTTTCAAGGACACGGGTCACACAGTACTGCGTCGGTTGGTCGGGGTTCTGTTCAAATGCCTCCCTCAGCAGCCGCGCCGACACATCTCGATTATGGGTATAGATCGTAATTTTGTGAATTGCCTGCTGTAGTTCGTCGTTAATGTCGCTAGCGGAGGGCTTCGCCGGTCGCTGGCGGCGTTTGCGCTGGTAGGTTGGGCGCTGCTCCTCAGCCGGTGGAGGTGCAGCGGGTTTCTGTGGCCGCCCCCAGGAAAAGAAGGGCCGATCAACATTCCCCTTTAGATACTCTCGCTGGTGCAGTGCCCACCACAGCAGCACCAACAACAACACCGCCAAAAAGAAACTTGCCATAGCAAAACACGGGCACTCACTGTGCTTAGAGTGCCCGTGTTTTGCTGCCGGGTAAATCAGCCCTTTGGCTCATTGGGAAGTTTGTCCCCACCTGGCCCCGCAGCCGTCACAAAAACAACGCGCCGATCACTACCGTTGCTACCACCGTTAGCACCATTGCCACCCCCAGCCGATAGGCTCGCCCGAGCAGGGTTTGGCCAGAGATGAGCCAGTTTGTCAGGTCATAGAGGCTATCTCCAAGGGTCTTATTGGTGCTGGTGGCCACCAATGGCTCAGTGCTGGCTACGGTGGGCTCGCCCTCCATTTCGGCATCGCTAAGGGTGTCGTCAAACTCCTCCAGCACTACAAATTCAAACGGCAGCGTCCCCAGGGTAAATCTCACTTCTGGCTGCAAGGGTTCTGGGTCTTTTGGCTTAATCTGTTTGCCATTAAGCCAGGTGCCGTTGGTAGAGTGCTGATCTGTCAACTCCCACTGCTCACGGGAGGGCGAATAACTGATCGTGCAGTGCTCACGCGATACAGCACGGCTTTCGATCACCAGGTCGCAATTTTCGCTTCTTCCCCAAAGCCAGTATCCACGGTCGGGAGCTTCAGCCGAGTTGTAATGAATTTCCTCGTCTGAATAGTCGCACGGCATTCCTTTTTCGCATAACAAAATGAGAATGCTCATTGGGGTGGCTGCTTTAGCGCCTTGAGTTCGTTATAAACATCCCGAAGCTGTTCCTCATCAAAAATCTGAATTGTTCTATAAAGCTCAATAGAGTCATTTATCTTCCTCGTTAAATGATCTATTTTTTCCTCAATTTCTTTTAATTTTGCGAGTATTTCAGAGTCCATTAGCCGTTAGGGTCAAACACTTCTAAGCCTAGCGCCCACTCATAGGTGGGGGTAATTGGCATGTATGGCGTGAACATTAAAACCCCAATATGCCGTAAGTTATGGCCTGCCTGCTTATAGGCATCTGGAATTTTTAGCTCGATTAAATCTTCGGAAATTTCCTTTGCGTAGATACGCACCCCTGGCTTAATTTCGTCATTATCCCAAAATTGGGTAATGATTCCCCGAGGGATAAAATAGCCCGCCACATTGAAAATGTGGGTCAATCTGAATAGCTCTCCTTCTGTGGTGTAGGGCCACAACTGCCACACCGGTTTAGGCGATATCTGGCCCATATAAAACCAGCTGCTCATTGTCCTGGTCCTCTAGCTCTGCCTGCCGGTCGTCATATTCTCCCCCTTCCAGGTAGTCGATTAACTCCTCTGGTGTGGCCGGTCGTAACAGCCCACTGCTACCAGGGGCTGCTACGAAAGCCACCTGCTGGCCGCACTGGTCAGCAGTCTGACGCCAGCCGGGGGGTATGGCCGTGGCCAGCGTCAGGTCAAACATCGGATCTCCAGGGAGAATTAGGGGGCCTGCCATTGAGATTAGCCGACGTTAATGTACTGCTTACCAGCACCGCTCCAGCCTTCTGGCAGAGCTGATTTACTGGGGTCATAGAAGGTGCTTAGCGTCTTACTGCCCGTGCCCTCCAGGATTACCTTGGATGCCTTGGGCGGCTTGGGAGAGCTGGCCCCAAAGACCAGATCAGTTTCCGAGCCGTCAGCCACTCGAATGCCCAGAGCGGTTAATTCACCTTCAATCTGGTCGTACAGCGACTTGGGCATGTTCCAGGCATATTTCACGCCACCGGCACCAGACTCATTAGCCCCGATGGTGACGTAGGTGGTGTAGCTGCGCCGCCCCGATGACCGCAGCCGATAGCTGGGCCTGCTCAGGGAATAGCCGTTCTGCTTTAATGCCCCATACTTCGAGATGTCATAAAAGCTGCTCTCGCTGCCGGTGGTGGTCTGCCGAGTTGCCCGCCCTGGCTTGGGGGCATTGGCCCCAAAGACCAGATTATTCGGCAGGTTGTCAGGGTCTACAGCGATGTGCCCACACTCGGTACTGGTGCTCTGTCGAACGTTAGTCTTGAAACCGTAGAGGATAGTGGCCGAGGAGAACGGCTTTACATAGACCCCTCGCTTGGGGTCATATTGCGTTGTTGACGGTGTACTTTTAGCTGCCATAGTCTAATTGCTCAATAACTGCGTGAAGAAAAAAGCCCCCTAACCTAAATCACCAGGGATTAAGCTGGTTCTTCTGCAACATCAACCGCAGAGATATTCACGTCAAAGGTGAAGGTATAAGCCTTCCGCACTTCGTTTGGTCCCTGGCCGGTCGGGGTGCTCTCTGAAGTCAAAAATTGGGTAGGCTTGGCGGCATCATCCAGGGCCTGCAAATTAGAGTGAATTGCCCGCACGAGTTCATAAGCCACTTTGCGCCCGTCACCCGTTGCGGCGTTAGCTTCTGCTGCTTCCAAACCGGGTAAATCTGTCAGGGGAATGGTGATATCCGTTCCGTCGCTGCTGTAGTTAGGAATGATATCTGTAGGAAGAATAGCTGCCATTGTTGAATGTCCTTTAACGAGGTTTTGAAAAGTTGGACAAGTCAACAATAATCAGCCGAAGTTAGAGAGGCAAGTCCGTGAAAATACCCTGTGCTAACAACACGCCCTATTAGGAGGCGTATTAGCACATGCTAATTGCGCTCTAAAAATCTTCACATTTTCCTCAAGAAATACTCTCTTTCTTTGAGGAGTTGAATATAAACATCAGTGATTGATAGCCCTGTTTCACGGCTTAACCGGGCTAATAAGTTTCCTCTGGGTGAATAACGGTAAGGTCTACCAAACTTGCCGGTCTTTCGTTTGAGGGCACGCCTGCTTCTGGTGCTCAGTTTGTACCAGAGAATCAAATCCATTACAGCGCTACAACTCCTGGGGGTTCAGTATCAGGCCACAAGTCAATGCGGATCTCTTCTTGACTATAAGTTTGCCCTGATAGGTCAGAAATGCCCCGCTGGTCATAGGTTGGGCGTCTAACCAGCAGCGTGGCGTAGGCCGGGTACATGCGGGTTGAGTACTTTTTGAGGGTATTGGGGCGTTGCTTCTCTTCTCCGGTTGAAATGGTGAGAATGTTGAGCCGTGACAATGCCGCCAGCTCTCGAAGTTTGTCTTCTGCCTCGTCTGCGGTGGCTCCATGCACCCTCATTTTGCGCCCGCCCTCAAGGTTAGCGTTGCAGTAATGCCGTCCCCACAGCCAGGGACGACCGGCTAATTTCAGCTCATTCCAGGTCAGATTAAACTCTACCTCCGGTATCGAGTAGGAGACCTCCTTAATGGCCTCTTCCCCTGGTGGAGCAATCCAGGGGGGCGTTTGTTTGGATTTAAACACCATCTCCAGCTTCCGCAGCTGTACGCCGCCCCGCAGGTAATCTCTGGCAGGCATCCCCACCAGTTGGCCCAAATCGCGGTTATGTACAAAACGGTGCTGGTTCAGGACGGTTTCTACCTGCTGTTGGGCCAGCTCTTGGGGGCCTGTGATGACGACAAACTCATCTTTCTTGCGTTCATCGGGGGCAATCTTAACGCCTCGCGGTGGCCCTAGCTGGGTCTGGTTGGCCATATCTTGGGACCGGTAAAAGTCCTCAATGCTGTAGGTGACGACGTAGCCCACTTCGATGATCGCGTCGGTGGCCCCTTCAAGGAAATTTTCGACGAAGGCTTCTAGGGCTTGATTGTCGATGCTCTCAACCCGTTCTTCAATGGCCCCGGCGATGGTCCAGGGTTCACGCTCGGCTTCTACCGGCTTCAGCCCAAATAGATGGAGCTGCCGCGCCGTCAGGAAAGTACCCAAAACGTAGTTACGGGCCAGGGCGTTTCTAGTAGCGGTAAGGAACCCGCGCAACTCTGCCCGAATTTCGTCGCCGCCTTCTTCGGCCAGATCAAGGAGCACCTTACCGGCGATGACGGGCCACTTCATGGTGGCCAGACCCGCCAGACCTATACTAACCAGCCAGACCGAACCCACACCCAGCAGCTCACCGGCGGCTGCGGCAATCTGCACGTTGGTATTCTCCATCTGAGACATCAGTTGCTCGTCGGTTTGGTTCCAATCGAAATAGGCGATCTCAAAGCTGACGGTCAGAATGATATCCCACACATTTCTGAGAAACCAGCGCCCGACGTTGAACACCACCCTTGAAACAAAGCCAATGAGCTTAATGGCAAAGTTAATGACTCCACCGATGAAGCCCAAAATACCGCCTTCGTCTTCGTCGGTGGTGAGGTAGGCAAAAAAGTCTACTGTTCGTTCGCCAATCAGGGCTCTAACGGCCTGGGATTTGAGTACCGACCGCGTGATCGCAATTGCTCCCATTAGTCTTCGTCCACTTCTTCTTGGGCCAGGTTTGAGATATCTGGTCTGGGGTTCAAATCGTTATAGCGAACGCCTGTAGGGTTCCTGAGTTCGTCAAGAAATGCCCGCCACTGGTCTTCTTCATTGCCTGTTGTCTCCTCCCGCCTATCGGCTAACCCCTCACCGTATAGCCCTTTGTCAGGGTCATACTGCTGGTAGAACACACTTTTTATGATTTCTGCTGAGAACAGAACTTTGCTAACCAGACCGACTAAATCTAATGAGTCTTCGTTTTTCCAGCGGGCGATTTTCTTCTTGCCTTCTTTCAGAGAATCCTTCAGGTTTTTTGCCCCTGGTGTGATGGAAAGGGCAATTTCTTTGTCTTTTGAATTGCCTTTGTAGCCCAAAAATTCTGCATTCGCTTTTGCATAGTCATAGGCATTAGTGGCGGCAACTTTGGCGGCGATAGCCTCGGTTACGGTTTTGAATGATAGCTCTGTTTGAACATCTAACTCGTTTGCTGAGGTCAGCAGTAAACCATAAATTTCAGCCAGGGCTTCTGAATTATTGGCCAGTTCAATTGTGGACTCTTCCCCTTCTGCATCCTTGTATTTGATATTTAGAGGCCAGGCACCCATCAGTTGATCCAACTGTTTCAGCAGCCACTCTTGCCAGCTCATGGCATCCACAATTCTGATGTTGGGGTCGTTGCTGGGGTCATCGTTGGCCAGGTTCTCGGGGACGACGGCAGGCAGACGGTGAAAGCCAGAGCGCTGGTATTGAACCGCAGCATTTATCTGAAGCAGGGTAATTAAATCGGTGGCTGTAACTGTATTGGTGTCCTCTTGTTCGTCATCGGAATAGATGTTCGTTCGAGATACATTGATCGCCGCCTCTGCATCAATATCAAAGTTTGGCCCTGCATCATTGGGATACCAGCGATCACCGCCCAGTATCGCGTAGATGCGGTTTACCAGGTCGGCATCACTCGGGCCTAACGCTTCCAGCATGGCGAGCACCTGGTCGAGCTTTTCGCAGGGGTCACAGCCTAACGGTTCGGGGGGCACGCAGGGGGGGCACTCGGTGGGGTCTACCAGGGGCGGAATGTTCGGGAAGGTGGGTAACTCGGGGATATCAATTATCGGCTTAATCGTTTCTGGGTCAATTCCACCTATAGGAATATAGGGAACACCCACCTTAGGCGGTTCCTTGGTTGTATCCTCCCCGGGGAATTCATAGCCGGGGGAGGGAGTAATCAACCACTCGTCATCGGGTAAAGCCCAGTAGGGAACTTCAGGCTTAGTCTCGTCTATTTCACCCGTTAAAGGGTTTCTTCTGGGTACGAAATCCTCTTCAGGGACTTCTGAGTAATCCGTCAATTCATCGGGTGAAGTATCGGGATAAAATTCCTCAGATAAATCTTGCCAAGATTCTTCTAAGTCCTGCTGTGTTAAATCAGGGAAATCAAAAGGGGAAGGAAGGTCTAAATCTTCTATTCCCCCTAATGG